>JAENWK010000217.1 GCA_016650045.1 Eubacteriaceae bacterium | reverse complement strand
ATGGAATTAGGGTTCGTTTGAATTCCATCAGCCTGAAAAATGATGCCCTCTTTTTTGAGCTTCAGATCACCAACAAGACCAACATGGCTTATGATGTTGAAAGCTTTAATTTCTGGATCACCGACAAACGACAGGCAAAAGCGACCAATGTACAGGAATACCAGGTCTTTCCTGAATACCAGCGGAATAAGGTGAAGCGTATTCCAGGAGAAACGACTCTTCGGGAAGTATTTGTGATGGAAAAAATGACCATTCCCGATCAGCGTATTCTAAAGATCGAACTGGGTGAAAAAGCACTGGGCAATACCGGGCGAAAACTCACCTTCAGCCTGAAAAACAAAGATATCTTGAAAGCCAAATCCTTGAAATAGAGGATTTTTCCGAATTCATGTAATTCATACACCTGAACCATATTATTATTAAAAAGATGTCCATGACCGAAGATAGAGAATTGGAGAAATTGCACGAAGGATTTCGTTTTTTTAGCTACCTACTGCTGTTCTTGTCTATGTATCTCAACCAGTTGGATTATTTTACAACGCACGGAATTCATATTCCGGCCTTTTATCCACTGGTTCAAAAAATGCTACAGTTGGAATTTCTTTCCAATGTATACCAATCCAAGGCTGTATGCCTGGTGTTTCTGGTTATCACCTGCATAGGAACTAAAGCCCATAAAGATAGGGAACTGATGATTTCCACCATTGTTTTTCAGGTTATTGCCGGACTAATTCTTTACTGGGGTAGTTTGGTGGTAATGGGTTCATTCCCTTTTTTCTATCTGCTGCTAACTTTCTTTGGTTTTGTTTTGCTGAACATCGGGGTTGACAATATCTCCAAGCTAATCAATGTCAACCTGATGAAGGATAGGTTTAATGTGGAGAATGAAAGTTTTCCACAGGAACAGGTTTTAAGGGAGAATGAATACTCGGTGAACCTTCCTACCCGGTATCTCTACAAGGACAAGCTATATGAAGGTTGGATCAATATTGTCAATCCTTTTCGGGCTTCGATGGTGATCGGAACACCCGGTTCCGGAAAGTCCTTTTCTGTCGTGTTGCCATTTATCCGGCAGCACTTGAAAAAAGGTTTTTCGATGTGCGTGTATGATTTTAAGTATCCGGATTTATCACTGGTTACTTACAACCATTTTTTAAAAGCGAAGAAAAACGGAAAACTGCCAGAATCAGCCCGGTTTTATGTGATCAACTTTGAGAATATTCAAAAATCCTTTCGCTGCAATCCTTTGGCTCCCGAGTGGATGGAAAGTCCGATTGATGCTTTTGAATCTTCGCGAACCATATTATACAACCTGAATAGGGAATGGATACGCAAACAGGGTGAGTTTTTCTCCGAATCTGCGGTCTCCTTTTTTGCTGCTGTCATCTGGTTTTTAAAGAAATACAATAATGGTCAGTTTTGCACCCTGCCACATGCCATTGAACTGTTGCAGATGGACTACGATGATTTGTTTGCTGTGTTGGAACAGGAAAAAGATGT
>JAENWK010000138.1 GCA_016650045.1 Eubacteriaceae bacterium | reverse complement strand
CGAAAAACCGGTTATCAGCATTAAAGCCATGGGCATGTTGGATACGCTTGTTCATAAAAAAACAGCATTTTTGGCTGCAGTTGCAAAGAAAATTGTAGTCAACGAAGTCATACTTGGAGAAGAATCCGGTTTTGAAGATAAACACAAAGTTGTATTCAAAGTACCTCGTACCGTAGATTACCGGGCTAATGTTCAGGATATTGCAAAGTACCTGTTGATTTTGATGAATGATGCTGAATTGCGCGATAAAATGGGCAAAGCTGGCCGTGAACGTGTTGTAGCGAACTTCGACTACCGGGTTGTTGCAAAACGGTTTGTGCAGATTATTAATGATAAATTGGGGATATATTGATACTGGCGAACCGATAAATATTGATTACGGAATACTTTATCTGGTATCTGACGAATCAAAATTTGTTGCCGGAAGTGAATTGGTTTTGATGGCGGTTATACATGTAAATAAATTGAGTGGAAAGTGAAAATCATTTTGTAAAAAGAAGCGGATGGCTGAGAGCCTCTGTGTATTAGGTGCCAATGACGGTATTCTTTCTACCACCAGTTTAGCCATTGGAGTTGCTGCCGCAAGTGTGGCAAGAGACCCAATCATACTGGCAACCCTGGCAGGTTTGGTTGCGGGAGCTTTGTCAATGGCTGCGGGAGAATATGTTTCTGTAAGTTCGCAATTGGATGTTGAAACCGCAGATTTAGAAAGGGAAAAAAATGAACTTGCCAGTACGCCGGAAATTGAATTGGATGAACTTTCTAAAATATACGAAAAAAGAGGGCTGACCAGCGATTTAGCCATAGAAGTTGCAAAACAACTTACTGCTCATAACGCTTTAGAAGCGCACGCACGGATGAATTGGGTCTTAATGAAATGTCCAGGGCAAAACCTTTGCAGGCTGCCCTTGCATCTGCAACTTCGTTTATAGCGGGCGGAATATTTCCTCTTTTGATTTCAATTTTTGCTCCATTAAGTCAAATGATATATTTCCAATATGGGTTCTCAATTTTATTTCTTGCTTTATCCGGAACCATTGCAGCAAAGGTTGGGGGTTCAGTAATTAGAAAATCTGTACTGAGAATTTGTATCTGGGGAACCATTGCAATGGTAATGTCAGCATTGATTGGATATCTGTTTGGAGTTAGCATTAATTAGGTTTTTTATATTTATTATCTAACAAGCAAATGAATTTCATCGATTATTACAAAATATTAGGGATAGACAAAAATGCCACTGCAGGCGACATTAAAAAGGCCTACCGTAAACAGGCCAGAAAATATCACCCCGATTTGAATCCCAACGATGCAGATGCGAATAAGAATTTTCAGCAAATTAATGAAGCCAATGAAGTACTTAGTGACCCTGAAAAGCGAAAGAAATACGACAAATACGGGAAAGACTGGCAACATGCTGAACAGTTTGAAAATGCAAAACAGTACCAGGAACAATCTTCACATTTTAGTGGACAAAAGTATTCCCGGGCACAATCCGGCAGTGATTTTTCCGATTTCTTCGAATCCATGTTTGGTGGTTCAGCAAATGCAGGCAGAAGCAGGCAGGTAAAATTCAGAGGCGAGGATTATAGGGCGCAAATCCAACTCAACCTTACCGATGCTTATAAAACCCACAAACAAACCCTTTCTGCAAATGGTAAAAATATAAGAATAACCATCCCTGCCGGCATTGAAAATGGGCAAACAATTAAAATTGCAGGACATGGGGGTACGGGAATAAATGGCGGGCCGAACGGTGATTTGTATATTACATTTTCAATAGCAAATCATCCCGGAATCAAAAGACTGGGAAATGATTTATATACTCATGTCGATTTGGAATTATACACAGCCGTGTTGGGTGGCGAAATAACCCTCGATACCCTGAGCGGAAAAGTGAAACTAAAAGTAAAGCCCGAAACGCAAAATGGAAGCAAGGTAAAACTCAAAGGGAAAGGATTTCCTGCTTATAAAAAGGATGGGCAGTTCGGAGACTTATACATTACCTATACGGTTAAAATCCCAACCCATTTAACTGAAAGGCAAAAAAGCTTATTTACTGAGTTATCAAAATCTTAATCTTTTAAAATGAAAGCAACACAAATAAATGATTTAATAGCGGTAAATGAATTCTGTGTCAATCACGATATCGAGATTGCTTTTATAACCCTTTTGCAGCAAAACGGATTAATTGAAACCAGTATTATAGAGTCAAAGTGCTTTGTTGAAAAGGAGCAGCTTCCTCAGCTTGAAAAATTTGTTCGTTTCTATTATGATCTGGATATTAACCTCGAAGGGATTGAGACTATAACCTATTTATTGCAGCGAATAGAAAACATGCAGAATGAGATTGTTGTGCTTAAAAACAGGCTTCGGCTTTATGAAGGATAATATTAAAATAAATTAACAAGATAAGATCATGAAACCCAATAACGGAAAAGAGATTGAACAAGCCAGTAAAGCCGCCCTCGAAGTGCTGCTTCATAATGCCCACGGACCATTTCACGGTTTGCCGCGAACAGCAGGCTGGGGTTATCCGGAACCTTATACCCGGGATCTGATGATTTCCATTCTGGGGATTGCTGTTTCAGGAAATGAAAAACTGATGAAGAGCATGCGAAAAGTGTTGGAAACGCTGGCAAAGAATCAGACTGAACACGGACATATCCCTTCGCTCGTGCATGATAAAGAAGATCGCGGAGCAAGTGACACTACTCCACTTTTTTTGCTGGGTGCCGGCATTTTTAGAAAAGTTACCAATGAACCTGATTTCCTTCAGGAAGCTGTTGATAAAGCCCTTGTCTGGATGGAATACCAAAGCCCGTCAGACCGTTTTCTGGTAGCACAGCAACCTACCAGCGACTGGCGCGATGAACAATGGGTTACCGGATTCGGATTATTTGTGAATACCCTGGTTTATAGTTATCTGCGATTATTAGGAAAGCACGAAAGAGCGGATAAGTTTCGTCACGAAATGAGCCGTATTACCATTACTGGCAATAAGATACACCATCATGAACACGAAGGACTGGTGGTAAAACACAAACCCTATTATGCTTTCTGGGCCTATAAAATTTACAGCAGCGAAGGTTTTGACCTGCTTGGAAACAGCCTTGCCATTTTATCCGGAATTGCTTCTCCAACAAGAGCTGATAAAATGGTATTGTGGATTGAAGAGGAATGTGTCGCCATGAGAGAAAGAGGCGAACTTGCCGTTGATCTGCCACCCAACTTTTTCCCTTTTACAAAGCCCCAGGATCCTGACTGGCACGAAAGATATTCACAATTTAATAATCCCGGAGATTACCACAATGGCGGTATCTGGCCATTTATCGGGGGTTTTTATGTGGCAGCGCTGGTTGCCGCAAAACGTTTTAAACTTGCCGAAGAAAAACTGGTTGCGCTTACTCAATGTATCAAATTAACCCATTCTGAAAACCTTGAGTTTGGATTTAATGAATGGATTAAAGCACAGGACGGAAAACCAATGGGACAAGACTGGCAAACCTGGAGTGCAGCAATGTACCTCTATGCTGCAAAATGCGTTGAAGAAAAAAGAACACCATTTTTTGAGGAGATGAGAAATGATTCAATTAAGTAAAAAATAACAAGAAAATT
>JAENWK010000169.1 GCA_016650045.1 Eubacteriaceae bacterium | reverse complement strand
GTTGGAAGACCCATGTATTTTAACAATATTCGCCTGGTAAATGAAAATGGTGTGGATGTTGAGGATGGGGAAAGGGGAGAACTTCTTTTTAGTGGGAATCTTACGTTTTCCGGGTACTGGATGGATGTCGAAAAAACGAACGATATTGTGAGAGATGGATGGATCCACACAGGAGATATTGCTTATAAAGATCAGGACGGTTACTACTATATTTGCGGCCGAAAAAAGAATATGTTTATTTCCGGCGGTGAAAACATTTATCCCATAGAGATTGAACATACGATTATGGGACATTCTTCCATCGAATGCGTTTGTGTGTTCGGCGTTCCAGACGAACGGTGGGGAGAAGTCGGTAAAGCCATCGTTGTTTTAAAACCAGAGAAATCTATGACGAAAGAAGAATTACAGGCGTATATCGGAAAAGAAAAATCGTCTATTAAAACACCCAAATATATTCAGTTTATTGATAGCATTCCTAGAAACGGCGTAGGCAAGGTCGATCTTGTTCAAGTCAGTCAAATATACGGCTATCCTGCTGATGAATAATTTAGAAAATATTGGCAATCAAATGAATGAGGACGGTATTAAGTGGAGTAAAAAAATGAATCATGATTTTAATTTGTTGTACTAGAATTAACCATTTATTATAAAAAATAGAAAGTGAGAAGACGATGAGTGATTTAAAGGAACAGAAAAAGAAGGAAAGTCTGAAAAAATTTAAAAAGGAATATCCCAGAACTAACCAGGGGCTTCTTGACCGGGTACATGGATACCATTATTTGAAATACATTAATCTGTATATTCATTATATGCAAAATGCCCTTAATGGACTGAAACCAATATCTGACGATTTGAAATATCCGGATGATAAGGATTACTCGGACGCAGAAGATGCGGTTAAAATGTTTGTGGATCAAACAGGATTTATAGCAAGTAACATGGAAACCAATGAATACCATGCGAAGGTGATACGGGTTGAGGATGCAAAAAAAATTCTTTCACTCCACGAAGATTTAAATCTTCCGGATTTGCCAAAAACAGTTATTCCTTACAATTTAGCCAGAAAAGCGATTATCAAAGACCCGGAAAGCATTGCGGTTGTTGAATGTCCCTGTCGTACAGCCAGAGGAGATGCAGGCTGCTATCCAAGAGAGGTTTGTCTTATTTTAGGGGAACCATGGGTAAGTTTTGTTTTGGATTATGTGTCAGATACAAAAGCGAGACGAATTACTCAGAAAGAGGCACTTGAAATCGTTCAAGATCAGCATGAACGGGGAAATGTTCAATCCGCATTTTTCAAAAGCTCATTAAATGACCGCCTTTATGCAATATGCAATTGCTGCACCTGCTGCTGTACTGCAATGTCAGCTTATAATTTATTAGATGCCCCAATGTTTGCATCTTCCGGTTATAAATGTTCCGTTGATGAAGAAAAATGTGTTTCATGTGGAATTTGTGTTGATTACTGCAAGTTCAATGCAATGCAAATGGTGGATGATAAAATGGTTTTTGACAGTGCAAAATGTTTAGGTTGTGGTGTTTGTGAATCAAAATGCACATCCGGGGCTATTTCCATAATCAGAGACGATCCATCTATTTGCGAACCGTTAGATGTGGATGTACTGATTCCAAAATACACACCAAGAGCATAACAAACGATAGAAATAAAGTGAAAATAGATAAGCTTTAAGGAGAAAAAGGATGCATGAGCTTTCAATAATGGAAAATGTTCTTGATATATCCGTTGATTATGCAGAAAAGAATCATGCCAGTAAAATTGTCCAGATAAACATTACTTCAGGAGCTTTATCGAACATTATTCCAAAATGGGCACAATTGTTTTTTAGGATGATCTCTAAGGATACAATAGCGGAAGAAGCATCAGTTGAGTTTGAAATCCTGCCTGTTTTCGTTAAATGCAGAGAATGCGAAAACATATCTAAAATTGAAAGCGATCCCCCATCTTTTGTCTGTAAAGACTGCGGTTCTGATGCGGTAACTCTTTTATCCGGCAGAGAATTCCAGATTAAAAGTATAGAAATTATATGAGGTTGAGAATATGATGAGTCAAATAAGAACAATTGAAATAAAAAAGAGTGTTTTCGAAGACAATACGATTAAAGCAGATGAATTGCGAAGAGAATTGAAGAATCAGAAAACATTTCTGTTAAATCTGATGTCATCACCGGGTTCCGGAAAAACAAGCACGGTTATGGGCACCATCGATAGAATTCGCGATCGGTTTAAAATGGGCGTGATTGAGGCAGACATCGATTCTGTGGTTGATGCAGAGAAAGTCGCTTCAAAAGGAATTCCGGTCATTCAGCTTCAAACTGGAGGCCTTTGTCATGTGGATGCGACAATGACCAAGGAAGGTTTAGACGGCCTCAAAACGAAAGAATTGGATATTGTCATTCTCGAAAATGTTGGCAATCTTGTTTGTCCTGCTGAATTTGATACCGGGGCCTCTAAAAATGTAATGATCCTAAGTGTTCCCGAGGGTGACGATAAACCCTTGAAATATCCTTTAATGTTTTCAATCGTCGATGCGCTGATTATCAATAAAATTGATTGTGCATCCTATTTTGACTTTGATACAAAAGCCGTTAAGGAGCGAGTCATGAAATTAAATCCTGATATTGCGGTCTTTGAAATATCTGCTAAAACTGGAGAAGGTTTGGATTCATGGATAGATTGGTTATGTGAACAAG
>JAENWK010000114.1 GCA_016650045.1 Eubacteriaceae bacterium | reverse complement strand
CGATGCCCCATTAGACTGCGCCATTTTAGATGAAGGATTTTTTGCCATCCAAAATAAAGAGACCAACGCCGTAACCTATACTCGAAATGGTGCATTTAACATAAGTGTTGAAGGGAACAATCAGTATTTAGTGGATAATACAGGAAATTATGTTTTAGGATCGGACAGTCAAAAAATAGAGACATCACAGGGTTTTGATTCCAAAAATGTTGGGTTATTTAATTTTTCAAACCTCTATGGCCTTAAATTATTGGGAAATACTCAATTTGAAGCAACCATTCAATCGGGCCAGGGAACAATCTACAATCAAGGCATCATTAAATCAGGATACTTAGAAAGCTCAGCATCTGACATTTCAACTGAAATGGTGAAGATGATTGAAGCGTCTAAAAGTTTTTCATTTAATGCGAAAATGCTTCAAACAACCGATGAAATGGAAAAAATAGTCAATCAACTCCGATAATAATACACAATCGAGCTTGAATTAGAAAACACAGGAGAGTGCATATGAATAAAGAACAAAACTCCCAAAATGATGGCTTGAGTTTAATTAAAGTTCTTACAAGTGACGATGGAATGCTCGGTTATATTATGCTGACAAAGAACACCGAAGGTTCCACAGCATTTTCAAATGAGCAATTAAAAGAAGCGCTGATCAAGAATCACATTAACACTGGTATTAATGAGGAAGTCGTTCTTAGGTTAGCTCAAAGACCGATTTTTAATCTAAAAATTAAAGTGGCTCAAGGTCAAATGGCCATTGCTGGAGAAGATGGGTGTCTTCATTACCTGGTTAAGAGAGATAGTGAATACAGTCCGGAATACAATGAAAATGCGGAAGGGTTAGTGGACTATAAAAATCTGAATTATTTTCAAATGGTCAAAAAGAATCAGGTTTTATGTGAAATTACAAAAGAAAAAGAAGGCATTGACGGAATAAATATTTTCGGAGAAGAGATTTGTGCGAAAATCGGCAAAGAAATGGTTTTTTCCATTGGAAAAAACACGTTGTTTAGTGAAGACGAAACAAAAATTATTTCATCCTGTGATGGGATTGTTCGATTTGTTCAAAATAAATTGGATATTAACGATATGCTTCATATTCCTTCGAATGTTGATTTTCGCACAGGAAATATCGAATTTTCGGGAGATGTAATCGTTGATGGTGATGTTTGCACCGGATTTTCAGTAAAATCCGACGGAAACATCATTATCAGAGGTGTCGTGGAGGATGCTCACATAGAAGCGGCTGGGAATCTTCATATTTCCAAAGGCTTAATGGGAGGATTCAGAAGAGAGATTACCGTCGGTAAGGATTTTAACTGTCATTACATTGAGAATGCCATTCTCAATGTTAAGGGTGATATTTCAGCGGACTATATCATTGATTCTAAAATTACCTGTTTGGGTAACATCAAATTAGCCGGAAATAAAGAATTAATCAATGGCGGTGAAATCTCTTTAGCAGGGCAGTTGTCCGCTAAAGAGATTGGTACCGAAAGAGAGCGAATGACAAAAATAAGAATCATTGGAATAGAGACAATCGACACCATTGCAGTTGAAAAACTGAAAATAAAAATTCAGAATGGCGACCTCCAATTAAAGGTGCTAATCGATAAAGCAAATCAATTAAACCAATCAACGTTGTCAGAAGATGAAATGCCCATGCTGGAAAAACTTCAAATAAAAACTCTTGGCAAACAAATCACCCGATTAAAAGAACAACTTAAAAGTGATGTTTTTGAAGCAAAAAGATTAGAAAACGAACTCATTACAGAATATTGCGGCTGTGTCATTGCAAAGAGAAAATTACATCGGGGAGTAAGAATCAGTTTTGGAGATAACATTTTTCAATTTGAACTGGCGAGTCTGGACCGCTGTAAAATCTATTATGACAATGGCGAAATTGTACAAGGTGTGCTATAAAAATTAATGAAATTTCCTGAATGAAATTGATAAAAAGAGGTGCTGACTTGTTTGATAACTACGATGAACTAAATGATGAACAGATAGATTTATTACGGGAAATTGGAAATATAGGAGCTGGAAATGCAGCCACTGCCCTGGCGACCATACTGGATGAAAAGGTGGAAATGACCATTCCCATGGTTAAAATTACCGGATTTGATGAAGCTGTTCGCGAATTAGGCGGTGCTGAAACCATGACAGTCGGAGTTTTGGTGAGTTTTAACGGCGAAGCCAATGGAATGATCATGTTTTTACTTAATCTTGAGGATGCGAAAAGCATTATGAATATTTTGGTAGGAGATGATGACAGCGACGGAGAATTAAGTGAGATGAAGCTTTCCGCTATTAAAGAAATCGGAAATATTTTAAGTTCCTCTTATATCAATTCAATTGCCGCTTTAACAGGATTAACCATTAATGTGACAGTTCCTTATGTTGCTATTGATATGGTAGGGGCGATTATGAGTGTTCCGATTATTGAATTTGGCGCACTAGGAGATAAACTGATGTTCATTGAAGAAAATTTTTCCGGAGCATCAAATCATTTAACAAGCAATATTATTTTGTTTGCGGAAATAGACACATTAAAAATAATTATGCAAAAATTAGACCTTGATTTATGAGTAGTTTTATTATTGTTGGTATTTCAGATTATAAGTTTTCAAAAGCACCTGAAGTTATTGTGACCTATGCGTTAGGATCCTGTGTAGGAGTATGTCTCTATGATAAGGTTTTAAAAATAGGCGGCTTATCTCATATTATGCTGCCAGACAGTACAAATTTTGTGAATAAGGAAATCAATCGCATGAAATTCGCAGATACCGCCATTATTGATTTAGTTGAAAGATTAAGGGAAAATAGTTTTGGCACTAATCGAATTACCGCTAAAATTGCCGGTGGGGCGCAAATGTTTGAAACCCAGCCAGGCAGTAAACTAGGTGGAATCGGGGAAAGAAACATTCAAAGTGTTAAGAAAGTTTTATATAATCTGAAAATTCCCATTCTTGCCGAGGATACCGGATTAAACTATGGAAGAACTCAATATTTTGATCTTGAAACCGGGATTATGAAAATACAATCCCTAAACAGACAAATCAAAGAATATTGAGTAAAGTTTTTAACAAAAGTGTCGATAAAATAATGAGAGATGGTTGCTTCCTTATAAATTGGAAAAAATTAAAATTAACTGAGTGATGAGTAGACAGACGATAAGACTAAATAAAAAGGGGAATTGATATGACTGTGAATGATATTGATAAAAACAATTTTGAGGAAGACACCCAGCATGGGAGGTTTTTAACCTTTAGCCTGGAAGAAGAAGTATTTGGTATTGAAATTAAATATGTTACAGAAATTGTCGGGATTCAATCCATTACAAAAGTGCCTGAAGTCCCCCATTATATTAAAGGGATTGTTAACCTAAGGGGGAAGATTATACCGGTGATCGATGTTCGACTGAAATTTGGCAAAGAAGCCATTGCTTATAATGACCGAACCTGCATTATTGTGATTGATATTCAAGAAGTTTCGGTTGGGTTAATTGTTGATAATGTTGAAGAAGTTCTAACCATTGCAGATGAGGCTATTTCTCCACCGCCGGCCAATAAAACGGGATTTGAAAACCGCTTTATTAAAGGCATCGGAAAAGTAGGCGGAAAGGTTCAACTGCTATTGGAATGCGAAAGATTACTTAAGAACAGTGAAATGGAAATAATTGAGGATATTGCATAGGAAATATAAGGGGAATGGCTCAGATGAAAGTTAAACAAAAGATAAAGGTATTAATCGTAGACGATTCACTTTTATTCAGAGAAACATTGTCTAGAGAAATGTCAAAGGATTTGGGGATTGAAGTCGTTGGCACCGCCTCAGATCCGTTTATCGTAAGGGATATGATTTTGGAATTAAAGCCTGATGTTTTGACTTTGGATGTGGAAATGCCAAAGATGAACGGAATCGAATTTTTAAAGAAGTTGATGCCGCAATACCCTTTACCGGTGATTGTGGTCAGTTCAAGTTCCAAAAACGTCCTGGATGCATTAAATGCCGGGGCCGTTGAATTTGTGACAAAACCTGACATTAATCGATCCGGAGGGATGAGTTCTTTCATTAATGAACTGAAAATTAAAATTAAAATCGCCTCGACAGCAAAGGTCGGAAATCAAAAGAAAGAGTATGTTCCCAAGAATCTTGTTTCCAGCAAAGGCATTGACATGATTAATACCGTCATCGCCATTGGTGCCTCTACCGGCGGAACAGAAGCAATCTTTACTGTGATCTCAGCCTTGCCCAGGGATATGCCTCCCATCGTCATTGTGCAACACATGCCTCCGGTTTTCACACGATTGTATGCGGAGAGACTCAATCACTCATGCGCTCTTGAAGTGAAAGAGGCGGAGGATGGGGACGCTTTAAAACCCGGAAGGGTTTTAATCGCCCCGGGAGAATACCAGATGCGTCTTGTCAAAAAACCATCCGGTTATTTTGTCAAATGCTCAAAAGAAGAAAAAGTCAGTGGGCATTGTCCTTCAGTGGATGTTCTTTTTGATTCAGTGTCAGAAACTGCCGGAAAAAAAGCCATCGGCGTGATTTTAACCGGAATGGGACGAGATGGTGCCAAGGGTTTATTGAATATGAAAAAAGCTGGGGCCTATACCATTGGTCAAGATGAAAAAACATCCATTGTTTATGGAATGCCAATGGTTGCCTTTAATATCGGAGCAGTGATTAAACAATGTCCTTTAGAAGAAATATCCGAAGGCATCGTTCGTTATTTATCAAAAAAATAAAGAAATTGAAGGAAAAACTTTCATGTTTGTTTGAAAAATGAAAGAATAAAAGAATAAACCCTTCTTTTTTTTCGCCTACACAGGAATTTAATCTTGTTTAAATTTACCCTTAAGTTTTACAAGTTTATGGCGATAACACCTAAGATCGACAATTTGAAAGGAGTCAATATATGTTTAATAAAAAAAGAGACATGAGCACAAATAAAAACGGCGAGGCGAAGAAAAATGAAATTTAGTTTATCAACAAAATTTACTTTATTTACCATGATCCTAATTGT
>JAENWK010000128.1 GCA_016650045.1 Eubacteriaceae bacterium | reverse complement strand
TATAAATTGGAAAAGAAGAAAATTAAATTTGCTATCATGTCGATCTCAACCTTGTGCATGATTTCGATGACTGCATCAGCCATATTGGCTGATATTCAGGCATATTACGTTGGGGTTGATGTATCATTGATTCAAATGGTTTTAACCTTACCAGCACTGTTGGGCCTTATTTTTGCATTTGCAGCAGGTCCCCTATCAATGAGAATACCCAAAAAAAATATTGTTGTTTTTGGATTGATTTGCGGATTGATGGGTGGCATGGTTGGATTATTTTTAGGATCAATCAGTATTTGGGTTTTATTATTTGGGAGTGTTCTCGTTGGGGTTGCCCAGGGGATTAATTCTACCATGACCATGGCCTTAATTGCAGACTTTTTTACAGGAGAGGAAAGCGGTGCCATGATGGGGCTGCAATCTGCTTTTGTTAATGGTGGCGGTATGGTTATTATGTTTACTTCGGGTTTGCTGGCTGGTATTCAATGGAATTATTCTTATTTTGTCTACCTGGTATTTATACCGGTTCTTGTTATTGTTATAAAAAATCTGCCAAATGAACAGCCGACTGCATCTGTCGATAAAAAAAGTGGTGAGGTTTTAGAAAAAAGCTGGAAGCTTAATGGTATGGTATACTTTACAGCCCTAATAATGTTTCTTTTTGGCGTATTTATTTTTGCGTTCCAGGCAAATATTGCATCTTTAGTTGCCAGTAAAGGGTTTGGAGATGCGTCTGTCAGTGGTTTTATTAATACAACGATGTTAGCAGCTGGCATGGTTACAGGCATTTTATTCGGACGGATAACAAGAGTTTTAAAGAGTTTTACGATCCCGGCGGCATTGATTGTTACTGTTATTGGGATGGTTTTAATCTTTGCGGTAGGTACATTACCTTCACTCTTCATTGCTGCAGCATGCATGGGTTTTGGATTGGCAACAATTATGCCGGCAGGAACATTTATCGCAGCAAATGCAGTAACACCGGGAATGTTCGCAACAGCCATTGCCATTGTAACAGCAGCGGTTAATTTGGGGATGTTTATTTCGCCTATTGTATTAAATGCCTTATCAAATTCTCTTAGTGGCGGTAGTATTACATTCAAATTTATGATATCAGCCGTTGGATTAGCACTGGTTGCAGTATTATCAATAGCAGGAAATTTTGTGATTGCCAAAAGACAGACCCAGATCTGAAATAGAGACGTTTTGAGATGTTTGTTTTTGGAAATAAAATTTTATATCGAAAATAATAAGTCCCATTAATGATTCCATTATTAATCATCTATTTAATTGCATCCTAGAGTAGCGGTTTTGATAAAAATTGGATGAATTGAAAAATGCATCAAGGGGACGTCTAACCATGAATTGTGGATAACTTTTCGAAAAAATAAATTAAATTTTACAGTTATCCACAAACATATGTTTTGCTGAAATAGCTGAATATAAAGAAGTTTACTTTTCAGTGATAAATAATCGACTTTTGAATATTAATTACTTAAAGTTTATGATACAATTAAAAAAATTTGATTATTCGTAAAAAACAAAAGAGATAAATGATTCTTTTTTTAATACATACTCAGTTTATTTCATAGTAAAGGGAAATGATATAGATGAAACCAATTAAACGAACAATTCCGAATGTGATAAGACTTATGCAAGATGCAGTAGGGGACAACGACCGCATTGGATACTATGAAAACATTATGGTCACAATGTATGCAACTGTATTACTTGTAGTAGCTGCATTGATGAACTTTTTAGTACGATATTTTATATTGACTCTAAATTTCCAGGATTCTATCATCGACAGTTTAATATTTTTTCTTATTGGCATCGCATTTTTCATCGTTGTGAAAATCAACATTAAAATCAAACTAATGACCTTATTGATTTCTGGCCTTTCACTCATTACTTCAGTATATATATCAATTCGATTTTACGATATTATTGGGCCTGCAATATGGACTGTTGCATTTATTCAGATTTCTTTAGCATTGATACGGATTACAAAAACAATGCTGTATGCCCTTGAATTGGCTGTTCTAATTGCTTTTGTTCATATATTTATGCGCACCATTAATTCACCTACTTTTGATTTAGATATCATATATTATGTAGTGCAATCCGTTTTATTTATTGTTTTATGCATTGTTTTTGTTGCGGTTCATAAAATTGGCACAGATCGTTATTATGGCATCGAAAAACAATATAATGATGTATTAAAAAAAAATGCTGAGATAAAAATTCTAAATAATAACCTTGTGAATTCCGAACAAAAAGTGAAAAATCTTGCCTATCATGATCAATTAACAGGATTACCAAATCGTTATTTCCTAGCGAATAAACTCAGTAATGATATCTTTTCATCAATTAAAAATCAAGAAATATTTGGTATTCTCTATTTGGATTTAGATGATTTTAAAATGATAAATGATACCATGGGACATGATTCAGGAGACCAGGTACTCATACAGGTATCAAAAAGACTTGTTAGTGCCATGGGTAAAAACGATACCGTTGCCAGAATAGGTGGAGATGAGTTTATCATTTTAATTTCAGATTGTGAAGAAATAGATAATATCAATAACATAGCTGAGAAGATACTAAATAATTTCAAGAAACCCTTTAAAATCAATTGCCAAGACTGTTTTTTAACAACCAGCCTAGGTCTTGCAGTATATCCAGCAGATGGCGAAGATGCCGAAACACTGATTAAAAATGCAGATATTGCTATGTACAAAGCCAAGAATAAAGGCAAAAATCAATATATGCGTTGTTTATCAGAAATGAAAAAGAACGTCGATGATACCATGAAAATCACCAATGGCTTATATCAGGCATTGGAAAGAAATGAATTTGAGCTCTACTATCAACCACAGGTCTGTTCTGCCACCGAAGAAATCGTCGGGTTGGAAGCCTTGATCCGGTGGCATCATCCTGAATGGGGAATGGTCCTGCCAACGACATTTATTCATATTGCGGAACAAACCAGTTTAATCTGTTCCATCGGTGCCTGGGTACTAAGGACAGCTTGCACACAAAATAAGGCGTGGCAAGATGCCGGCTTACCAAAACTGCGTATAGGAGTGAATCTTTCACCAAGAGAGTTTTACAACGACAATCTTGTTGATGATGTAAAAAGAATCCTAAAAAAAAGCGGCTTGGATCATCAGTACCTGGAACTGGAAATCACAGAGAGTGCTGCAATGAATGAACAAGAACATATGATTGACATATTGAACACCTTTAAAGCCATGGGTATTCATATAGCAATTGATGATTTTGGTACGGATTACGCTTCTTTTAATTATTTAAAACAATTACCCATTGATCGAATAAAAATCCCAATGACATTTGTCCAGGGACTTCATACCAGTATTAAAGACGAAGCAATTATCAAAGCAATTATTATTATGGCTAAGAATATGGGCTTAAAAACAATAGCTGAAGGAGTAGAAACAAAAAATCAACTGGATTTTTTAAATCAGCGCATGTGTGATGAAATCCAGGGCTTCTATTATTACAAACCCATGCCTGCTAATGAAATCGAAAAATTATTAAAAGATTTTGGACAAGCCAAGGAAATTTCAAAAGAGGTCCAATAATAGATCCATGTTACTAAAGGTTTATCAGACAAAACGGATTTCATAAAATAAAAAGTTTTAACGATAGCATTGTTTTTATGGGTATCAATATTATAAGAACAGTGAAGGAGGATCTGCAATGGCCAAATATGAAACTTCATGATTTTGCACCAGGAAATGCCCAAAGCATCCAAAAGAATGCTGGGTTTTCAATTATGGCTAAATCTGCCCTTCTTTTTAGTGACGGCGATTTTGTAGAAATAAGTGCCATCGACATCCCTTTGCATATCATTCTTTTTTCAGCGCCACAGGTCAAAGAATCAGTAGCCTGGGGCGGACCCATTGTTATGAATACCGAAAAGAAGAATTACGCCAAGCCTTCACCGATTTGGAAGAAGGCAACTTCATTAAAGAAAAGCCACTGGTTTAAAAATTTCTTAATCAAATAGTTAATG
>JAENWK010000026.1 GCA_016650045.1 Eubacteriaceae bacterium | reverse complement strand
TTATTATTTCTTTTTTCCGCTTCAAGTTCGTTTTGGTGTGCCACTCTGTCACAGAATACCTGGGCAGAATGATAGCCGTATTGTTTGGTTCGATTATTAATGGCAGCTGTTTCAATGATACAGGCTAAATTACGCCCGCCGGATACTGGGATCATAACCTCGGGTATTTCTATTCCCAGAATGTCCAGTTTTTTTTCATCCAGCCCCAGTCGATCGTAGGGAGATCGTTCATCCCAATTTTCCAAACGGATCACCATATCGATTTCCACCACTTGTTTGACGCCTCTGGCACCATAAAGGGTTTTGATATCAATAATACCAATGCCTCTGATTTCCATAAAATGTTGGAGCAGCAGCGGTGCCGTTCCCATAAGGTGACTATCCCGGATTCGGGTGACTTCAACCACATCATCGGCAATCAGACAATGCCCGCGTTTCACAATTTCCAGCGCTGTTTCACTTTTTCCAATACCACTGGGTCCGGTAATTAATACCCCCACACCGAAGACCTCAACAAGTACACCGTGGAGACTGATCATGGGTGCTGAAATGCGATCGATATAATCGACCAGGTGATAAAAAAGGGAGGTGGTATGTTCACTGCTTTTTAACAGCGTCCGTTTGTATTTTTTAGCCGCATCTAAAAAGAGAGATACTTCGTCCAAATTCCAACACACAATAAAGCAAGGGAATTCACAGGCAAAGAAATCATCAATTTTCTGTTTTCTTACTTCCACATCCAAATCCATCAGATAAGCAATTTCAACTTTTCCAATAACTTGGATGCGGTTGGCATCAAAATGCTTGTAATAACCATGGAGTTGAATCCCCGGACGATTAATACCGCTATCGGTTAAATCCAATTCACTGGAGCTATAATAAATTTTTTCCAGACTAAGTTCTCTGCAAAAATCATCAAGGGTTACCTTACCGTTCATTTTTCCACTATCTCTTTTCATAGATTTACAACTGATTAGTTTACTCAAATTATTTTACCTCATCGTTTGATTTTGTAAAAGCTTTTTTCAGATTGTTTAGAAACTTATTCGATTATCTGAAAATAATCGAATACCGCCTGGGCTGTTTTTTCATTCATACCCGGCACTTTCACAAGCTCTTCCCGGGTTGCCTTTTTTATGTTGTCCATGCGTCCAAAATGCGCCATTAAGGCTTCACGTCGTTTTTTCCCGACTCCGGAAATTTCTTCAAGACTGGAAGCAAGCATGCCCTTTTTTCTCAGGATCTGATGATAGCCAAGGGTATAACGGTGAACCTCCTCAGATATTTCGAAAAGAAAAATCCCCAGGGGTGTCGCTTTTTTTAATGGATATTCTCTGCCTTTGAAATAAAGTCCCCGGAGGCGATGGTGATCATCCTTTACCATGCCGCAAACTTTAATGTCTACCGGGTAAAGGGAAACAATTCCTTCAATAGCGGATACATGTCCAACCCCACCGTCGACCATCATGATCTCAGGCAAAGGCAAAAAGGTGTTTTTTTCTTCGGTTTTCATGGCCCGTTCCAACCGTCGAAACACCATTTCCTGCATACTGGCATAATCGTTTTGGCCATCAACCGATTTTATTTTAAACCGCCTGCAGGCCTTCCGATTCATTTTTCCATCGGTGAAAACCACCATCCCTCCCACATTATTGGTGCCGCTGATGTTGGAAATATCATAGGCTTCAATCCGTAGAGGCAGTTTTTCCATTCCGATGAGCTCTGCCAAACCATGGAGTCGACTTTTAGAGTTTTCTTCCTTCTGTCGTTTTTCAAGGAGACGCTGCTTTAAAGCAAGATCGGCATTATCCTCAACCATTTTAAGCATTTTCAGCTTCTGTCCCCGTTGGGGGCATAAAAATTCAACTTTTTTCTCGGCTAATTGACTGAGCCACTGGCTAATGGCATTGCCATCTGCCAGGGTTTCTTTTAAAATTATTTCTTTGGGGATAAAACCACAGGTGGCATAATACTGTTTAACAAAGCTTTCCATAATTTCCGAAAGCCCCACATCGGCAATGCCTTCAACAAAAAGATGATCACTTCCCATCAGCTTTCCTTCTCGAACGTGAAAAACCTGGACACAGCCGAGATCATCTTCTTGAGCTAATGCAACAAAGTCCTGATCCTGTTTCGCACTGGAAATAATTTTCTGTTTTTCGGCAATATGTTTGATTCCGGAGATTTGATCTCTGAGCTTAGCGGCTTCTTCATAATCCTGATTATCGGCAGCCATCGCCATTTTTTCTTTGAGTGTTTTGATTAACTCAAGATGATGCCCATTGAAAATATCCAAAATCTCTTTAATTTCATTTCCATATTTTTCCATTGAAACATTTCCCTGGCACGGTCCCTGACATTGGCCAATATGATAATTCAGGCAAGGCCGCCAGGATTTCTTTCCATGAACCACTTGGCGATTACAGGTTCTCATGGGATAAATTTTTAAAATGGCCTCAATGGTATTTTTCACAGCAAAGGAACTGGTAAATGGTCCGAAATATTTATTCCCGTCTTTTTTATGTTCTCTTGTCATCATGATCCTCGGATACTCTTCATTGAGGGTAACCTTGATCCATGGGTAGTTTTTATCATCTTTTAACAGAATATTATAGCGCGGGCGATGTTTTTTAATAAGGTTGCATTCCAGAATCAGGGCTTCCATTTCAGAGTCGGTGACGATGGTTTCAATTTCCTCAATGTGTGAAACTAAAACCGCGGTTTTAGGCGTAAGATTTTGGGTGGAATGAAAATATTGGCGCACGCGATTGCGGAGATTAATGGCTTTCCCCACATAAATAATGTCTCCTTGAAGGTTTTTCATCATATAGATCCCCGGACTTTGGGGTAACTCTTTTAATTTATTTCTATCAACCATACTTTTTCCCCTTAAAGGCCTTTATCAAATCTTAAAATTATATTTTTTTATATTTTTATGTTTATATCGGAATAAATTTTGGTATAATAATAATATTAACAATAATTTACATTTATAAAAAAAGGAAGTGTTACCGTGTTTGAAAAAACAATCGTTGATGGCCACAATACCCTGATCACCATTGGTAATTTTGAAGTTAAAATTGTTCCAAAAATTTATGGCGGATATACTCTGACAAAAACGATCAAAGATAATCCCTTTAAAATCATTGAGATACGTGAAATACGACTTCCTATTTCAGAAAAAGAAGTTATTAAAGAAGCCAAGGAACTTCTAAAACGCAAATATGAGTCCATTGACTTCACTAAGCATTGTATCATATAAGTCTTGAGTTAAGCTTTTATCCCCTGATTTTTCACCATTGGCTCCTGACTGCTTTTTAGGAGCCTTTTTCTCAACGGGTGAAGCTTCCCAGCTATTGCCTTGTTGATTTTGTATTTCTTAATACAGATTAAATTTTCACATAACGGTTGACAAACAAACCTTATTGCTGTATTATTGGAAGTAGATTAAAGTGTATTTATTGATTTCACATATTTTTGTAAGTCATTTGCGGTTTAAATGGTTTACAAAAATATGTGTTTTTGTTTTTGCATCAAGATTAATTTTAGAAACAGGAGGTACCAAAAATGAATAATGGTACAGTAAAATGGTTTAACGAGGAAAAAGGTTTTGGTTTTATTTCGATTGATGGTGGCGAAGATGTATTTGTACATTTCTCAGCAATTATCGCAGATGGTCGTAAAAACCTTGCAGAAGGACAACGTGTTACTTTTGACACAGAAAAAACTGACCGTGGCTTACAAGCTACAAACGTTTTTATTGCATAGTCCCTTAAGTATTTAAATAAAAAGCCTGGATTTTAAATCCAGGCTTTTTTTAATGCTTTTTTTCAGAAAGGAACTACCAACATTATCTTATGTTGGTAGTTCCTTTTAATTTTTTTCAACTGGTGGTTTTGCTTCAGTTTTACAGCCGGAGCAACTATTTCCGCCTTTGCAGCCTTCACAGGAAAAATCTCCTGATTTTAATTTCTTAATCTTCCTGTAAATAATATAGGCCGCCGCTCCAATAATAAGGCCGGCTAAAATCCATGTTATCATTTTTAATCCTTCTTTCCCATTTGACTTTTGACTTCTTTGGATTTATTTACCCGAAAATTCGACTTCCCACCTGGTAAATAATCAATGCGACGCCATAGGCTAATCCGAGCTGATAGGCCAGTGCAAAGATAAAGTCTTTCCAGTTGCCTAATTCCTTCTTCATTGTGGCAAGAGCGGCCATACAAGGGGACGCTAAAAGCACAAAGATGACAAAACTATAGGCTGACACCGGCGTGAATACCTGGCTTAAAGCGGCGGGGAAACCGCCATTCGCACCTGACAATAAAACACTCATGGTACTGATGATCATTTCCTTGGCTGCAACCCCTGTGAGTAAAGCTACCGAAGCCACCCAATTTCCAAATCCCAGAGGGATAAAGATTGGGGCGATGACCTTACCAAAGCTGGCCAGCATACTTTGATCTGCGGATTGAACCGGCTGGAATCCAAAGGTATAGCTTTGTAAAAACCAAAGAACCACTGAGGCTGCAAATATAATGGTTCCTGCGCGAATAAGGAATTCCTTAATCCGTTGCCAAACCTGGGTAACGGTATTTTTTAATTTCGGTAAACGAAGTGGCGGAATCTCAAGGAGATATCCGGAGTCAGCTCCCTTAAACCAGGTTTTTGAAAGAATAAAGCCTGAAACAAAAACCGTAAAGAGACTGATAATGTAAAGTGAAAAGACGAGAAAAGTTTGGTTCGCTGTAAAAAACACCGACGCCATGAGCACATAAATCGGCATTTTAGCCCCACATGAAATAAATGGCGTCAGAACAGCTGTGAGTTTACGTTCCCGTTCATTTTCCAGGGTCCGTGTTGCCATGATGCCGGGAACCGAACAACCCAGGCCCACAACCATGGGGATAAAGGATTTTCCCGAAAGACCAAAGCGTCGAAAAACACGATCCATCATAAAGGCAACCCTCGCCATGTAACCACTGTCCTCCAGAATCGAGATAAAAATAAAGAGGACGATCAATTGAGGCACAAAGGTTAAAACCGCTCCGACGCCGGTAATCACGCCATCGTTAATCATTGAAATAAGCCAGCTGGCAGCGCCGAGATTTCCCAGGACTTGGGCGACATTGACAATGAGAACCTCATTGATAAACCATTCAATGGCTCCAATTGTAACTGCCCCGACCAGCGTAATGGAAACATAGTAAATAATAAACATAAAGAGAAAAAAGATGGGTAAGGCAGCGTAGCGGTTCATCAGCACTTTATCCAGTTTTTCCTGAAAATCAATGGTGTTTTCGCGAACTATTTTAGTCGCGTTTTCAATACTCCGAGTAATAAAACGATAGCGATAATCTGCAATGGTACTATCCACATCATGTCCTGAAACGCTTTCGATTTTCTTTCGGGTTTCATAAATGTCTGCTAATAATCCAAAACTCTCATGGATTTTGGAAAGCACCTCTTCATCCTTTTCAATCAGCTTAATACTTCGAAACGCCATAGGATAATGCTCTAAAATATGGGCGTATTTCCCTTGAACCAGCTCATCAAATTCTTTGAGAATGGCTGTGATTTCCGGGGGGGAAATCTTTGGCATTTCCCGCTTTTTCGGATGTTTGATATTTTCCGTCACCATTTGAATCAGTTCATCAATACCGGTTTCTTTTTGGGCGGATATTTCTATAAAAGGAAATCCAAAGGAATTTTCCAGAGACTTGATATCCAGGGAAATTCCTTTCTTTTCCACCACATCCATCATATTAAGGGCTCCGATCATGGGACAATCCAGTTCCATGAGCTGCGTACTGAGATAAAGATTTCGTTCGATATTAGAAGCATCGATAATATTAATAATAAGATCCGGCTTATCTTCCAATAGATAATTCCGAGAAACAATCTCATCCATGGAATAAGGTGCCAGGGAATAAATCCCCGGAAGATCAACCAGGGTTATATTCTCCGAGGTGTTTTTTAGATCTCCTTCTTTTTTTTCCACCGTCACTCCTGGCCAGTTCCCGACATAGAGATTACTGCCGGTGAGGCAATTAAATAGTGTGGTTTTTCCTGAATTAGGATTTCCAACCAATGCGACCTTATATTTCATTCATTCCTCATTTCCTCACAGTGCAAAAGTTTGATTGTTAAAAAAACTAAACCACCTATAAAGGTGGTTCCAGACTGTTAACAAACTCAAAGCAACTTAAATCATAATAATATTCTGAGCATCTTTTTTTCTGAGACTTAGGGCATATCCTCGTAGTCGAACCTCAATAGGATCCCCAAAGGGTGCTGTTTTATTAACCTCAATTTCAACTCCGGGTGTAACACCCATATCCATCAGTTTACGTCGCATTATACCTTCTACGACAATAGAATCAACACAGGCTTTCTGGCCCGGTCTTAAATCTTTTAAAGTGAACAAAACTAACACCTTCTTTCTCGTATCGTCAAAATCGTTAAAAATAGTTTAAAATCAATGACCTTTACTCATCTTCATTTGTTAGCTTTATTATATTTTAATTGAAAACCATTGTCAATTAAAATATTTCTTTCTTAGTTCCGGTTAAGTTATTTAACCACTAAAAAGCATGAAGACTTTCTATTTGACAACCTCCATGCTTATTTTTCTAATGCAATATTTTTTTTAAGTACTGGCCTGTGTAAGACTCGCTTACTTCGGCAATTTCTTCGGGCGTACCAATGGCTACAATGGTGCCGCCACCATCTCCCCCCTCAGGGCCTAAATCAATAATATGATCAGCTACTTTAATCATGTCTAACTGATGTTCAATCACCACAACCGTGCTGCCACTGTCCGCCAGTCGCTGAAGTACGGTTATGAGTCGATCAATATCCGCCATATGAAGCCCCGTGGTTGGTTCATCCAGAATATACAAAGTTTTTCCGGTATTTCTTTTGCTTAATTCAGTTGCCAGCTTAATGCGTTGGGCTTCCCCACCGGATAATTGGGTTGAGGGTTGTCCCAGCTGCACATAGCTCAGCCCCACATCAAAGAGGGTTTGAAGCTTTTCATTGATTTTTGGGATATTTTCAAAAAATGCCAGAGCTTCTTCAACGGTCATTTCTAAAATATCCGCAATATTTTTCCCTTTATATTTGACCTCCAGTGTTTCCCGGTTGTACCGTTTACCTCCGCAAACTTCACAGGGAACATAAACATCCGGGAGAAAATGCATTTCAATTTTCAGAATACCATCCCCATTGCATTTTTCACAACGTCCGCCTTTGACATTAAAGCTGAAACGTCCTTTTTGATAACCTCGGGTTTTAGCTTCCGGGGTCTTTGCAAAAAGATCGCGAATCAAATCAAAAACTCCGGTGTAAGTGGCCGGGTTCGATCGTGGGGTTCTGCCAATAGGGGATTGGTCAATGTCAATAACCTTGTCAATGGCCTCAACCCCTTGAATACTTTTATATTTCCCGGGCTTTTTAAAACTGTGATAAAGCTTTTGGGCAATGCCTTTATATAAGATTTCATTGACAAGGGTACTTTTTCCGGAACCTGAAACCCCGGTGACACAAATGAATTTTCCCATGGGGAAATCCACATCAATATTTTTTAAATTGTTCGCTTTGGCACCTTTGACTTTTAAGGAACTCCCGGTTCCTTTCCGACGTGTTTGGGGAATGGGGATTTTTTTTTGTCCACTGAGATATTGGCCGGTAATGGATTCAGGAACCGCCATGATTTCCTCGATGGTACCGGTGGCAACCACTTCGCCGCCATGTACTCCCGGGCCAGGACCAATGTCAACAATATAATCCGCTGCTTCCATGGTTTCCTGGTCATGTTCCACCACAATGAGGGTATTCCCTAAATTGGTGAGCTGCCGCAGGGTTCCCAGCAGCTTTTGATTATCCCGCTGATGCAGTCCAATGCTGGGTTCATCAAGAACGTACAAAACCCCTACTAATCCGGAACCGATTTGGGTTGCCAGGCGAATCCTTTGGGATTCCCCTCCGGATAAGGTTCCTGAATTTCTGGAAAGTGTTAAATAATCCAGTCCAACATTGTGTAAAAAGTTAAGCCGGGCGTTAATTTCAATGAAAATAGCGTCCCCGATCATTTTTTCTCTGGGGGTTATGTCCAATTCTTTGAAAAGTCTGATCAGGTTGGTCACCGACATATCCGTTAATTCAATAATGTTTTTTCCGTGAAATGTCACCGCCAAACTGATTGGGTTAAGTCGTTTTCCGTTGCATTTCGGACATGGAATTTCTGACATATACCGCTCGATGAGATTACGCATGCGTTCTGAAGCGGTTTCCAAATAACGGCGTTCCATGTTTTTTACCAGGCCTTCGAAGGTTGAAGAATAGGTGCCGGAAAACTTTCCTTCATAGGCGATTTCAAGAATCTCGTCACTTCCATAGAGAAGTGCATCTAAAAAAGTTTTGGGCGCATTTTCAATGGGTTCACTCAATGAAAAACGATACTTTTCCGCCAATGCCCGAATCAGGTTCACATAATATTTTGAATCATTTTTTAATCCAAAAAATTTAACAGCGCCATTGGTAATGGACAGACTTTTATCTGGGATTAATAAGTCCGGGTCAATTTCCCGGTGAAATCCCAGGCCATGACATTCAGGGCACATGCCAAAGGGATTATTAAAGGAAAATGTTTTTGGTTCCAACACATCCATGGCAATGCCGCAGTCGGCACAGGATAACTTTTCACTGAAAAGCTGCCGTTCGCCGCCAATGACGTCTGAAATCACCAACCCCCCGGAAATCTTCAAAGCGGTTTCCAACGAATCCGTTAACCGTTTCCCAATGCCTTCTTTGGAAACCAGACGATCCACAACAACGTCAATGGTGTGTTTTTTATTTTTATCAAGCTCAATTGCATCCGTAACCTCCATGGGTTCACCATCCACAATGATCCGGACAAAGCCTTCTTTTTTTATAAAATCAATGGTTTTTTTATGTTGCCCTTTTTCGCTTCTCACAACCGGTGACAGAATCTGGAATTTTGTTTTTTCAGGAAGTGCTAAAAGCACATCCACAATCTGATCCACCGACTGAGATTCCACTAACTTACCGCATTTAGGACAATGAGGAATCCCCACCCTTGCATAGAGCAGTCGCAAATAATCGTATATTTCGGTAACCGTACCCACCGTGGACCGTGGGTTTCGATTGGTTGTTTTTTGGTCAATGGAAATTGCCGGAGATAATCCATCAATGCTTTCCACATTGGGTTTTTGGGTTTGTCCCAGAAATTGCCGCGCATAGGAGGAAAGGGATTCGACATAACGACGTTGTCCTTCGGCATAAATCGTGTCAAAGGCCAGGGATGATTTCCCTGACCCGCTCAGCCCAGTTAATACCACCAGTTGCTCCCGGGGTATTTTTAGACTGATGTTTTTTAAATTGTGCTCTTTAGCACCTTTGATATCAATATATTTCATGGTTCTCCTTTGAACTGGGACCTTTAATGTGATTGAGTAATTCATAAATGCAACCGTAAATTGCTTTGGTGTCAGTTTTCATAACCATCAGAAATCGCTTTGCGAATTTCTTATGGTTCGCGGGCAGTCGATAGACTGTCCGACGTATAGTGGGAAAATTGTTTCCTGTAAACAGGCAGCAAAGCTCACGGCACTTTCGCAATTACTTAAATAAGACCTTTAATTTCTTCTTTTTTTCAACTGAAGGATTTCATCTCGAATCTTTGCGGCGCGCCCAAATTCCAGGGCTTGGGCCGCGGCTAACATTTCAACCTCTAGGGTCATGATTTTAGCTTCCGATTCAAAGGTCGCATTCTCAATGACGTAATCTTCCTGACCTTGCGCAACCTTGGTGGCCTCAATGATATCACGAATTCCTTTTTTCACTGATCTTGGGATAATATGATGTTCGATGTTGTAGGCTGTTTGAATGGTCCGCCGACGGTTGGTTTCACCAATGGCTTTTTCCATGGATGGAGTGATTTTATCCGCATACATGATAACATGCCCTTCAAGGTTTCGCGCCGCTCGGCCAATGGTTTGAATGAGTGATGTTTCAGATCGAAGAAATCCTTCCTTATCCGCATCCAGGATGGCGACTAAACCAACCTCCGGCAGGTCAAGGCCTTCCCGAAGAAGGTTAATGCCAACGAGGACATCAAAAACACCTAAACGCAGATCTCTGAGGATCTTCATGCGTTCAATGGTATCAATATCCGAATGCAGATAGTTCACCTTAACCCCATTTTCCTTGAGATACAAACTAAGATCTTCCGCCATTTTTTTGGTTAAGGTGGTCACCAGCACTCGATTTCCCTGGTCGGTTGTTGTGTGGATTTCGCCCAGCAGATCATCAATTTGTCCGGTAATCGGCCGAACCGTAATTTCCGGGTCAATGAGCCCGGTGGGCCGGATAATCTGCTCCACGGTTTGCTGACTGTGTTCATTCTCATAGGCTCTGGGGGTAGCGGTGGTAAAAACAATTTGATTGATTTTACCTTCAAATTCCTGAAAATTCAGGGGCCGGTTATCGTAGGCCGATGGCATCCGAAATCCATAGTCCACTAAATTGCGCTTTCGGGCCTTATCCCCTGCAAACATGCCGCCGATCTGTGGAATAGACACATGGGATTCATCGGCAATCATTAGAAAATCCTTGGGAAAATAATCAATGAGGGTATAGGGAGGCGAGCCTGGCGGCAGCCCATTAATATATCGGGTATAGTTTTCAATGCCATTGCAATATCCCATTTCCCGGAGCATTTCGATATCATAATTCGTTCTTTGCAAAATCCGCTGGGCTTCCACCAGTTGGTTATTGTTGGTATACTCATCATATCTGAGTCGCAATTCTTGTTGGATTCCACCAATGGCGCGTTCAAGATTTTCCGGGGTGGTGGTGTAATGGGATGCCGGAAATATTGATACATGGTTGAGTTCCCCATAAATTTCTCCGGTAAGAGTGTTTATTTCAGTAATGCGTTCGATTTCGTCACCAAAGAACTCTAACCGGATGGCTTTTTCCGAAGAGGATGCCGGAAACACTTCCAAAATATCTCCGCGCACACGAAAATTATTTCGCTCAAAAGCAATGTCGTTTCTGGTGTACTGAATGTCCACCAGTTTTCTGATAATGGCATCCCGGTCTTTTTCCATTCCCGGCCGAAGCGAAAGCACTAAATTTTCATAGTCAATGGGACTTCCCAGACCATAGATACAGGACACACTCGCCACTACAATCACATCCCGTCGTTCAAACAATGAGGCGGTGGCTGAATGGCGCAGTTTGTCAATTTCGTCATTAATGGACGAATCTTTTTCAATAAATAAATCCGAATGAGGCACATAGGCCTCTGGTTGGTAATAATCATAATAGCTGACAAAGTATTCCACAGCGTTGTCCGGGAAAAAGCTACGAAACTCATTAGTGAGCTGCGCTGCCAAGGTTTTATTGTGGGCAATCACCAGGGTTGGTTTTTGGACGGCCTCAATGACCTTAGCCATGGTATAGGTTTTTCCTGAACCGGTGACCCCCAATAATGTTTGGAATTTCAGACCATCTTCAATTCCCTTGCTTATTTTTTTAATGGCTTGTTTCTGGTCACCTTTCGGTTCATATTCAGAAACAACCTTAAATGGGTTTATCATAGGTTTTTTCACGATGTACCTCCAATTTGAAGTGTTGAACATTCGTTCTATTATTCTATCATAGGTTTTTTCTTATGACAATAGCGAAGCGTTTTGAAAATAAGTCCTTAAGGAAAACCCAAGGCTAATTCTAAAAAAAGCATGCCGCCAAGGACATGCTTCTGAGTATTATTGTTGACTATTTTCTAAGGTTTCAAGGGCTTTTTGTAATTGAACATCCTCCGCAGCTGTGAAAACATTATTTTTCATGAAGTCGTTGGCTTCAATGACCACATTGGGTTCAAGACCCTTCTTATTAATACTGTTGCCATTAGGAGTAAAGTATTCCGAATTCGTGACCTTAAATCCGCCGCCATCCTTAATGCCGATGACTTCCTGAACAATTCCTTTTCCGTAGGATTTTGTTCCGACCAGGGTTGCCGCTCCGGTGTCCTGAAGAGCCCCCGCCAATATTTCCGCAGAACTGGCAGAACCGCCATCAATTAAAACGACCATGGGCAGTTGTAAACTCTGGGTGTCATCCGAATTATAATCTGTCCGCTTTCCTTCTTTATCTATTGTATAAACAATGATTGTTTTTCCCAATAAACGATCGGCAATGGAAACTGCTTCATTAACGCCGCCACCGGGGTTCCCGCGAAGATCAATGACCAGCCCCGTAACGTTTTGAGCTAATAATGCCTCCAGCTGGGTTTTAAAATCAGTGGCTGTATTATTAGTAAATTCACTGATTTGAATATACCCAGTATTCCCAATCATCCGGGAATCAACGGTTTTCGCTTCAATGGCTTTCCGGGTCAGGGTGAAATCAATGAGTTCATCACCTCGGGCAAGGGACAAATCCACCGTAGTGTCCGCTGGTCCTTTAACCCGCATGACCACTTCTTCAGATCCCAAAGTACTGACATCTTCACCATTAACCTTCATAATTTTATCTCCGGTTTTTATGCCGGCCTCATCAGCCGGGGTTCCTTTTTGAGGTGCGATCACAGTGGTAAATCCATTATCATCCTCGGTGACAACAATGCCAACGCCTTCATAAACGCCAGTGGCTAATTCCATATAGGTTTTGAATTCCTTATTTGTAAAATAAGTACTGTAGGGATCGTTCAGACTGCCAAACATTCCTTTAATGGCACCTTCCATAAGGGTTTCATCATCCACATTTTTGTAATATTCTTCGCCAATTTGCTTTTTTAATTCCAATAACTTATTAATGCCGTTTGCCGTCTCTTGACTATCTGCGTTAAGAATTACTTTGTTTCCAAGAAGAAGACTTCCGGCATTGGTAAAAATAAAGGTGATTATATTCGTCACAAGCAGCAATACAATTACAATAATTATCCTTCGTTTTTTATTATTTTCTTCCATACTCCTCCAATAATATCATTGGTTTTTTTATAAAATAGAACAGGAGAAAAGAATCATGATTCTTTTCTCCTGTTCTTTGCTACTAATTGTACCGTTTAACTCTTAAAAGTATCCTAAGGGATCAACAAAACTCCCACCTGACAGCACACCAAAATGCAAGTGATTTCCTGTAGAATCTCCAGTGGAGCCAACGCCTCCCACTACATCCCCTTTATTAACTGTTTCACCTGCTGATACATTGGCCGAACTCATATGGGCATACATGGCCTGAAGTCCATTTCCTAAATCAACGATTACGCATAACCCATAACCGCCATTATAACCTGCTGACATAACCTGGCCATTTCCCATGGCTAAAATAGATGTTTCGCCTGGAGCTGACATATCGACGCCGTAATGTGTTCGATAATCTCCCCAAATCGGATGAAGTCGGGTTCCGAAATAATCATCCTCAGCACTTGGACCATACCCCGGTAATGGCCATTGATAGGCGCCGCTTGAAGGAGAAAATGTTCCGCTGCCCCCTGTCGTGGATCCGCCGCTTGCCACAACCTGTTGTGCCAACATTTCCCGAACCTGTGATTCAATGTTAGCTGCATTGGCTGATTCAGCTGCGACTACTGCTTGATATTCTGCAACAATAGCCTGGTTCTGAGCAAGAAGCTGATCCTTCTGTGCTTTAACCTCTCCTTGCTGGTTCAGCGCTGTTTCCTGTTCGGTTCTTTTACTAACCGTTGCTAAACGGTCGGATTCAATACTTTTCTTTTTTTCATCAATGACTTTTTTTGTTTTTTCTAAGGCTATGAGGGCGCCCTTATCGGATTCTATGATATAGCGAGACATATCCACTTTTGTAACAAAGTCCGCAAAATCTGTTGATGTGAATAAGAATTCCAGCATGCTTCCGTTTCCATACATATACATGGTACGAACACGTTCGTTCATAGCCGTTTCCTGTTCAAGGCGTTTTGCCTCCGCGATATCCAATTCCTGTTGGGTTTTGGCAATGTTTGCTTCCAATGTAGCAATCTCGCCATTAATGCCATCAATCACACCAGTAATCCGGTTCATCTCGTCATTGGCTTTGCCGATTTCAGTCTCAATCCCCGCAATGGTATTTTGGGTCGTATCCACTTGATATTGAGCATCCGCCTTTTTTTGATTACTTTCTGCCAGTTGGTCTGAAAGCGATGCCGCATTAACCGGAGCAATGACAATACTCAAAGCGATAACCCCCACCAGGACAGCCGTTACTATTTTTCTTTTTATCATATCAAAATTTCTCCCTTTGTTTTTTATGAAAACTAATTATTTTTTTTGCTTATACATCTAAGAATTTACGTATTGCAAAGACACTGCCAACAGCCCCAATAAATCCTCCATAAATCAAGAAGAAAAATACCAACTGGGTCATAACAACATCTGGGGATGCCAATGACGCATCCACCGGAAGAAAAAGATTCCCGCCCACAAGACCTAATATATAATAGTAGGCAATCCGAATGATCAGAAATGCGACCACCGCACCCATGAGACCCAGAAGAGTTCCTTCAAGAATAAATGGGGCTCGGATATAAGCGTTGGTCGCACCCACGTATTTCATAATACCAATTTCTTTTCGTCTTGCAAAAACAGTTAACTTAATGGTGTTATATATTATGAAAATAGAGATTAATGAAAGCACCGCCAATACAACAATACTTAGGGTATTGGTAAATTTATTAAAGGTTACCAAAGCTTCAACATACTCTTGCCCATAACGCACGTATTCAACCCCATTATCTTTAAAGGTCATTGCCAGGGTTTGAACCGCCTGAAGATCCCTGGGATCTTTCACCCTGATGATAAAGGATGCCGGCATCGGGTTATTCTGAGAATTATACCCACTTAACAGTGGTGCGTAGTCTTCTAAACTTACTGTAAATTTGTCCAGGGCTTCCTGGGCACTTTCGAAATTAACGGATTCAATCATTGAACTGTTTTTAAGGGCATCTTCAATGGTTGACTTTTGAGCTTCAGTATAACTGGATTGGAAGAAAACTTTTAGTTCCAGCTTTGATTCGACATCCTTGGTTACCTGCTGGACATTAATAGTGAGAATTAAAAATATTCCCAGTATAATAAGGGCTGCAATCACCGATAATACGGAAGCCGCACTCATCAGATTGTTACGTTCAATACTTTTTAATGTATCCCTGATGACATTATGGGGCATGGTCTTTAGTGAACTAAACTTCATAACCATACCTCCCTGTAGCATCGTCTACCTTAAGGATACCATCTTCCAGGGTCAAAACTCTTTTTTTCATTTTATCAACAATTTCTCGATCATGGGTCACCACAACCACCGTTGTGCCGCGACGATTAATTTCTTCTAAAATACAAATGATTTCATAAGAAGTTTCCGGGTCAAGATTTCCAGTTGGTTCATCACAAATAAGAATACTAGGATTATTAATAATCGCCCGGGCAATAACCACCCGCTGTTGCTCTCCGCCTGAAAGCTCATGAGGATAATGGTTGATTCGATGAGAAAGCCCCACCATATCTAGTGCCAATGGCACGCGTTTCTGTATTTGTTTTTCGGGTTTTCCGATGATCTCCATCGCATAAGCTACATTTTCATAAACACTTTTGCTTTCTAACAGCCGGAAATCCTGAAACACGATCCCCATTTTTCGTCTCAAATAGGGAATTTCTTTTTTAGAAAGATTGGCCACATTATAATTATTAATATAAATCGATCCTTTTGTCGCATCGATTTCTCTTAACAGAAGCTTAATAAAGGTGGACTTTCCAGCGCCGCTCCGACCAACAAGGAAAACAAATTCTCCTTTGTCAATAAACAAACTGACATCCTTGAGTGCATCACTCGTATTCTTTTCAAAACTTTTTGTCACATTTTTAAATTCAATCATACCTTACCTCAACTCTCGAGATTTACGTCAGTTCCATAAAAACATCAAGCATCTCAATCTATTTTGTTTTGTTACATTTTTTTTACATTTCGCTGAACTATCAGCGAAGAATTACTACATTTTGAAATTTTTTCTTATTATAAAGCTTATCTCCAGTTTTTTGGAACCCATTCTTCAGCTATTCTAATACTTCCTAACTTACTGAACTTATTTTAACATACTTTATTAGTAATTTCATTAAAAATATAATATAATTGTAACAAATGTAACTTTATTTTTTCATTCAATAAAAAAAGAGAAAAGTCGTCTTCTCCGAAGAATACTTTTTTCTCTTTTTTGATTTCAAGCTTTTATTTTTTAGAAATAAGTGTATGGGTCAATGGCTGAACCGTAAACTCGCATTTCAAAATGCAAATGAGCTCCGGTGGAATTTCCAGTACTGCCGACGGCACCTACGGTTTGTCCGCTGCTAACCGTATCCCCGGTATTATTATCTTCGTTGCTGCCTCCATTATTTTGGTCATTATTAAATTATTTAATGTCGTTTTTTAACTTTTCCACCATGTCAAGATTTTCCCATGGGAGATCAATATCAGTTCGTCCAAAATGCCCATAGGCTGCGGTTTGTTTATAAATAGGAGCTCGCAGATGAAGGTTTTCTATAATTGCGGCTGGTCGCAGATCAAAATGCTTTTCAATCAATTCCACAATTTTATCTTCAGGTATTTTCCCGGTACCAAAAGTTTCCACATAAATGGACACAGGTTTAGCAACACCAATGGCATAGGCCAGTTCGACCTCGCATTTATCCGCTAATCCCGCGGCGACAATGTTTTTGGCAACGTGACGGGCGGCATAGGCTCCGGATCGATCTACTTTTGTGGGATCTTTGCCTGAAAATGCACCGCCGCCATGACGGCCAGAACCACCATAGGTATCCACAATAATTTTTCGACCGGTAAGACCGGCGTCACCCTGGGGCCCGCCAATCACAAAGCGACCGGTTGGATTAATGAAATATTTTGTATCAGCATCTAAAAACGACGGATCAATCACTGCCATAATGACCTTTTCAATAATATCCTTTCGAATGGTTTCCGTGCTTACCGATGCACAATGCTGGGTGGAAATAACCACGGTATCAATCCGGGTGGGAACCCCATCATTGTATTCAACGGTTACCTGGGTTTTTCCGTCCGGGCGCAGGTAATCGACTAACCCCTGTTTTCGAATATCGGAAAGGCGTTTTGCAAGCTTATGAGCTAATGAAATAGGAAGGGGCATGAATTCAGGGGTTTCGTTACAGGCATAGCCAAACATCATTCCCTGGTCTCCCGCACCGATGGCCAATGCTTTTTCTGTCAAGTGACCTTCTTTTGATTCCAGGGCTTCATTGACACCCATGGCAATATCCGGTGACTGTTCATCAATGGCAAGAAGAACGGCACAGGTATCACAGTCAAAACCATATTTTGCACGGTCATAGCCAATTTCTCTCACGGTTTCTCGTACCAGCTTCGAAATATCAACATAACAATCAGTGGTAATTTCCCCCCCGACAAGAACCAATCCGGTTGTGGCCATGGTTTCGCAGGCGACCCGGGCCATAGGGTCCTTTTCAAGAATAGCATCCAGAATAGCATCGGAAATCTGATCACACATCTTATCGGGATGCCCTTCGGTTACTGATTCAGATGTAAACAATTTTTTCATAATTTTTTCTCCTTCTGTAATTTCTGTAATGTCTATTTACCTGATAATTAAAAGAAAACCTCGTCAATTGACGAGGTTAATGTTTTCCATTAAATCCCATCATTGCGAAAATAATTCGCAGGTATTGGCACCATGCTTTCGCTGGTTGCCGGGTTTCATCGGGCCTGTCCCTCCACCTCTCTGGATAGGTAAATATTCAGTTACTTTTATTCAAATGATACACTTCAACACTGCATTTGTCAAGGGCACTGATTGTTTATTAAGTTTTTTACACTGATTGTTAATTTTTTTTTTGTGCTTTTATAAAACCTCACAGCCTTTTGAAGTAATGACCACATCATCTTCAATGCGAATGCCCAATCTGAGTTCATTGATATAAAGCCCCGGCTCCACAGTCATTACCATTCCCGGTGCCAAAACTAAATCCCCTTCCGGTCGCAAATCGTGGGTATCAAGACCGAGTGGATGACCAATGCCGTGATAATAAAACTCACTAATATCTCCACTTTTAGGAAGCAACCCCGCTTTAGAGCATTTATCCGAAAATAAGGCCTTTGTCAATTCCTGAAGGTCTTTCATGTCTGCCCCTGGTTTATAGGCATTAATTAATTCTTTTTGCACCGATGCAACAATATTCCAGGCTTTTTCCTGGGTACCTGTCATTTCACCATTAACCGGAATTGTGCGACTAATATCTCCGCAATAGCCCTGGACCCTGGCTCCCAAGTCAAAAAGAATAAGTTCTCCCGATTTCGTTTTTGATCGGTTTGATACATAATGAAGGGTTGTCGCATTTTTTCCTGAAGCAGCAATGGTTTCAAAAGCAAGGCCATCAGCTCCTTCATTTTTGACACAATATTCAAAAAGAGCGGCACATTCATATTCAAACATTCCTGGCTTTAATTCTGATGCCATTGTTCTAAAGGCTTTTTTTGTTAGTGCGTTGGCTTTTTTAATCATTCTCACTTCTTCCGGAGTTTTAATGATTCTCATCTTGGAAAACTGTGGATGCAGATCTTTTAGCACACAATTTTTTAGCAGACATTTCAAATCGTCATCTTCGGTTTTAAAACTTTGATGCTTGGGAACCATAAAATCGAAGTAAATAACTCCTGGTTTTTTAGAACATTTAATTTCTTTTGACATCTCTTTACTGTAGAATATTTCATTGATTCCAGAAATGTCTTTTGCCTGGGTCCTATTTATTTTTTTGCCGACCCATTTTTCTTTTTCTAAATCTGCCTCTTCGATGAATAATTTTTCCGAAAATAATCCCTGACTGTTTTTCATTAAAATAAGGACAACCTCAGGCTCGCTAATACCAGTGAGATAATAAAAATTATTATTGGTATAAAATGGATAATTGGCATCCGCACTCATTGCAATTTGTCTTCCCGAATAGATGATTGCGATACTATTATTATCCAGAGCCTCTGCCAAATATTTGCGTTTTTCACTATGAAAGATTTGAGATAAAGCCATTTTCCTTTCCTCCCTCGCATTATATTTTAATCTTATTAAATCAGAAGCAATCCTCCTGCCACAAGGCCAGTCACAATAATACCCGCAACCAGGGAACCTAATGATACTGAAACTAAACTGCGTTTGAAATCAAGACCAATCAGAGAGGCTGCCAGACAGCCTGTCCAAACCCCGGTTCCCGGTAATGGAATGGCAACAAAGAGAAAGAGTCCCCATGTTTCATATTTGGTCAGTTTTTTTGATTTTTTCAGCCCCTTTGCAATAATCCAATTAGCCATTTTACCAAAGACTCTGGTGCCTGACATCCATTTTAAAATGGCCGGAATAAACAACAAAATAAATGGTGCCGGAATAATGCTACCCAACACCCCTAAAACAAAGTTTTGAAAGCAGGGCATATGATAAACCAGAATTCCTAATGGTATGGATCCCCTTAATTCAATAATAGGAATCGCCGAAATAATCATAATTTCAAGCCAGTTCGGTAAAAAAGCCAACAAATTGACAATTGCTTGCTGCATATAAGATAATCTCCTTTTATTCTTTCATTATAAATGTTAAAATGATAATGAAACCTTACTCAAGTTTATATTGTACCCTTTTCAGGGTATTTTTGGCAAGTAGCTTGTCTTATAAAAAAAGCATTGCAGG
>JAENWK010000126.1 GCA_016650045.1 Eubacteriaceae bacterium | reverse complement strand
GTTCCGGCACTGTATCAACCCGATGCCATTGATGAACATATCATGGTTGAATCTGAAATCGCCTTTGATTTTGCCCGTCAAATTGTAAAAAAAGAAGGGATCTTTGTGGGCATGAGCAGTGGAGCTGCCATGTATGCCGCTTCCGAGGTGGCTAAAAAAATTGATTCCGGTCTCATTGTGGTGATCTTCCCTGACCGTGGAGAAAAATATCTCAGTACCGATTTATTTAAACTGTAATTTAAATCATTCGAATTCTAGCTGATTTCAGCATCTGGAAAATTTGGTTTCAACGGGTTAATAAAGAGATAAAGTACCCCGAAGGCACCAATGACTACCGTTCCCACCATTATGGGGGCGGTAACCGCATCACCGGTAATGCCAGCAATGGCACCGATCCAGTAGGTTGACAAGAATCCGAAGAGATTCATACCTGCCATTAACATAGAAACACCTAAAGGCATCTGACTGGGTTTGACAGTCATTCCGATGATCATCATATTGGCTGGAATCAGAGTAGACAATGCAACCCCTACAAGAAATACACCCAGCGTTAAAATGAAAATATTTGAGGCAAACACTACAATGGCCAGACCCACAAACCCGAAGGCGTAGCCAACAGCAAGAATAAAGCGTCCGGAAATTTTAAAGACCTTCCCGAAGACGGAACCGGCGATCATTCCACCGACTGTCAGAAGTGCAAGAACGATTCCGGCTGTTGCGGTGGTACCCAGGTTACGTTCCACGATAAGGGTAGACATATTGACGAGCATAGGGTAAATACTCAAGATGAAGAGTCCGAACACAATCACGATGATAAACAATTTAAGTGGCAGTTTTTCCTTGACCATTGCATGAGTTTCAGCTGTTACAGGAGCTTTTGGAGGCTCAGGCAGGAAAAAAATAACAATAATCAGAGAAACAACGCCTAGTCCATGGGGCAGAAAACTGTAATTCCAGCCGATACCGGCAAAATACCCTCCCATAAATTGAAGGACCATACCGCCAATGTTCATGAACAAGGTGACTATTCCGGTCATGTTTGCAATTTTGTCCCCTTCATAAACGCCCATAACCAGAGCATTGGCCAGTGGTATGATAAGCCCAAGGCCGATACCAAAGACAGCCCGTTCGATTAAAATAACGGTGAAGTCGGTTGCAAAATAAGGGGCAACGCCGGCCAGCGTAAAGAGGGTCATCCCCAGAACTGCCAGAGTTTTGAATTTGACTTTGTTACCTGCCACGGCACCGGCAATGAGAGTGGCGGGAATAACGGTTAATGAGGGCAGGGTGGATACCAGCAAAAGGGTGGTGATAGGTAAATCACTAAACTGAACAAAAATTGCATTTAGGGCTGGGGTAATGGTCCCAACACCCATTCCGAAAAACGCCAAAGCCAAAATTGCTATAGTTGATACGGGTTTCACTTTTTGATTCATTTTTTCCTCCTCTATAAATGATTGATTTGTATTTCAAAATTCGCTGTTCGTTTATATAAACGAACAGCAAAATAATTGAAGGTAATTCTTTAAACGTTTCTCTGAATCAAGAAATTTAATCTTTAAAATTAGAATCCTCTCAGTTAGAAAGAATCATCCGGATGGTTTGATGCATGTTCAGAAAATTTCTTAGTAATGCGGTCATCTTAAATATTAATTTCTTTAGACCGCCGTTTTTCAATGCTGAATAATTAAATCATTTCCGAATTAATCCGATTAATTTCTTCAGTAATAGCTTCGTAGACGCCTGGATAGACACTTCCCGGTCCGCCTTGTGTAATGCATGGAATATAATAGAGTTTACCGCATCGTTTTATGGCATTTCGTACTTCAGCGCCAACACTTTCCTGTGTCCAAGCCTCATTATCAATCAGGGAGTTATCGATATCTCCCATGAAAGAAATCTTTCCGCCGTACTTTTTAATGAGTTCCGGAACATTATTTGACGAAATACAGCCTTGAAAAATATCAATGCCCATTTCAATCATGGCCGGCACTAGGTTAGCAGCGTAAGAATCGCTGTGATGGACAACCAGCTCTACCCCGTTGTCTTTATAGAATCCGTATATTTTTTTGTAAGCAGGTACAATAAATTCTTCAAACATATCTGGTGAAAGGAACGAATTCAAAGAACTGCCCCAATCATCATGATGGAAAAGACAGTCAGGCTTATAATATTTGACCATTTCCGCTGCATATCGCAATTCGTATTCTGTAATGTAGTCAATGAGCGCATGCATTTCTTCCGGTTCTTCATAGAATGCCATCAGGCAATCTTCCATCCCCATTAAATGATGACATTGTTCAAAAACACCAGGAGCGACAAATATGGTTGCAAAAACTTCGTTACGGTCAATTGCTTCAATTGCTGGTAAAAATGGTGCCCATGCTTCCGCCGGAAAGTCTGTCTTAGGCGCTTTTACAACATCTCTCCATTTTGTGATATCCTTAAGCACTTTGTGTTCGTCATCATGTACGGGAAATACTCCTGGCAATCCTGCCGGCCATGCAAAGGTAATTCCCCAGGCATTTTTTACAGGTTCACCACCGGGCATCGGAAAGCCTCCCTGGGCTGTAATCGGATCGCCCATTATCATACCGTAAATTGCATCAGTACACACAAAAGCCTCATACTGATTGACGAAGCGATCTGGGTTGCCCCCATTAATGCTTTCCAACAGGTTCTGTCGTTTTGTTAACATCTTTCGACCTCCTTAGGGTATATGATTTGATTATTATGCAGTAACCAGTTCTTTTGCTTTCACAGCGGCGCCGCCAGCATCCTGTGCATATCCGTCTGATCCAACTTCTGCGGCGTATTCAGGTGTTACCGGTGCTCCGCCAACCATTACTTTCAGATCCGGGTAAGCAGCTTTAATGGTTTGTACGACTTCTTTCATTGCCGGCATGGTACTGGTCAGCAATCCGGAGAAAGCAACCAGATTAACATTATTAGATGAATTTATGTTTTTACTAAACAAGACCAAATGAATAATTTCACGTAATATTATCTGAATTATATTTGCATTGCAATCAAACCCAATGTAACGCTAAATATCTCATACATCTGCAAAAATTTCCAAAACAAATCTTTCGGTTCAATTATTTTAACCGGTTCAGCATCTATATTGTAAACGTTATTTTACGAAATGTCAATATATTTTAAACCGATTTAATTTTAACCAATTCCGTGAAATATACTTGCAATGATTATCAAAAAAGACTAAAATAAAAAGGTATATATTAATCCCAATAGAAAGAGATGCAGATGAAAAACCAGAAAGAAATCATTCTCGAAACAGCCACCCAGCTCTTTTATTTTAATAATTCATCTCTGCATAGCCGACCCAGCCGTCTTGTTTAACTAGGATTTGATCAAAGGCCCCGTCCAGGCCTTTATCAATATTGAAGGGTCTCCGGTTATTGAAATCGCTCTGGATCAGTGGGCCGATGGCATCTACGTGGTCATCGCTGCCATTCAGATCCGATGATCTTTGATCACTCCTGTTAATATGTTCTTACTCATATCCTCGCCAAGGCGTATTTACCCATTTCGTGGTCAAGCAACTTCATAATCATCAACTCGTCCACCGCATCAGTCAGAGCGTTGTGCAACTCGCAGTATTCCAACTCCTCGCTTAACATCCGGTATATGCTCTCCACGCCGAAGCCTCGCTTCAATCTGCCGGTGCCGCAGCATTCGGCCCAATCGGGTATTCTGTGATTGTGCTGTCTGTACGCCGCCACCTTCATAATGTCATACCAAACAAGATGGCTTAATTCCGGCAGATGACGGCAGTCAAACGCGGCGTTGTAAGCAAACATTGCAGTGGCGGCATTATCTGAAAGAAAATGCCGCAAATCGGCCATTGCCTTTTCCCGTGAACACTCAAGGTCAGGCTTGATGCCGTTAGCATATAGGGCGTATGTGTACATACCGCCGTGATCCTTAAACGGCGTGAGTATGTAATATCGTTTGTCGACCAACTCGAATGTCACAGAATCGGCTATGACAATCCCAATGGACATAACCGCATCATCCCAAGTAGTCTCTGTATCAATTACGGCGAATCT
>JAENWK010000041.1 GCA_016650045.1 Eubacteriaceae bacterium | reverse complement strand
GATGGCAGCTGTGGCAGCAGGAAACAATGGACATAATGTTGATTTATACGAGGCCAATGAAAAGTTAGGTAAAAAGTTATATATTACAGGTAAAGGTCGATGTAATTTGACCAATGCCTGTGATATTGGAGATTATTTCGAAAATATAGTAAGCAACCACAGTTTTTTGTACAGTGCTTTATATTCATTCACAAACGAAAACCTGATGGCGTTAATGGAGGAAAATGGGGTTCCTCTAAAGGTTGAACGAGGGGAGCGGGTTTTTCCTGTTACAGACAAATCCAATGATGTGATAAAGGGTTTTAAAAGTGCCATGAATCAAAAAAAATGCCGCATTTTGCTAAATGAAAAGATTGCGGATCTTGTAGTTGAAGACAAGTCACTTAAAGGGATTATTTTGGAAAATGGAGAATCCCGATCTTATGATGCTGTTATTTTAGCAACCGGCGGGAAAAGCTATCCATCAACAGGTTCTGACGGAAATTTCTTCGATATATTAGAAGGCATTGGACACCGAATCATTTATCCGACACCAGCCTTAGTGCCCATGAATACTAAAGAAGATTGGCCGAGGGACCTTCAGGGATTGGCATTGAAAAACGTCACATTAACTCTGGTTAAAAAGAGTCCGAAAGGCCAGGAAAAGGTAAAATCACTTTTAGGAGAAATGTTATTTACCCATTTTGGTGTTTCAGGACCTTTGGTTTTATCACTGAGTTCATATATTACAACAAGCCCTAAAAACTATTCTTTAATCCTGGATTTAAAACCGGGGCTGTCCATGGAACAAATGGAAAACCGACTGCAGCGGGATTTTGAAAAATATAATAATAAAAACTTCGCCAATGCTTTAGGGGATTTATTGCCTTCAAAAATGATTCCCATTATGGTCGAACTATCTGAGATTGATCCAAATCTTAAGGTTAATCAGATCACAAAAATTCACAGAAAAAAACTGATCCAGTGCTTTAAAGAACTTGAGATTTCTATTGCCGGCCTCCGTGATTTTACAGAAGCCATTATCACATCCGGCGGAGTGGATGTCAAAGAAGTGGACCCAGGCACCATGGCATCGAAAAAGATTAAAAACCTATATTTTGCCGGAGAAATGTTGGATGTGGATGCCCTCACCGGCGGCTTCAACATACAAATTGCAGCCTCCACAGGCTGGCTGGCCGGAAACGCCATAGAATAACTGCGGACTAAAAAAGGCCTGATTATCTTGCTGTTGGTTTATACGAAACAATTTTTCCACTCTACGTCGGACACTCTTCGAGATGTCCGCCTAAGACGTTACAAAATTGTTTGTATAAACCAATAGCAAGTAGTTAGTGCTTTCAAAAATATCCTGCTGTATTTTAGATAATTGCGAAGCTCACGATACTTTCGCAATTGCCTATGCTGGATTCAATAAGGAGAAGAAGATGCAAATAGCCATTGACGGACCTGCAGGCGCAGGTAAGAGTACCATTGCAAAAAAAATTGCGGAAGCATATGGAATTATCTATCTCGATACCGGGGCAATGTATCGGTGTATTGCTCATTGTGTGTTAATGCAGGGAGATAATTTTAAAGAGTCCGAGAAAATTATTAAGCTTGCAGAAAAGGCTGTAATAACGTTTGAGGGAGACCAGGTTTTCTGTAATGGCATGGACGTAACCGAAGCCATCCGTACTCCGTTGGTGTCTCTTCATACCTCGGATGTGGCTTGTATAAAAGAGGTCCGGGAGTTATTGGTGGCACAACAGCAAAAAATTGCTTTTGACCAGTCGGTGATTATGGATGGCCGGGATATCGGATCAGTCGTATTATCACAGGCTGACTATAAATTTTTTCTGGATGCGGATGTTACAGAACGTGCCCTAAGAAGAAAAAAAGAACTGGATGCCAAGGGTATCGAAAAAAGTTTGGAAAGCATTAAACAGGAAATTGAAAAACGAGATGAAAATGATCGAAATCGTGCCGAAAGCCCTTTAATTCAAGTGGCGGATGCCATTGTTATTGATACCACAGGAAAAAGTATTGAAGAAGTATGCAACGTGATTAAGAATCATATTAGCGGGGTTTGGGTATGATCTATAAAATTTGCCTGGTGATTGTATATTTAATTAACTTTATTTTTTTTGAATTTACAATTATAGGGAAAGAAAATATACCAGGGGCGGGAAGTGCACTTATTTGTCCAAACCATGTGAGTAATTATGATCCCTTGGCGATTGCTTCCATGATCCCTAGGGAAGTTCATTTTATGGCAAAAGCCGAGCTTTTTAAGAATCCTTTATTGGGTTGGCTTCTGAAAAAAGTCCATGCTTTTCCAGTAAATCGGAACAAGGTTGGCATTGATACCATTAAGACATCTCTTAAGATACTTAAAAATCAGGAACTTCTGGGTATCTTTCCGGAAGGGAAACGTGTGAAATCAGATGAACGGATCCAACCGGCCAGTGGTTTTGTTGTTTTTGCCATAAAAACAAAATCACCGATTATCCCAATAAGGATTCGGGGGGAATATAAATTCAGATCAAAGATAGAGATTATTATCGGCGAGCCTATTTATCTCACTGAACACTACGGAAAAAAAATATCCGAAGATGAATCAGAAGCCCTGAGCAAGCAAATAATGGACACTATCTATGATTTGAAACAAGCGGCTGTGGTTTAAATGGAAATTATCATCGCAGAAAAAGCGGGATATTGCTTTGGTATTGAAAATGCCATGAAAATGGTGGCAGACACCCTTAAGGAAAGTCATGAAAAGATTTATACCCTTGGACCCATTAGCCACAACACCCAGGTGACTGAGAATCTTGAAGCCCAGGGAGTAACAATCTTAAGAGATGAGGATGTGGTGGACATCGAAAAGGGATGCATTATTTTGCGTTCCCACGGGGTGGGTAAAAACATTATTGAAACCATTCAAAGCAAAGGGATTCCAATGGTTAATGCGACCTGCCCTTATGTTCGGGCAGTGCAAAAAAAGGTGGAAAGCCATTATGAAGCTGGTTATCAGATTGTAATTATTGGAAATAAGAATCATCCTGAAGTGATTGGAGCCAATGGCTGGTGTAATGATACAGCTTTAATAATAAATGATATAAATCGTTTGGAAAATATTGAAATTCATGATAGAATATGTATCGTGGCTCAAACCACCATCATAGAATCTAAATTTAATGAAATCTGTGATGCGATAAGTTCAAGGGTCAATGAAGTAGTTATATTTAATACTATTTGCGGTGCTACAGCTGAAAGACAAGCGGCAGCAGCGAAAACTGCAAAAGTGGTAGAATATATGATCGTAATAGGTGGATATCACAGTTCTAATACTCAGAAATTGTTTGATATTTGTAAATCCCATTGCGAAAACACTTGTCACATAGAAACCATCCGGGATTTAGATCTCACTGAAGTAATGAAATATCGAAAGATTGGTATTACTGCAGGGGCATCCACACCGGATTGGATCGTCAAGGAGGTATTGGAAGGTATGGAAGAGCAAAACAAAGTTGCTGAGGAAAACGTGGTCGAAGAAGTGGCGACTGAAGAACAACCAACTGTTGCAGTAGAAGAAGTGGTTGAATCGGTAGAAGTGGTTACACCAGTAGTGGAAGCGGTTGTTGTCGAAGAAGTGGATGAGGATGATGATGCGAATTTCGATTTTGCAAAATCAATTGAAGAATCACTTAAGACAATTCGTCGCGGAACCGAAATTGAAGGCGAAGTCATTCACATCGATGAGGATGAAGTTATCCTAAATATCGGCTACAAAGCAGACGGTATTATCAAGAAAAATGATTTTACATGGAAAAGCGATGAGGTGTTATCCGAGCTTGTTCAGTTAGGCGATAAGGTTTGGTGTATTGTTACTGATTTAAATGAAGGTTCAGGAAATGTAAAACTTTCAAAAATCAAATATGATAACCGACTGGTTCAAAAACAGTTAAGTGACGCCTTTGATAATAAAACAGTTTTAGAAGGTACCATAAAAGATATTTCTGGAAATGGTTTAATTGTAGATATTGGATTTACTGATATTTATATGCCAGCTTCACAATATCACGTTCGTTATGTCAAAGACTTAAATACCCTTCTTGGGGAAAAAGTTAAGGGTATAATCATTGATTATAATCCAAAGAGACGTCGTGCGATTCTTTCTCAAAAAATCATTCTTGAAAAAGATATGAAGGATCGAAGAGAAAACGTTAAGGAAATGAAAGAAAAACGTTTTGCAGAATTAAACATTGAGGATGTCGTTAAAGGGATCGTTAAAACAATTACTAATTTTGGTATTTTCGTAGATCTTGAAGGAATTGATGGTTTTGTACATCGTTCTGACTTAACTTGGGAAAAGATCAATGAACCAAAAGACATCGTTGAAAAAGGTCAAGAAATTGAAGCAAAAGTTATTGCTAAAAATGAAGAAGACAAGAAAATAAAATTAAGTGTTAAAGCTTTATTAGATCGTCCATGGGATGATTTTGTTGCAAAAAATAAAGTGGATGATCTTGTTGAAGTTACCATTACTAATATTTTAGATTTTGGTGCTTTCGCAGAAGTGATTCCTGGCGTTGAAGGCTTGATTCATGTTTCTGAAATCAGCTATAGCCGAGTAGAATCGGTTGCTTCTGTATTAAAAACTGGGGATGTTTTAACTGTTAAAATCATTGGTATTAACAGTGAAAAGGAAAAAATAAGTCTCAGTAAAAAAGCAACTGAAGAAGCTCCAGCACGTCCAGCTCCTTCTCCAAGAAGTAGCAGTAGCAGCAGCAGTTCTAGCAGCAGCTCAAACAGCGGAGACCGAGATCGATCAAGCAGCTACGGTGGTGGCGGCAGAGAACGTAAACCACAGAACAATAACAACAGTAATCGAAATAAAACCGTTTATGAAGAAACAGCCAATGTTACTCTTGGAGATTCATTTGGAGATATGTTCAGCGGTCTTTTCGGAGACGATGACGAAAAATAAAAACTTTCATAAAAGTTTAAGAGGCCTGTGCTTTGGAATTAAGTTTCCAAAGCCAGGTCTTTTTTTTATAAATTAAAAAAAAGTATTGATAATTAATTAAATAGTGCTATAATATGAACTATATCCCGGTGGAATACTGGGAAATAGTTATAGGGAGGTTTAATACTTGAGACTTTCCACAAAAGGGCGATACGGTGTTCTCGCAATGGTTGAGTTAGCTCTCCATTATGGACAGGGACCGGTTTCGATTAAAGAGATTTCGGAAAAGCAAAAATTTTCAGATTCCTACATGGAACAACTTTTTTCAACCCTTAAAAATGCCGGACTGGTCAGAAGTTCAAGAGGTGCCCATGGTGGGTATGTATTAGCCAGAGATCCCTGTGACATTACCGTTGGAGAAATTATCAGAGCCTTAGAAGGACCCATTGAAGTAGCTGATTGTGTTAATGAAAATGACAATTTCGATTGTGCGAAGTCCTTGGAATGTTTGACAAAAGGACTTTGGAGGGATATGAGAGATAGCATCAATGATGTGATTGATCATCGGACTCTGCAGGATTTATTAGATAAATAAGACAATAGAAAGGCAAAAAATGAAAAGAATATATTTAGACCATGCTGCAACAACACCCATAGATCCAATCGTTTTGGAAGCGATGCTTCCAAGTTTAACAGGAAATTATGGAAATCCATCCTCAATTTATGTTGAAGGGCGGGCAGCCAAAAAAAGCATCGAAGCAGCACGTCTTCAAATTGCCACCGCCATTAATGCGGATACACGTGAAATTTATTTCACTGGCAGTGGATCAGAAGCCGATAACTGGGCAATTAAAGGCATTGCCATGAAAAACCAGGCCAAAGGCAAGCACATTATCAGTACAACCATCGAGCATCACGCCGTGCTTCATACCTGCCAATATTTAGAAAAACAAGGTTTTGAAGTCACCTACTTACCCGTAGACGAGAACGGACTCATTTCACTTGATGATCTTAAAAAAGCCATCCGCAAAGATACTATTCTGGTATCGATTATGTTTGCAAACAATGAAATTGGAACCATTGAACCCATTAAAGCCATTGGAGAAATTGTCAAAGAAAAAGGGATCATTTTCCATACGGATGCCGTTCAGGCCCTGGGAAATATACCGATTGATGTGAAGGATTTAAACGTCGATCTAATCTCTCTTTCAGCACATAAAATCTATGGGCCAAAAGGTATCGGTGTTCTTTACATCAGAAAAGGTGTACCCATTGACAACCTCATACATGGTGGGGCACAGGAACGTAAAAAACGTGCTGGCACAGAAAACACCGCTGAAATCGTGGCGTTTGGAAAAGCGGCTGAGCTTGCCAATCAACATCTTGAAGAAAATGCAATTCATATGAAAACACTAAGGGATGTGCTGATTAAAGGGGTTATGGAAAAAATTCCCCAGGTTCGACTCAATGGACATCCACAGCAGCGACTTCCAGGAAATGCAAACTTTTGTTTTGATTATATCGAAGGTGAATCCATTTTATTAAGCCTTGATATTATTGGTGTGGCAGGATCCAGCGGATCCGCATGCACCTCAGGCTCATTGGATCCATCCCATGTACTCCTGGCTATTGGACTGCCAGCCGGCGTTGCTCACGGTTCACTTCGCCTGAGCATTGGAAAAAGTACAACTTTGGAAGATATCAATTATGTTGTTGATAACCTTGTTGTAATTATTGAACGATTAAGAAAAATGTCACCAATCAATGCGGAATGCCCCATTGATGATGCCGTGTTTGAAAAAGCAGATCATCATAAACATTAAATTTTAAAGGAGAACAAAAAATGGAATATACAGATGTAGTAATGGAAAACTTTACCTGCCCTAAACATGTGGGCGAGGTTGAAGGCGCCAATGGCATTGGTCAAGTGGGAAGCCCTGCCTGTGGGGATATCATGAAAATATTCTTAAAAATTAACGATGACGACATTATCGAAGATGCTTCATTTAAGACTTTTGGGTGCGGCGCTGCCGTTGCCAGCAGCAGCATGGCAACAGATATGATTATTGGAAAAAGCATTGAAGAAGCAGCCAAGCTGACAAACTCGGATGTTGTGGATGCTTTGGGTGGACTTCCAGATGTAAAAATTCATTGTTCAGTGCTTGCAGCGGAAGCCATTCAGGCAGCCATTGAAGATTACAAAAAAAACAAAAAAAAATAAGCTGAGTATTGGGCGTTGTTTCTATGGAGATAGAAGCAATGCCTTTTATTTTTTGTTGTAAAAGAGGTTCAAGTGAGCTTTGATGAAAAAGAATCCCAGGAAATGATTCAAGAATAAAGTTTTTAAAAACAAAAGGTATTGAAAGATCATTGCCATTCGTTTAGATTTAGTGTAATATAGAAGGCAGTAAGAAAAAAAGGAGTACGATATGAAGGCAAATATTTTGCTAAACGTTGAGGTCTTTTCAAAAAAAAATGGGAAGCGGCAAGGGCTTGTCAAAAGCTTGGTAATCGTGGATCATGTGATAAAATACCTTGTGATTAACCCCGGAGGCCTATTGGCAAAGGCCCAGTTCTTTGAGCCGAAAAGTATTGTTGATGTGGATTATAAACAGTTAATTATACAGGATACCAGAGAAATAATTATCATTAAGACCAAAGAAGTTAAAAAATATCTTGCTGAGTCATTTTCATTAATGGATTGTCCGGTTGTTGATATGAATGGACAGAGCTTTGGACGGATTGTGAATGCAACCTTTGATGACAAAACCTTTGAAATTTCGGAATATGAAATTTCAAGGAGTTTGTTTGATGATCTGGACAATGGATTTGCAGTTATTAAAGCCTCAGAGCTTGTTTATAAAAATCAAAAACTATCCTATCAAAAGGAAATGTTTGACCCAGACTTGCAATCCCAAACAGCAGGGATCGCTAAAAAATTATTGGGGGCGAAATAAATGCAAGTATCACCGGATAAAAAAAGGCTTTTAATTATTAATTGTATTGTAATATTGGTTATCGGTATATTGTTTTTAATTATTTGGCCCACCCTCAGTGGTATGTTCATGCCATTTCTAACGGCTATCATTATTGCCTACCTGGTTAATCCCCTGGTAAGAATCTTTGAACGTCGAGGATTCAACCGTGGAATATCAGTACTCATTGTTTTTGTGGTTGTGCTGGTGCTGGTAGTCAGTGCCTTAATGATCTTTGTGCCAATACTGGTTGGCAGTATTGCAGTATTAATTAAGAGTATTCCCAGTTTTATTAGTCAGATGCAAGTCTATAGTGCGGATATTTCAAATTATTTAGCAAATTTTACTAATTATAAAATTGAGCAATATTTTAATATTGATCAATTAGTGGGAAATCTACTGCAAGGATTCGCAGCGACACTCCAGGAAATCAGTAATGCAATTATTCAAAACAGCGGCCAACTAATGAATTTGGTCATTGTTCCCCTGGTTATTATTTTCATATTGCTCGATAAAGAATTTTTTATTCACGGACTCATGTACCTGGTGCCTTTAAAATTCAAAAATGATGCCTTGAAAATGTGCTGTGACATTGATCTTGTTATCGGTGGTTTCATTAAAGGCCAGGGATTAACTTCCCTGATCGCAGGGATCTTAACCGGTATCGGGGCGTTTGCTTTAGGTATTCCCTACGGCAGTATTATTGGCGTGGTAGCCGGTATTACAACCATGGTACCGTACTTTGGTCCTGTGGTAGGGTCAATTGTCATCGGGTTTATGGTATTGTTTACAGCCCCTGGAATGTTGATCCCCATGCTCATTGTTATTACCGTGGTTCAGGTGATTTGCGGTAATTTTCTGGCTCCAAAACTCATGTCCGGGAATGTTGGTCTGCATCCTGTGTTTATTATCTTTTCGATTTTCTTTTTCGGAGCCATGTTTGGTGGAGTAGGTATGATTATGGCGGTTCCTCTTTTAGGCACCATTAAGGTGATTGGTGGTAATATTATTGCCGGATTTGCTTCAAATGAAGTGACCGAATTAAAAAAAGATTGACAGTTTAATCAGAAATCAATATAATCAACCTTGTAGTTGAATATTAAAATGCTTTGAGAACGATGGCTCTAAAAAAATTATTCCAGAGAGAAAGACATTGATGGAAGTCTTTTATAATAAATTTAGGGTTGCCCCGTTTGAGCAGCTGTTAGGAAAGCCTGAAAATTATTTTCAGAAAGTAATAACAGCCGGGAAACCGTTATTATATAAAGTGAGTAATGGGTTTACCATTGCTAATTTGGGTGGTACCGCGGATTATAACCGTCCCTTGCATTAATTGCAGGGGACTTTTTTTGCATTATTCAAAAGACAGAAGTCATCACAATCATCAGAGTGTGGACAAACCATCATTATCCATAATCAGGTTTGTCTTAGCAGTTTATTTATAACCCCACATTACCCGAGCATCTGAGAAACTAATAGAAAAAGGAGAAATAATGAAATCATTAGGATTAAACGAAATACGAGAAAAATATTTGGCATTCTTTGAATCAAAAGGCCATATGCGTTTAAAGAGTTTTCCACTGGTGCCCATTAACGATAAAAGTTTGCTGCTTATTAATTCAGGCATGGCACCTTTAAAACCCTATTTCACGGGGGATGAAATTCCTCCCCAAAAACGGATCACCAGCTGTCAAAAATGTATTCGAACCCCAGACATTGAAAATGTTGGAAAAACTGCCCGACATGGTACTTTTTTTGAAATGCTTGGAAACTTTTCTTTTGGAGAATATTTCAAGAAACAGGCCATTCCATGGGCATGGGAATTTTGCACCGAAATTATGGAAATACCTGAAGATAAAATCTGGATTACCATCTATTTAGACGATGATGAAGCCTTTAATATCTGGCATCAGGATATTGGAATTCCAGAGGAACGGATTGTCCGTTTAGGGAAAGAAGATAATTTTTGGGAACATGGCCTGGGACCCTGTGGACCTTGCTCAGAATTATACTTTGATCGTGGCGAAGAATACGCCTGTGACAGCCCAACCTGTGGTGTCGGCTGTGATTGTGATCGCTATGTGGAATTTTGGAATCTGGTTTTCACCCAGTTCAATAAGGATGATGCCGGGAATTATAATCCACTTCCCAAACCTAACATAGATACCGGCATGGGCCTGGAACGATTGGCTGTGGTCATGCAGGGTGTGAAAACTATATTTGAAATTGATACCGTCGGGCATGTTCTACATTATATTTGCAAAAAAGCCGGGGTAACCTATGGGGAGAACCTGGATGATGATGTCTCCATTCGGGTTATTACAGATCATATCAGAAGTGTTACCTTTATGATAGCTGATGGTGTGATGCCTGGGAATGAAGGTCGTGGTTATGTTTTAAGACGATTACTTCGCCGGGCTGTACGTCATGGTAAATTACTGGGAATCAAAGACCTGTTTTTATTCGATGTCGCCAAAGAGGCCATTCGCGTTTCCGAAAGCGCTTATCCTGAGCTTAAGGAAAAACAGGATTTTATCCAAAAACTCATACGTATTGAAGAAGAAAATTTCAAAGAAACCATTGATCAGGGAATGGTGCTTTTAAATAAGGAAATTGATAAAATATTAGCCATGGAAGAAAAAGTTTTTCCAGGTGGCGGTGCCTTTAAACTCTATGATACCTATGGATTCCCCTTTGATCTCACCAAAGAGATTATTGAAGAACGGGGACTCATCATTGAAATAGCCGAATTTGAAAAAGAAATGCAGGCTCAAAGGGAACGTGCCCGTCAGGATCGTCGTGACAGTGATCTAGCGGTATGGGTGGATGATCCCTTTAACCCTTTGGGAGCAGACGCAGTCAATAACTTTGTTGGTTATGATAACTTAGTCACTGATGGTACCATCCTGGGGCTCTATGTCAATGATGATTTGGTGGAAGTCGCCATGGAGGGTGATGAAGTTCTAGTGCTTTTGGATCAAACCTCTTTTTATGCTGAAAGCGGCGGACAAACCGGAGACCATGGAACCATCCAAAAAGAGAACAGTCTTATTGAAATTAATGATTGCAAAAAAGGAAGTCTGGGCCGTCACATCCATTCGGGCATTGTCAGATCAGGAAACTTTAAGGTTGGAGAAACCGTGACAACCCAAGTGGATCAGAACCTGAGAGATGCGGTTCAGCGTAACCATACCTCAACACATTTACTTCACAGGGCTTTAAAAGAGGTGTTAGGCGATCATGTTGAGCAGGCAGGCTCGTTTGTATCACCCGAGCGCTTGCGCTTTGATTTTAATCATTTCCAGGGAATGACCAGGGAAGAAAAACGACAGGTAGAAGACATTGTCAATACCGCTGTTTTGGAAGCCTATGACGTTTCGATTTTTGAAACAAACATTGATAATGCGAAAGCTTTAGGAGCAACCGCTCTTTTTGGAGAAAAATATGGTGAAATTGTCCGTGTTGTAAAGGTTGGAGATTTCAGCACCGAACTTTGCGGAGGTTGTCATATTACGAATTCCGCCCAGGTGGGATTATTTAAAATTCTCAGTGAAGGCGGCGTAGCCGCTGGGGTACGACGTATCGAAGCCGCCACCGGCTTTAATGCCTTGAAGGTGGTTGAAAAAATGGATGATACCCTTATTGATGTTTCAAACCTCATGAAGACAAACCCGGAACAGTTGCTGGAAAAGGTTAATGAACTAGCGGAAATCGGGAAACAAAAGGAACGAATCATTGGCGAATTAAAACAAAAAACGGCAGGAAATATGGTTTTGGATATTCACCAGAAAATGATCCTGATCCATGGGATTCAAGTGACCATTGCTGAAATTGAAAACATGCAAATGGACGAACTTCGTAACATCAGTGACCTTCTAAAAGACCGAATGGGTTCGGGTGTCGTTCTGTTGGGAAGTGTCAATGATGATAAGGTTAACTTTATCGCCACCGCCACCAAAGATGTGGTGAAACGTGGTTTTCATGCCGGAAAGCTGGTTAAAGAAGTGGCGACAGTTGCCGGCGGAGGTGGGGGCGGACGTCCGGATATGGCACAAGCTGGAGGGAAGCACCCGGAAAAACTCGCAGAATCCCTTAAAAAGGGTGAAGACTGTATTCGGGAACAGTTAAATTAAGATTTAAAGAAAATTAAAAATTATTTCATTTGACTTGTCTTTTTTGTGGTTTTGGGTTAAAATGAATACAGTTGATTGTGAAGGAGGTCAGATGACAATGGGAGAGAATACAGTGATTGATCGAGGAACTATTATGTTTGAGGTCGACAATGAAAAGGCACAGAAAATCGACGGTGTAATGCGTAATGTTAATAAGGCTTTAGTTGAAAAGGGGTACAACCCTGTCAATCAAATTGTAGGTTATGTCATGTCAGGAGATCCGACCTATATCACAAGCCATAGAGAAGCGCGTAATGCCATACAGAAGATCGAACGAGACGAGTTGTTAGAAGAACTTGTGCGACGTTATTTGAACAGTATTTAGTAGTTTTATAAACAGGGCTGTCTCAAAAGAGACAGCCCTGTTTTAATTATCGAAACCAGGTGAAGCGATGAAAATGAATGCATTGGGAAATACAGGCATTGTGGTTTCTCGGATGTGCTTTGGAAGCCTGACCATTGGGCCACTCCAAAAAAACAAGACTCTGGCAGAAAGCCGTGAGATTATTGCTGCAGCCCTTGATCAGGGTGTCAATTTTTTTGATACTGCGGATTTATATAATAACTATGATCATCTTAAAAATGCCATTAACATTAAAAGAGATGTGATTATCAGCACAAAGTCCTATGATTATACCGCTGATGGGGTAAAAAAAAGACTGCACAGGGCCTTAACAGAGCTGGGACGTGATTATGTGGATCTTTATTTGCTGCATGAGCAGGAAAGTCGAAAGACCATTGAAGGCCATTGGGAAGCCATTGAAGCACTAATAAGAATGAAAGATGCCGGAAAGGTCAGGGCCATTGGTATTTCAACTCACCGAGTTGAAGGGGTTCGTGATGCTGCCACTTTTTCTGAGCTGGACGTGATAATGCCATTAATAAACCGAACGGGCATTGGCATTCAGGACGGTACTGCAGAAGAAATGGAAATCGCTATTCATGAAGCAAAGCTGGCGGGAAAAGGCATTTATGGAATGAAACCCCTGGGCGGAGGAAACCTGTTATCTCAAAAGCAGGCCTGTTTTGACTACGTTCTGGGGCTCGAAGATTTAGATGCCATAGCCATTGGGGTGCAATCTGTGGATGAGGTCTTATACAACGTGAAACAGTTTAACGGTGAAAAAATTTCGGAAGCCTTGGCCTCAGCAGTTTTGGATGCATCAAAGTCATTGCAAATCAGCGATTGGTGTGTTGGCTGTGGGGAATGCGTCAGGCATTGTAAACAAAAAGCCCTGTTCCTCAAGAAAGGGAAAGCTGTATTAAATAAAGAAAAGTGCGTCCTTTGTTGTTATTGCGGTGCTTATTGTAAAGAATTTTGTATTAAAGTAATATAAAAAATAATTTGAGATAGGAAAAGAATGGAAAGAATATTAGGAATCGATGTTGGTGACAAACGCATCGGGATCGCAGTAACGGATCCTTTGCAAATCACTGCCCAAGGGGTCATGACTTACAGACGAAAGACCCGAGATGATGATTTGGAAGCCTTCCGTGAAATCATTAAAAAATATGAATTAAAAAAAATTGTGGCAGGATTGCCCCTGAACATGGATGGCACAGAGTCGGCTCAAACCCGAAAAACCAAAAATTTTTGTCAATTCATAAAGAAACGATTAAATGTGGAGATTATTTATATTGATGAACGATTAACATCCTCATGGTCTGAAAAGATTCTCATTGAAGGAAATGTTTCACGTAAAAAAAGAAAAGAATATATTGATACACTGGCGGCTCAAATGATCCTCCAATCCTATATGGATCGGGCAGATCGGTAGAGAAATTCGAATAGTAATGGATTTTTTAAGCATAACAGGTTATAATGATAAGATTGTGAGCGAAAATATTTGCAGAGAAAGAGGAATGATAATGGAAGAAAAAACCGAAACAATTTTTTTAGTAAGTGACGATGGCGTTGAAAAGGAATATGAGGTCGTTGAAAGTTTTGACATAGGAGAAAAGACCTACCTTTTATTATCCGAAAATGAAGAAAGTGACGATGTTTTCCCTTTTTTCATTGCGTTAGACGAAGATGGGGAAGAAATCCTCGTGCCTGTGGAAGATGAAGCAGAATTTGCTTTAATCGAAGCCGCCTATGATGAAGAATACGATGATGAAGAAGAGGATGAAGGTGAAACTGAGTAAATTCCCTTTAGTCAGTGGAATTTTTCTCAGTTGTCCAAACCGATTTATCGCAAGAGTGATGATTGATCAGGCAGAGAAAATCGTCCATGTACCCAATACGGGTCGCATGAGCGAGCTTCTCGTTCCTGGAGTTCGTGCAATATTTTCATGGAATTCCAGCCCTCATCGAAAAACAGACGATACCCTTATTCTTGTTGAAAAGGATGGACGGTAGGTGTACACTCAGTTTTGGTAAATCAAGTGGCTAACGAATATTTAAATGCTCAATCGGATGTTTCAGAGCTTAAACAAGAGGTAACCTAGGGCAACAGTCGCTTTGACCTTGCCTGTTATCGTGGCGGAAAATACTGGTTTTACGAAGTGAAATGTGTAAACCTAT
>JAENWK010000009.1 GCA_016650045.1 Eubacteriaceae bacterium | reverse complement strand
GGTTAAACTAAGCTAAGCATGACAGATTTGTTATTTCGATTTCGATTTCGATTTCGATTTCGATTTCGATTTCGATTTCGTTCTCGATTTCGTTCTCGATTTCGATTTCGATTTCGTTCTCGATTTCGTTCTCGATTTCGTTCTCGATTTCGTTTTCGTTTTCTACAATCTCAATAAAGATAGGTCTTCGCATCACCAACTGCCGCCACCGCCGCCGCCGAAACCGCCGCCTGAGGAACCGCCGCCGCCCGAGGAACCACTACTGGAAGGGGAACTGACCATAGTGGACTGTGCCGAAGCCATGGAGCTCGCAAACGAATTGGAGAAATTGTGCATAGTAAACGCCCCTACGCCTGCGGAAGAGGTGTACCAACTGGGCGGTTGCAAATTGAGGGCCTCAAACTTCTTCGCCCATTGGTCAAAAAGTCCAAAAGCGAGGGCGTAGCCCATAGTGGTTTCAAAATAAGTGGGACTGTCCTGCAAAAGCATTTTCAGTTTGTTTTCCTCCGCAATTCTTATAAAGTTTTTAAACCCTTTCAGTTCCGAGAAAACCTCGTTGCCTTTGGCATTCTTCTTTATCATATAAACCGACATAAACAACAGGAAAATACCGACCGGAATTACTGCCAATGCGGCCCAAAGTCCCCAAGAGAGCAAAAAGAATGCAAACAGCAATGCGCCGAGGAGCAAAACGCCCACTATGGTTCGGGTCTGCATTTTCCTGGCCCGGGCTTCGTAATATATCTGGGCTTTGTCCTTAAGGAGCAATTTGGCGCTGCTCATGGTGGTGTAAAAAGTATCTTTCAAACTGCTGACCAGAACCTCTTTTTCGCCTTCCCCGTAGTCTATTCCGAAGAGGCCCCTAAAAATGGATTCTTCATAAATGGGCGTGCCATCGGGCAACGGCCGTAATCGCGTAAGTTTGGTGTCGTCTTTTGACAGCCATCCTTCCTTGGGTATTTGTTCCATTTTAATGATGCCGCGCGAGCCCCAATAGGGTATCAAGGAGATGAGGTCTGGCGTATCTGCGCTGTCGTCTATTAAAAAGCCTGCCATCGCGGGGTCCACTCCGCTCGGCGGAAAATAGCTGGTGGTAGCCACTACCCTGTCGTCTTTCCCGTATTTGTTCCAAATCCTATAAAATATGAACAGCATGGCGCCAAGAATGAGCGTCCACCCATAATCGGTCCAAAAGGGCCACCAGGGTTTAATTTCCTTTACGGAACCCTTTGGAAGATTGAGCAATACGGTAACGCTCTGCCCCGGCACGGACAGAAAATCGGGATGGCTTTTAGCTGTGAAAACCCCGTCAGCATAACGCACATCAAACTCCTTATTGATAGTGGTTTCCTCCGTAAAACCTGAATACACAAAGATATCTTCCAAATCGGGATCCACATTTTTTGGAAGATGGATGGTGAAATTCAGTTGTTGAAAAGAAGCGTACCAGCCGCTGGGTTTAATGTTCCAGTAAAACTGAATCAGTGGATCTTCAAAAAGGAAAGCGTTGTAAACCCTGTATTTTATTTCGTAATGCTGCGGCCCGATAAGCGTTACATCCTTATCGCCAATTTTAATCTGCAGGTTGTCGCTCAGTTTTTGCACAAAATCCAAATCGGCCTCAAACTTATGATTGGGCACCTCGATATTTCTGATCTTGATCCTGCGCTTTTCGGTTTTTCCTTCGGCGGTAAGCAAATCGTAATTGACTTGAATATCCCTGTAAATTCCGTGTTTTGCTTCCGTAAAGTTCAGGTCGTAATTTTCAACCACATCAAAATAACCCTCCTCGCTGATGTAAATATCAACCTGACTGTGGTCCACTTCAAAACCCTGCGCAGCCCCTTTCAGAAAAAACAAGAGTCCGAAAAAAAGGAGCATCAGTTTTTTGTTAAACCGATAGGGAGGGATTTTGGGGTTGATGTTGGTTTTCGTTGTCATGACAGAATGTTTGTGGTCGGTTGTCGGTTGTCTCCACCTTCGCTGAAAAAGCTTGTGCCTCCGCTAAAGCTTCAGCGACACGCGGACGGTGGACAAGTGTTGTCGGTTGTGGGTTGTGGGTTGTCAGTTGTCAGTTGTCAATGATTCAGTAACTCAATAACTCAGTAACTCAATAACCCATAACAGATAACCGTTAACCGATAACCGATAACTGAAAACCGTTTCACTCAAAACTCACCTTCACGTTCTCACGCTCGGCAGCCTCCACTTCAAAATAGTCGAAATGTTTATACCCGAACATACCCGCAAACAACACGCCCGGCATACTTTCGCCATAGGTATTGTTTTCGCGGACGGTTCCGTTGTAATAACGGCGACTGCGTTCCAGGTTTTCCTCAATTTCGTTCAGTTTTTGCTGAAGGTCCAAAAAGCTGGCATTCGCCTTTAAATCTGGGTAGGCCTCGCTCAAAGCAAAAATGCTCCGCAGGGTTTGTTGCAACTGGTTTTCAGCTTTTATCTTTGCGTTTATGTCGTCAGAAGGTACGGCCATAGCGGCATTTCGGGCGTTGATGACGCTTTCAAAAGTGGTCTTTTCGTGCGCGGCATAGCCTTTCACGGTTTCCACAAGGTTCGGGATCAAATCGTAACGGCGCTTAAGGGCAACGTCTATATTGCTCCAAGCGTCCTTCACCACATTTCTGTTTTTCGCAAAACGGTTGAAGACAATGACGAGCAAAAAGGCAACCACCACAATGATGGCGATAAGAAGTAGTATGATTGTCATAGTTATTTGTTAATTGTTAATTGTTATTCGTTATTCGTTATTTCGAGATCGTAAATCCAATGATTCTTTATTCTCTATTCTTTATTCTTTATTCTTTATTCTTTATTCTCTATTCGACCAATCCCATAAAAATGAACAACTAAGATACATTATTATTTGCGTAATATTCCAAACCGTCAAAAATAAAATACGGCTGGGAATTATTATTTTTCAAAACAAAAACAGTAATTTAATCGCTTCGGAAGTGATTAAATAGTAAAATAATGAATGTCAGTGTGACATATTTGATTTCAATTAAATTTCAAAAAAACCAACCAACCAATTTTTACAATTTTGAAGAAAACTACCTACCTCCTATTTTTCCTGTTGTTCCCTTTTTATTTAACTGCCCAAACAGACAGCATCCAAAAGAAACTAAAGTTCACTGCCGATTTCAGATTTAGGGTGGAACAAGACTGGGATTCCCATAAATCAGACGGCACCGAACGCGATGACCGGACCCGTTTGCGATACCGCGCGCGGCTGGGCGCAACCTACCTCTTTAAGGATTGGGTGTCCTTCGGGATGCGCATCCGCACGGGGCAGGCCAACAAACAACAGGATGCACATTTAACTTTGGGCGACCAGTTTAGCAGTGCGCCCATTGCTTTTGATAAGCTTTACGCCAACTTCAACTACAATTGGCTGAGCGCCTGGGTGGGGAAAAACTCTTTCTCTTTTGAAAAACAGAACGAACTCTTTTGGAGCGACAATGTTTCTCCCGAAGGTGTTTCCCTTTCGGGGAAATTCAATTTTGAAAACGAATTCATGCAATCGCTAAAAGTGAACACCGGGCATTTCATTTTCGCCACCAGCGGCACTTCTTTGGAAAAAGACAGCTATTTTGAGGGGATACAGCTGGTTACTTCCCATTGGCAAAACAGGGTGAAGTTTTTCCCCGCTTTCTATTACTTTAAAAATATGCCGAACATTCCCGATGGGGGCGATACTTTCAGCATTGACTATTCCGTAGTCCATCTCGGGACGAAAATAGACATACTTAAAGCCCCAAAAGTAACCGTTGGATTTGACTATTACCAAAACGTAAAGGATTACAACGGCAATGACTCCATTCCGAAGTTTTTACAGGACCAAAAAACGGGCTATGTGGCCAATGCCAGCATCGGAAAACTGGACGAGAAAGGCGACTGGAAGCTGCAGTTGGTTTACAGTTATTTGGAGCGTTTTGCCGCGGTGGACTATCTGGCCCAAAACGATTGGGCGCGTTGGGATTACTCCAATGCAGGCTCTCAGGACGCCAGGCTTACAAATTTTAAAGGGCTGGAAGTAATGGCTGGCTATGCCCTTGCCGAAAATATGGACTTAAGACTGCGGTTCTTTACCGTGGAACAATTGGTGCCTTACGGAATTGCCAAGGAAAACGGCAACCGCATACGGCTCGATTTTAACATTGGGTTTTAAAAGAAAGTCACTTTATTGAAGAATCAACAGCTATCAAAATTCAAAATACCATGGATGAACGCATAAGATTAGGCTTAAAAATTTGTTGGATTATTGTGTTAGTAGTCTGGGTTTCCGGGGCTATTGGCGCAAAATCGACTGCGCAAAAGGAATCCTTTCCCAAACGCTTTGTTTTATATGTGCTTCCCCTTTTAATCACCGTTTACTTGCTCGGGCCCGGTGAATGGTTTGGGCACACTTGGCTTCGCGAAAACTTTGTGGAGCACACCAATCTGGTGGGAATGATCGCCTTGACTATCTGTATCCTCGGCGTTGTAATAGCCATTTGGGCACGCTTCACCTTGGGGCGCAATTGGAGCCTTAGCGTACAGCTTAAAAAGGACCACCAACTCATTACCAGTGGTCCTTATTCCCAAATTCGGCATCCTATTTATACGGGCATTTTAATGATGTTTGTGGGCAATGTGCTGATTGTTGGCGACTATCGCGGGTTTTTTGCCCTTGCCATAGTGTTCGTATCGTTTTGGTACAAACTGAAGAAAGAAGAAAAATGGATGCTGGAGAATTTTGGGGAAGCCTATCGCCTTTATTACGCCAAAACCGCAGCCTTGTTTCCAAAAGTGCTGTAATGGATTTATTCAATTTTGAAGTGGATAGCGACCGAAACCTACTGCCCAAAGACGGCACGGTGAATTACTTTGGAAAAGTGTTTTCCGAAGAAGAAGCCAACCGTTATTACGAAATTCTGCTCAACACAATCCGCTGGAAAAACGACGAAGCCATCATCTTTGGCAAAAAGATAGTTACCAAACGCAAAGTAGCCTGGTACGGCGACCGTGAGTTTGAATACACTTATTCCAAAGTCACCAAAAAGGCCCATTTGTGGACGCCGGAATTACTGCAACTTAAACAACATATTGAGGAAAAATGCGGAGAAACTTTTAACAGTTGCCTCCTCAATCTCTACCACTCCGGGGATGAAGGCATGGCCTGGCACAGCGACGGTGAAAAGGACCTTAAAAAGAACGGTGCCATAGCCTCCCTAAGTTTTGGAGCGGAACGAAAGTTTGGGTTTAAACATAAAGTTACTGAGGAAACGGTTGCCTTAAATCTGGAACACGGCAGCCTTTTGATTATGAAAGGCGCTACCCAAACCCATTGGTTGCACAGATTGCCGCCGACCAAGAAAGTGCATTCCCCGAGGGTCAACTTGACTTTTAGGACGATAGTTAGGGATTAGGTGCTTCGACTGCGCTCAGCATGACAGATTATGGATTTGAAATTTGGGATTTGAAATTTGGGATTTGATTTAGGCATTCTTTTAAATTCTTTAACGCAATAAATCTGTAATAGATGTAACTTTTATCGCAAATATGTAACTGAATTCCAATGATTGCAGCCTACCTTTATTCAACTTTTTAATTGTCAAACCCCAGTCTTCTTTCAGTTGTGCTGTGAAAATTGAAAGTTGGGTTTGGGTTTTATAGACAGAAATCTCCATAAGTATCCTGCGAGGAAAATCCCCAAAAATCCAGGTGGGTAGTACAGTTAATATTAGCGAATGCATTCCTTGGAGATTTAAGGAAACAAAAAACTGAATTTTTAGATATTTTAATATAAAACAAGATGAAAGATAAAATCTATCCTTTAAAATTCGACCCAATCTATCAATATAGAATATGGGGCGGCAGGAAATTGGAACATTTACTTTCAAAGCCATTACCCAAAGATGATCCTATAGGGGAAGCTTGGTTGTTGAGCGATCGGAAGGACCACGCCAGCGAGGTTTCTGAAGGTGAGCTGAAAGGAGTGACCATCACGAAATTGATGGAAGACTTTCGCTATGAGATTATGGGCAAAATTGGCAACCACTTCGAGCACTTTCCCCTATTGTTGAAATTTCTGGATTGTAAGGAAGTTTTGTCGGTACAAGTACATCCGTCAGACCAACAAAAAGAGTATATCCCAAAGGGTGATACTGGAAAAACCGAAGCCTGGGTGGTATTGGAAACCAGTGATGACAGCCTTATTTACGCAGGTTTAAAAAAGGGAACGACCAAAGAGAACTTGCTCAAATCCATTGAAAACAAATCTGTAGCCGACCGGCTCCACAGTTTTGTACCCAAAAAGGAGGATGCGGTTTTTATCCATTCGGGAACGGTCCACACCCTGGGGGGCACCGTGGTTTTTGAGGTTCAGGAAAACAGTGATGTCACTTTTCGTCTTTATGATTGGGATAGGAAAGATCCGAAAACCGGAAAACCCCGCGAGCTTCAAGTGGAGAAAGCCATTGCCTGTATTGATTTTGACCAGGTGGACATCGGTCCGGTAACCCCTATTCCAGATGCAAAGAATAAAAATGTTGAAAAGCTTTTCGACAACGAGCACTTTATACTTTGGCGATTAAAATACAAATCGGCATTTAAGGTCGGTCTTAAAGATGAGCCCGTCATTTTAGTATGCACAGAAGGAAAAGGCTCGATGAGGTATAACAACACGGAATATTCAATTGGCAAGGGTGAAGTAATGCTATTGCCAGCAATAATTGGGCAACTTGACCTTCAGCCCGAGCCACAAATTACACTACTTCAAATGGCAATCCCGGACAGGGAAATGAAATAACTATCATGAAAAAACTAATTATATTCGATCTGGACGGCACTCTCGCCAAGAGCAAGTTGCCTATCGACAAAGAAATGGCCGGTCTTTTGAGCAATTTATTGGAAGTGGCCCAAGTCTCTATTATATCTGGGGGCGATTGGCCTCAATTTGAGAAACAGGTATTGGAGCATTTACCTAAAAAGGCATTGGTAAAAAAACTGTCTATCCTGCCAACTTGCGGGACAAAGTTTTACCAATTCAAAAAAGAGTGGAAACAGTTGTACGCAGAGAATTTTACCGATGGGGAGCGGAAAAAAATCCTCGACAGCCTTCACAGTGCAGTCGAAGAAGCAGGTTTCGACATCAAGAAAACCTGGGGCAAACAGATTGAGGATCGCGGCAGTCAGATTACTTTTTCGGCCTTGGGCCAGAAGGCACCCCTGGACGAAAAAAAAGGTTGGGATCCCGATTTTGCAAAACGCAAAAAGATCAAGAAACCGCTCGAAAAATCGCTGAAGGGATTTTCTGTGGGAATGGGGGGAACCACTTCAATTGACATCACAAAACCTGGAATTGATAAGGCGTATGGGATAAACAAACTCAAGGAGATACTCGGTATAGGAATTCCCAATATGCTATTTATAGGGGATGCCCTGTTCAAAGGTGGCAACGATCACCCAGCCAGAAAAACCGGTGCGGATTGTATTCAGGTTAGGGACCCCGAAGAGACCAAAAGAATAATCGAGACTGTAATTGCTTGTTCCATTGATAAACGTGAAAAAAAATAATATGACACCATTCCAATTACACCGCATTTGTACCATAATGAAACCCGAAGAAGGGAACGAACTTGAAGTTGAAGGGGTTCTCAATCCAGCAGTAACCCGTGGACCGGACGGAAATCTGTATATTTTTCCGCGTATGGTTGCAAAAAACAACTATTCGCGGATAGGGATAGCAAAAGTGAAATTCGATGCGGCTGGAGACCCCGTGGGAGTGGAACGCCTTGGCGTAGTGCTGGAACCCGAAGCCGACTATGAGAAACGCCCAAATGGCGGTGGCGGCTGTGAAGACCCGAGGATAACCTATGTGAAAGCAGTAGAACACTATATAATGACCTATACGGCTTATGGATCAAAAGGGCCTCGTATTGCCATGGCGAGGTCTAAAGATCTTTTTAATTGGGAGCGTTTGGGACTGGTGCAGTTTCTACCGTACGAAGACATTGATTTTAACGGAATTGACAACAAGGATGCTAGCTTTTTTCCAACAGACCTTCCAAGTCCGCATAACCACATCTCTATGGCTATGTTGAATCGTCCTCTGTTTCCGGGTACCCGACCGGAAGAGATTGTTGAAAACGATGATACCCACGAGAGTGATGAACACAAAGAAAGTATCTGGATATCTTATTTCAACTTGAAAAATGGAAAAGAGACATCTCTGAAAAATGCAAAATTCACATCCCATCACTGTCTGGCACATCCGGTTTATCCTTGGGAAAACCTAAAAATTGGATCCGGTGCACCGCCAATTTTAACGAAGTACGGTTGGTTGTTGGTCTATCACGGAGTGCGAAAACATGACGATTCCACTGCAGATCAGCCTAAATATACCTATTCAGCCGGGGCAATGATTTTATCGGAAAAAGCACCCCAAAAAATACTGTACCGTTCCCCCGAGCCTATTTTGGCACCCGAATTACCCAATGAAACAATTGGCATAGTGGGCGATGTAGTATTCCCGACCGGAACGGATAGACGCGATGATATTGGCCAACCCAACAGAATTGACGTGTATTACGGAATGGCCGACGATAGAATAGGTGTGGCGAAAATGGAGATACCTGACCATTTGCCTAAGGAATTGAAATGATGTTCAAAAGAGAACATTTATATCTTTTCTAAACTGGCTCCAGACCTAACAGGTCTCAAAGACCTGTTAGGTCTCCAAGGAACCCAAAATTTCTAACTCCTAGAATCCTTAACTTCTCCACCTTTTATATGCATTTATCAATCCATTGGTCGAGGCGTCATGCGATTCAACTTTGTTATTATTATCCAGTTGGGGCAATACATTTTTAGCCAATTGTTTCCCGAGTTCTACCCCCCATTGATCAAAACTGAAGATATTCCAAATTACTCCCTGAACAAATATTTTATGTTCGTAAAGCGCTATTAGCGACCCTAATGAAAATGGTGTTATCTCTTTAAGCAGGAACGAATTTGTAGGCTTATTGCCTTCAAAAACCTTAAAGGGAATCAATTTTTCCATTCTTGATTTATCCATATTCTCCTCCTTGAGTTCAGCCGCAACTTGATCGGCGTTTTTCCCATTCATCAAGGCTTCCGTTTGGGCGAAGAAATTAGAGAGCAATATAGAATGGTGATTTCCAATAGGATTGTGACTGATGGAAGGCGCAATGAAATCGCAGGGAATTAAATGTGTGCCCTGATGGATAAGCTGATAAAATGCGTGCTGGCCGTTGGTGCCCGGTTCGCCCCAAACTACGGGGCCCGTGCTATAAGTTACGTCATTTCCGTTTCTGTCGGTATGCTTGCCGTTGCTCTCCATATTCCCCTGTTGAAAATAGGCCGGAAAGCGGTGCATATACTGATCGTAAGGAAAAATAGCTTCTGTTTCGGAACCAAAAAAATTGGTGTACCATATTCCCACTAATGCCATAATCACAGGAATATTTTCCTTAAAGTCGGTGGTTCTGAAATGGTGATCGGTTGACTCGGCCCCCTTGAGCAACTTTTCGAAATTGTCGTAGCCAATTGTCAGTGCAATTGAAAGTCCGATACTGCTCCAAAGACTGTAGCGACCTCCTACCCAATCCCAAAAAGTGAACATGTTTTCGGGCGCAATTCCGAAATCTTTCACCCCTTCTTCGTTAGTTGAAAGTGCCACAAAATGCTTGGCGACATATTTTTCGTCCTTAGCTGAAAACAAAAACCAGTCCCGCGCAGTGTGGGCATTGGTCATAGTTTCCTGGGTGGTAAAAGTTTTTGATGCGATGGTGAAAAGGGTTTCCTCGGGGTTTAGGTTTTTCAGCGTTTCTACAATCTGGGTGCCATCAACATTGGAAACGAAATGGGCCTGAATTCCATCAATCCAATACGGCCGCAGGGCTTCGGTGGCCATTACTGGCCCGAGGTCGCTCCCACCGATACCTATGTTTACGATGTCCGTGATTTTTTTTCCGGTATAGCCTTTCCACTCTCCGCTGTGGATTTTTCCGCAAAAGGATTTCATTTTTTTACGTGTTTCCCGGACTTCCTGCATAATGTCTTTGCCATCTACGATAATCGGTTTATCCGAAAAGTTTCGCAAAGCCGTATGCATGACGGCGCGGTCCTCGGTTTGATTGATTTTTTCACCGGCAAACATCGCTTCCATCGCAGTTTTTACCTTGCAATCCTCCGTCAGTTGCAGAAGCTTTTCAAGGGTTTTATCGGTGATTATGTTTTTGGAATAATCGAAGAGGATATCGTTAAACTGAACAGACATCTTTTCAAACCGTTTTGGATCCTGGGCAAAGAGGTCTTTCATCTGCACCTTTTTCATATCGGTCTGATGCTCGATCAACGCTTTCCAGGCTGGTGTTTGTATTGGATTTATTTTTGGGAACATGTTTAATTATTTCTTTTTTGAGTTATACTTAAAGGGACGTAGGACTGTAAGACGTAGGACATAGGACTAAATCTTAGCAGTTTTAAAAAGGAATAAGTCCTATGTCATACGTCCTTTTGTCTTATGTCAAATTTCTTTTATATGGTCAATTATTTCATTTCTTTTATAAACGTGAAGCTGCGGCGGTATCTAAATACCACACGACTTTTTTCTCATTTGAGTTGATCAAACGCGCCGGATATTGCGTTACCGAAGCTGTTTTATCTTTCAAGACCTGGTACACTGCCTCCGATTTTTCTTTTCCAAAAACCAAAAAGGCGATTTTTTTCGCTTGATTGATAAGCGGTGCCGTCATTGTAATTCTGTACATATCCACTTCTTTTACAAACACCGATTTAATCGTGGCTTCAGTTTCTTTTAATACCGAAGTATTTGGAAAAAGTGAAGCGGTATGTGCATTATCGCCAAGACCCAAAAGTATAAAATCGAATTCAATTGGTTTGTGCTGAAAATGTGCGGCTATTGAATCTGCATATCTTTGAGCTGCCTCCTCCGGAGTACCGCTGGTATCGATATTAAAAATACGGGATTCAGCAATATTTAAAGGTTCAAATAAAACCTCTTTCGCCATTAAGGAATTTCGTTGGGGGTCGTTTTCGGGAACAAAGCGTTCATCCCCAAAGAAAAACCAAGTTTTCTCCCAGTCTATCTGATTTTTATACGTTTCAGAAGAGAGTAATTCATAAAGTTTTCTAGGGGAACTTCCACCCGAAAGCACAAAGTTGAATTGCCCCTGCGCGTCAATGGCCTCTTTCGAAACATCGCGAATGGCGTTTGCCAGAGCATTTATTAACTCGTCGGAGTCATCGTATATTTTGATGTCCACCATTAGTCCTTTTTGTTTAATTCCGGAAGGCTGAACCAGTGATAGCCATCTTTTGCAATGAGCGCTTCCGCATTTTCGGGGCCCCAGGAATCTGCCGGATAATTTGGAAAGTTAGAATTTTTATTGTTTTCCCAAGCATCGAGCACAGGCATTATAAGTTCCCACGCTGCCTCCACTTGATCTGCACGCATAAACAGGGTTTGATCTCCTGAAATGATATCCAGTAAAAGCGTTTCATAAGCCTCTGGCGAATCTACTCTTGTTTTTCCAGAATAATCGAAAACCATATCCACCGTATTCAAACTCATTTCCAGGCCCGGTGTTTTGCTCTCCAGTTGAAACCGGATTCCCATATCGGGTTGAATACTTATAACGAGTCTATTCTGTTTAGGGATATTTCCCTCTTCGCGGTGGAACATATTGTGGGGAACTTCCCGGAATTGGATAGTAATAAGGGAAGCCGATTTGAAGAGCCGCTTTCCGGTGCGCAAATAAAATGGAACTCCCTGCCACCGCCAGTTATCAACATAAAATTTTAATGCGGCATAGGTTTCGGTATTGGAGTTGGGATCTACTTCCTTCTCTTCCCTATAGCCTGGCACTTCTTTTCCTTCTACCCAGCCAGGGCCGTATTGCCCTCTTGCTGCCATAGTATCGACCTTGCCCGGAGCAATTTTTCGCATGGCGTGCAGTACCTCAACTTTTCGATCGCGTACCACATCGGCATCAAAATTAATTGGTGGTTCCATGGCAATGGTGCAAAGCAATTGCAACAAGTGGTTTTGGATCATGTCTCGAAGGATACCGGCATTTTCAAAATAATCGCCACGATCCTCTATTCCTATTTGTTCGGTAACCGAAATCTGTACGTGTTCAATATGGTTGCGGTTCCAAAGAGGTTCCATAATGGCATTGGCGAAACGGAAAGCCATAATATTTTGCACTACCTCTTTCCCCAGATAATGGTCTATCCTATAAATCTGTTTTTCATTAAAAATAGTGAGCAACTTACTGTTTAGTTCTTTTGCCGAGTTGAGGTCGCGACCAAAAGGTTTCTCGATTATTATACGTGTGGTTTCTGGGTTATTCTCTAATTTACTTGCAGATATATTCTCGGCAATGGTGCAAAAAAACTCGGGCGAAACTGCACAGTAATAAATTATGGATGCGGCTTGTTTCCATTCTTCCTTAAGGGTATCGATTCTTGAACCAAACTCTTTATACTCAGAAGCGTCTTTTATATTCGCGATCTGATAGGAAATATTTGATGCAAACTTTGACCAATCCTCTCTTTTAGCCTTACCCCTACGCGAAAATTCGTCAACGGCTTCCAATAGAGAAATTCGGTATTTCGAATCAGTGAATTTGCTGCGTCCAGTGCCGATGATAGCAAATTTTTCGGGTAAACGATTTTCAAGAAACAGATTGTAAAGCGCAGGTATGATTTTTCTTTTGCTAAGATCCCCAGTTCCACCGAAAATGATGAAAATGGTCGGACTTGATTCTTTATTTGATGTCTTTGCCATAACTTTTTAATTTTAGAGAAGCCTCCCGTTGCTAAAACGGGCGGTTTAATTGTTGGGTTCTTCCCATTCTGTATGAAAAACCCCTTCTTTTCCTATGAGTTCGTAAGTATGCGAGCCGAAATAATCCCGTTGTGCCTGAATGAGGTTTGCCGGCATATTTTCACTTCTGAAATTATCAAAATAGCCCAATGCAGCCGAAAATGCAGGAACGGCTATACCACCACGCGCAGCGTCTGAAACGACAGTTCGGATGCCGGGGATACTTTTAACAAGACTATTTTCAATGCCGTGATCCAAAAACAAATGCTTCAATTTCGCATCCCTTTTATAGGCCGCATAGATATCTTCCAAAAATTCGGAACGGATAATGCAGCCACCGCGCCAAATTTTCGCGATCACTCCCAGGTTTAGTTCGTATTTGTATTCTTCATTGGCACGGTAAAGCAAATGCATTCCCTGGGCATAGGCAGATGCCATTGCGAAATAAAATGCCTCTTCCATAGTGGCTATATATTTTTCGCTAGAATCACTGTATTTTGCATCTTTTGGATTGGAATAGATTTGCGAAGCCCTAGTGCGCAAGGTTTTGTATTTTGACAGGTCGCGCATGGATACGGCAATATCGATAATGGGAATAGGAAGATTTAGATCCATTGCAGCTTGGGAAGTCCATTTTCCAGTTCCTTTGGCTTTTGCTTCGTCTTTAATATCGTTGAGCAAAAGGTATTTTGCTCCCTTATTTTTGTATGCAAAAATATCTCGGGTAATTTCCAGCAAATAAGATTTCAACCTGCCTTCGTTCCATTTTTTAAATACTTCGTGAATTTCGTTGTCTTTAAGTTTTAGACCATTTTTTAAAACCTCATAGGTTTCCGATAGCAATTGCATCAAGGCATATTCGATACCGTTGTGCACCATTTTTACAAAATGACCGGCAGAACGTTCACCCATATACGCAACAGTAGGTTCTCCATTTACATGGGCCGCAATCTTTTTTAATATGGGTTTCACTGCGTTGTAGGCTTCTCTATCTCCCCCCGGCATCATGCTCGGGCCTCTTCGGGCACCTTCCTCCCCACCGGATACGCCCATCCCGATGAAATGATATCCTTTTTTCTCTAAATCTAAAAAACGTCGGTCAGTATCGATAAAATGTGAATTCCCGCCATCGATGATGATGTCTCCTTTCTCAAGGACTGCAATCAATTCCTCTATTACGCCATCCACAATTTTGCCGGCAGGAACCAGCATCATCACTATTCTTGGACTGTTTAGGCTTTTTACGAAATCATTCATATCTGAAAAACCCTTTATACCGTCGCGGTTTAACTGATTAAGGGTAGCCACCTTCTTGGAATCTATGTCGAAGCCGGCACAGCTGTATCCGTGGTCTGCGATATTTTGTAAAAGGTTGGAACCCATAGTGCCGAGGCCGATCATTCCAAAGGCCCTTCGATTTCCATTTTGCGTGTTCATAATGATGTTATTTTCGTATTAGATTTTCGAGAATTTTTTTTGATGTTTCAAATTTTTGATGATGAATAGCGTTCATTCCCAGCTTTTTAGCAACATTAACCAAAAGAGGCCTATCGTCAAAATAAATGCATTCGGAAGGTGCTATCCGTGCAATTTGCAATGCAGTTTGAAAAATACGCGGATCGGGTTTGCGGAAACCGAGATAACAAGATGAGAAAAATCCGTCGAATACTTCGTGTAGATTAAACTTGTCAATTCGATAATCGTTTAGTTCCCTATTTTCGTTGCTGAGTGCAAATACAGGCAGGTCCATCTGCTTTTTCCATTTCTTTACCCAGGGCAACATCTTTGGCAATTCGACGGATTGTGCGTACATAAAATCCTTGAATTCCTCTTTCGTAAAATCGCGGGGACGATGAAATACGGAGGTGTTGAGGTATTCGTTGAGCGAGATACTGCCAATCTCAAAAACGTTGTAGATGAAATTGTGCAGCATGTTCATTTCCTCATAGTCAAACCCAAATACCTCAGCCGCCTTTTGGCGTGATTCATGGTCCCAGGCATTAGTGAGGAGTACACCCCCAATATCCAAAAAGACGACTTTTATTTTAGAAATATCCAACTCCATCATTTCCTTAACCATTTTTTCCTTTCTGACCATCGATGCTCTTAAGCAGTTTATCGAAGGCCTTATTGAATTTTTCTATTCCCTCATCTTCCAGCTTTTGGGTAATCTTGTCTATGCTGATCCCCTTATTCTTTAATTCTTTTAAAGTTGCCTCCGCATCCTCAATCCCCTCTGTGAGGGAATCCGTCACTTTTCCGTGATCGCGAAAGGCATCGATGGTTTTCATTGGCAAGGTATTTATTGTATCTTTTCCAATCAAGGTTTCTACATATAGCACATCGCTAAACGATGGATCTTTAGTACTTGTACTTGCCCAAAGTACCCTTTGGCGTTGTGCCCCTTTTGCCTCCAGCTTTTTAAAACGGTCACTGGAAATCATATCCAAATAAATTTGATAGGCTAGTTTGGCTGAGGCGATTGCAATTTTGCCCCTTAGTGTTTTCGCTCCTTTTTCATCGAGCATCGGATCCACCAAAACATCAATTCGGCTAAGGAAAAAGCTCGCCACTGAAGATACATTCTCTATGGAATTTCCTTGCTTCAATCTGTCTTCAAGTCCACCCATAAAGGCTTCAGTTATTTCACGATAGCGTGGCAGCCCAAAAAGGAGTGTAATATTAACATTAATACCCTCTCTTAAACATTCACGGATCGCTGGGAGACCTTGTTTGGTTCCGGGGATTTTGATCATTACATTTTTTCTGTCCACCCTTTTCCATAGGTCACGAACCTGTTCAATGGTTCCATCCGTATCGCGGGCCAAATAGGGCGAAACCTCGAGACTTACAAAGCCGTCTTTTCCGTTGGTCTTGTCGAATACCGGTTTAAAAATATCAGCCGCTCTTTGAATATCGGATATTGCCATGTCGAAAAAGATAACGGCATTATCATCTGTCTTCTCTGCCAATTTCGCTATATCCTCATCGTAATCCGAACTGCCTGTAATAGCCTTCTCAAAAATTGAAGGATTGGAAGTAAGACCCCGCAAATCATCTTCGTCTATTAGACTTTTCAATTTTCCGGTTTCCATGATTTCTCGATCGAGCAAATCCAGCCAGATGCTCTGCCCGTGATTTCGTATTTTGTTTAGTGGGTTCATAATGTGTGTTATTAATTTGTTTTAAGCTTATCAGTAAAATGACGTAGGATAGGAGAATGACTTAGGACAATAAGACGTAAGACGTAGGACTAAAAAAATTATATACGAATTACTTCTCTCGGTATTGACTGCTTCTAGTCTTTTACATTTTCTTCTCTTTTTCTTTTCTTCTCTTTTTCTTTTCTTCTCTTTGAACTTTCCTGATTAGTGTTGACCGGTTTTTAATTAATTTACATTATCAAAACATGGTCATTAATCCTTTTAACCACTGAACACTGAACACTACTGCCAACTGCCACTGGATACTGCCACTGGATACTGCCTCTCAAAGCTCTTCTCTTGTCTCCCGTCTCCCGTCTCTACTCAAATTCCAATTCCTGAATTTTCCGCAATCGCCGAATGTGTCTTTCCACCCCGATAAACTTGGCGTTCAAAAAAACCTGAACATACTCTTCAGCAGCTGCATATCCCGTAACACGCCCCCCGAGGCAAATCAGGTTCATATCATCGTCTTCCACGCCCTGATGCGCCGAAAAATAATCGTTGATCAAAGCCGATCTAACACCCTTAACTTTGTTGGCAGCAACGCAGGCACCTACTCCACTGCCACATATAGCGATACCGCGGAATACTTTACCTGCCGCGACTGCCTTTGCCAATGGAATAACGAAGTCGGGGAAATCATCGGTTTCGTCCAATACCTTCGCCCCAAAATCCACGGGTTCAAATTGGTTTTCCGTCAAAAAAGATTTTATCTTTTCTTTGAGTTCAAATCCGCCGTGATCTGCGCAGATTCCGATTTTTTTTAAGGGTTCTTTGGACATTGTATTTTCAATTTATTCGGGTGTTTGTTTTACCACAGAGACACAGACCTGCCTGCCGGTTTACCCGCCGTAGGAAGGCAGGCAGGGGGCACAGAGAAAAGCTTACTATTTTTTAGAAAGCAGCGACTTCGCTCTTTTAACTACATTTTCTACGGAAAAACCGTATTCCTTCATTACCTCATCTCCCGGTGCCGATTCGCCAAACTTGTCGATACCAATTACGTCTCCTTCATCTGTTACATATTTCAGCCATCCCACGGGCGATCCAGCTTCAACTGCAAGTCGTTTTCGAATGCCTTTTGGCAAAACTTTTTCGCGGTAAGCTGTTGTTTGTTTATCAAATAGACTCCAACATGGCATACTTACCACACGCGCCTGAATTTTACTTTTCTTCAACACTTCTTGAGCTTCCAAAATCAAATGCACTTCAGAACCGGTGGCAATCAGGATAATATCAGGATCGCCATCGGAGTCAGAAAGAATATAAGCACCTTTCGCAAGGTTTTCCGCTTTGGCGTATTTTTTCTGGTCGATAATCGGAATGCCCTGTCGGGTTAAAACAATAGCTGCCGGCCCATCGGTATGTTTGATGGCGACGCGCCAGGCCTGAGCTGTTTCATTGGCATCTGCAGGGCGAATTACGGTCATGTTTGGCACGGTGCGCAAACCAATTAATTGTTCCACCGGCTGATGGGTGGTGCCGTCTTCGCCCAGACCGATACTGTCGTGGGTGAAAACCATAATCGGGCGGATTTTCATAATGGCAGCCAGCCTTAAGGGTGGGCGCATATAATCTGAGAAAATCAAAAATGTAGCCCCGTAGGGGATTAGATATTTGCTCAGCGCCATACCATTAATCACTGCACCCATCGCATGTTCTCGAATTCCAAAATGGAAGTTACGGCCACCGCGGTGTTTTGGTGAAAAGGATTGAAAATCATCAAGATTTGTATCGGTAGATGGCGCTAAATCAGCAGAGCCTCCAATCAATTGAGGAAAATATTCCGCAATGGCATTCAAGGTTTTCCCTGAAGCTTTGCGAGTGGCCATTTTATCGCCTGGTTCAAATACAGGCAGCTTTTTCTCCCACCCGTCGGGTAGTTTTCCGGCGCTTATGGTTTCGTATTCTTTGGCAAGATCGGGATGTCGTTTTTTGTAATTTTTGTAAACCTCATTCCAAGCTTTTTCATTTTCTGCGGATTTTTTCCCGGCATTTCGGTAAAAATCCAAAACCTCAGCGGGAACAACGAAATTTTTGTCTGGATCGAATCCGAAGTTTTCTTTAACTAGACGTACTTCATCATTGCCAAGTGCTGATCCATGTGCCGCAGCGGTACCTTGTTTATTGGGACTTCCGTAACCAATAATGCTTCGGACTTTTATCAGCGATGGACGATCAATTTCTTTTTGGGCGTTTTTGATTGCTTTTGAAATTGCTTCCAAATCATTGACATCCGAAACATTTTGTACATGCCAGCCATAAGCTTCAAAACGTTTACCAACATCTTCATTAAATGCCAAATCTGTATCCCCTTCTATGGTAATATGGTTATCGTCATAGAAATAAATCATATTTCCCAACTTGAGGTGGCCGGCAAGAGAAGCGGCTTCCGCCGAAACGCCTTCCATAAGATCGCCATCGCTGCAAATGCCATAAATTTTATAATCGAATATTTTAAAATCGGGCTGATTGTAGCGCGCCGCTATATATTTTTGAGCTATTGCCATTCCCACTCCATTGGCAAAACCTTGGCCCAATTCCCCAGTAGTGACCTCTATGCCGGGCATTAGGCCATATTCGGGATGACCGGCGGTTATACTGTGCAACTGCCTGAAATTTTTAATGTCATTCATTGTTAGCTTGTATCCCGTGAGATACAGAAAACTGTATTGCAACATGCAGGCATGCCCGCAGGAAAGGATAAACCGATCCCGATTGGCCCATTCGGGGTTTTTGGGATTGTAGTGCATTACTTCCGACCACAAGACGTGACCTAAAGGTGCGAGCGCCATGGGTGTGCCGGGATGCCCGGAATTTGCTTTTTGAACGGCATCTGCCGATAAAACCCTTACCGTATCAATGCCTTCCTGAGTTATGTTTTTTGTTTCCATGTTTTTATACTTCTTCTTTTTCTCTAATTTCTTTCATTGGTATCTCGGGTGCTTCTTCAGCCGCTTTTAATATCATTCCCAAGGGTTGCCCATAACTGAAATAACTCACTATTCAATCTGTTCTTCTATTTTGCATAGATGCTTGCTTTATCACAGAATCCACTAGGGCTAGGGAGAAAATGTGTACAAAAATCTAGGCGGGCTCGGAAGACGGGGCAATTTCAAAGGTCGAAAGTTGGGATAGTCGCTTCGATCAACAAGAAGCACTTCTGCTAATTTTTTGTGAAGTGCTATGACCAATTTCATACCGCCAAACCCTGCGCCTAAGATTAGTATTTTTGGATTTTTAGACATTTTCTGTTTTGTGGTCCTGTTATTTAAAAGCGAATACCGATACAAGGTAGTTATAGATCGAAATCTCATGCTTTTAAACGAAAACGCACAAATTTTTTACTATTCGGCCCCTTAATGGGCCATTGAATTTTATTCTTTAACAGCATTAAAGGTAAGTTTTAGTTTTCCGAAAGATTTACAAAAGCTGATTCATAATTTACATTATTCCCACCCAAAGGACAGTCTAACAGTAGCTAAATCTGTGAATTCTGTAACTTTTGCCATACACTTTGTAATAAACATAAGGTGTGTATATACTTATCTTTATTGTTATTAAAATCAGACATAAAAATTAATCTTCGATTAAAATGGAATATTCCACTGACATTACTTTACTATGGCCTCCACTGGTTTATGGAGTCGCCGTAGTTTTAGTGGTAAGTGGAATGATATTGATTTCTCATTTTATAGGAGAACGGCATAGCGAAAACGCGACATCTAAACCTTTTGAATCGGGAATCAAACCCACGGGATCTGCTCGATTGCATTTCCCTATACATTTCTACATTATTGCGATGTTTTTTGTGGTTTTCGACTTGGAAGCTGTTTTTATCTTCGCCTGGGCCATCTCCCTAAAGGAAACTGGATGGCAGGGATATATTGTCGTGCTCATATTTATAAGTGAACTGATGATTCTGCTTTTCTATCTCTGGAAAATAGGAGCACTAGACTTTGGCCCCAACACTAAGGCTATTCTTAAAGCATATCATAAAAAAATAAAAACCGATCAAAGATGAAATGGTGGACCAGTAATGTGACCAACCCAACAGCGGTTATAGATGGGAATAGTTCTTTTGAAGAAACGATTCAAAAAAACATTCTTTTGACCAACATGGATAGCATGGTAGCCTGGAGTCGGAAAAACTCGATTTGGCCTTTCAATTTTGGTCTCTCCTGTTGCTATGTGGAGATGGCCACCAGTATCACAAGTAAATATGATATTGCCCGATTTGGTGCTGAAGTCATCCGAGGGACGCCGCGTGAAGCCGATATGATGGTTGTAGCCGGCACGGTATTTATCAAAATGGCACCCGTCATAAAACGTTTGTACGAACAGATGATGGCACCCCGATGGGTGATCTCTATGGGTTCCTGTGCAAATTCGGGCGGTATGTACGATATATACAGCGTGGTACAGGGCGTAGATAAGTTCTTGCCTGTGGATGTATATGTACCGGGCTGTCCGCCCAGACCCGATGCATTCCTTGAAGCTATTTTATTGTTAAGAGATCAGGTTGGCAAAGAAAAGAGACCACTGAGCTGGAAGGTAGGATCGCAGGAAATTATAAAACCCAATAAGGTTTCCATGAAAGATTTACAAGGGCCTGAAAGACTAAAAATGACCGAAATAAGAGATCCTGATAAACTTTAAATAAGGGTATTCCTACATCATGGATTAGAAATACCAATAACATGGCATAGACAAAAAATGAAGGGAATAACTTCCATATTAAAAGATAAGTTTGGAGAGGTAATTATATGTGCCCAGAAAACCAAAGATGAATTTCCCACCCTTTGGGTTCATGGAGACCATATCATTGACGTGCTACATTTTCTGAAAAATGATGTGGATTTACCTTTCAAGATGCTGTATGATCTAACAGCGATCGATGAGCAAGCTAGAAAGTTCCGTGAGGGACAACCCAAGAGCCGGTTTACTATTGTTTATCAACTGCTTTCCTTCGGAAGGAATGCCTTCCTGCGTCTGAAAGTGCCGCTCATCTCTGACGAACCTTCCCTCCAATCTGTAACCTCCGTATGGCTTTCGGCTAACTGGTATGAAAGAGAAGTATATGATCTTTTTGGCGTAAAATTTACTGGACACCCTGATCTAAGAAGGATATTGATGCCGCAGAGCTGGGAGGGTCATCCTTTGCAGAAATGCCATCCCGCAAGAGCCACGGAAATGGGACCCTTTCAACTACCCGATAGCAAACAAGAAAGAGAACAGGAGGCGCTCCGGTTCAAGCCTGAAGAATGGGGGCTTGATAAAAACCTGGGAGGAGACGAACTTATGTTCCTAAATCTGGGACCTCAACACCCCGGCATACATGGCATCTTACGACTTGTTTTGCAACTGGATGGTGAGAATATCGTGAATGTGGTCCCCGATATAGGATTTCACCACCGCGGTGCAGAGAAAATGGGAGAGCGTCAGTCTTGGCATACATACATACCCTATACCGACCGAGTGGACTATCTGGCTGGCGTAATGAATAATTTCCCGTATGTAATGGCTGTGGAAAAGCTTGGCGACATTGAGATTCCTGACCGGTCAAAAGTGATCAGGATCATGTTGAGTGAGCTCTTTAGAATTTCGAGTCACCTTGTTTGGTACGGTACTTTCGCACAGGACCTAGGCATGATGACCCCTGTGTTTTTAATGTTTAATGATCGGGAGAAAGTCCTGGAAGTTGTAGAGGCGATTTGCGGGGCCAGAATGCATCCCAACTGGTTCCGTATTGGAGGAGTAGCACAAGACCTTCCTCAGGGCTGGGAAAAACTGATCCGGGGATTCATCGACTATTTTAAGAATAAGCTGAAAGAATACGACAAGATGATTATGCGAAACAGCATCTTCAAGGCTCGAACGGTGGGCATTGGGGTGTATTCGACTGAAGAAGCAATAGAATGGGGCATTACAGGCCCAGGCCTGAGGGCCACCGGATTTGATTGGGATTTCAGGAAGGCGCAACCGTATTCTGGATATGAACAGTTTGAATTTGACATTCCTACCGGCAAAAACGGAGACTGCTATGACAGATCTTTGGTGCGTGTAGAAGAGATAAGGCAAAGTCTGCGGATCATTGAACAATGTCTTCACAATATGCCAGAAGGTCCCTATAAGTCTGATAATCGGCTAACCACTCCACCCCGAAAAAAAAATACCATGAAAGATATTGAAACGCTTATCAATCATTTTGTGCAAACCACATGGGGACCGGCGATACCCCATGGCGAAGCCTTTTGTGGGGTGGAAGCCACCAAGGGCCACAATGGATACTACCTTATTGCCGATAACAGTACCTCCTCATATAGAACGCGGATCCGCACCCCTTCTTTCCCGCATATGCAACTAGTGCCGTTAATCAGCAAGGGCTACTCCATCCCTGATTTAATGGCTATACTGGGAAGCGTGGATTATGTGCTTGCGGATATTGATCGATGAGGATGAAATTATTTAATTAAAAATGAATAAAAATGACGCAGGAACAAATTTTATCGGAAAAGGAAATATCGGAAATCAAGGATTCCTTTAAACATTTTCCCCTGAAAAGCGCAGCTTGTATTGAAGGGCTTAAGATCGTTCAAAAATACCACCGTTGGGTTTCTGATGAGGCGTTAAAAGAACTTGCAGCTATACTGGAAATGTCAGTAGATGCCGTGGACAGCGTCGCTACCTATTACAATTTGATATACCGGAAGCCGGTGGGAAGACATGTGATACACGTGTGTAATAGTGTGAGTTGCTACATCATGGGATACGATGAAATCATAGCCTTTTTACGTCATAAACTGGGTATTGAATACGGCGAAACTACGGCAGATGATCGTTTTACTCTGTTATCCGTTTCCTGTCTAGGTGATTGTGACCATGCACCTGTTCTGATGATTGATGATGATTTGCACCAGAATCTGACAACTGATAAACTGGAGAAAATATTAAATAATTATGAGTGATCAATTTATTCAAAGTTGAAATTTAAATAAAATGGAAAAACCACTGACCGAACATATTAAAACCGATGGTACATGGCTCACTCTAACAGAATATGAGGAAACAGGTGGATACCAGGGTTTGCGTAAAGCACTTTCAATGGACCCGCTAGCGATTACCAAATTAGTAGGAGATTCTGGGCTCAAGGGACGCGGTGGCGCGGGTTTTCCTACCGGTAAAAAGTGGAGTATGATACCGATGGGTAAAGATGCTCATTACCCCAAATACTTTGTGGTCAATGCAGACGAAATGGAGCCAGGTAGCTTCAAAGACCGGTTATTGCTCGAAACAAATCCACATCAAATCATCGAAGGAGCCATCATAGGAGCCTTTGCCATTGAGGCCAACTTCAGTTTCATTTTCTTGCGCTGGGCTTATCACAAAGCAGCCAAAGCCATTACACAAGCCCTGCAAGAAGCCTATGAAGTGGGGTATCTGGGAAAAAACATCTTGGGGAGTGGTTTTGATTTGGAAATGTCACTGCATATTAGTGTAGGGAGATATATGTGCGGTGAAGAAACCGCGCTGCTCAATGCCCTGGAAGGAAAACGAGCCATCCCCAGAGCCAAGCCGCCTTATCCAGTGGTCAGTGGCCTGTTTGGGAAACCCACTATTGTGAACAATGTGGAGACCATTTGCAATGTTCCCCATATCCTTGCCAAGGGTGCCGATTGGTTTATGAAATTAAGCAAATCAGAAGGAGAGGGAGGCACCAAACTTTACGGAGCAAGTGGCCGTGTCAAGAATCCCGGTTTGTGGGAATTGCCGTTAGGAACCACCCTGCGGGAAATTTTGGAAGTACATGCAGGTGGAATGCAAGACGGATATTCGTTCAAAGGAGTTCTTCCCGGTGGGGGATCAACCGATTTCCTTACAGACGAACATCTGGACACACCCATGGACTTTGAAAGTGTCCAAAAAGTGGGAAGCAGAATGGGTACCGGGACAATCATTGTCTTGGACGATAAAACCTGCCCAATCGGAATGTTACGCAGTCTGGAACATTTTTTCGCCCATGAATCCTGTGGCTGGTGTACCCCTTGCAGAGAAGGGCTGCCGTGGACCGCTAAGCTCCTCGACGCCATAGATGCCGGTCGCGGTAAAATGAAAGACCTTGAGACCCTTGAATTCCATACTAAATATATGGCACCGGGAAATACCTTTTGTGCACTTGCCCCGGGCGCTATGGAACCCTTGCAAAGCGCTTTAAAATATTTTAGATATGATTTTGAAAAACATATTCACGAACAGAAATGCCCTTGGAAATCATGAAAGTAAAAATAACCATCGATGATAAAATTTATGAGGTAGATCAGGAAACTAACCTACTGGAAGCCTGTTTGTCGCTCGAAATGGATCTCCCTTATTTTTGCTGGCACCCAGAATTGGGATCAGTCGCAGCTTGCCGGCAATGTGCCATCATTAAATATAAAGATGATGATGACGAAAAAGGAAAATTGGTTATGGCTTGCCTGGAGCCTGTGAAAGAGGGGATGCGTATCTCACTCCAAGCTCCACAAGCACACGATTTTCGTGCTCATAATATTGAAGCGCTTATGATCAATCATCCGCATGATTGTCCTGTATGCGACGAAGGTGGCGAATGTCACCTACAGGACATGACAGTCATGACCGGACATAATTACAGAAGGTATCGTTTTAATAAAAGAACCCATACCAATCAGTACCTCGGACCTTTTATTAACCATGAGATGAACCGGTGTATCCAGTGTTATCGTTGCACGAGGTTCTATAATGACTACGCCGGAGGAAAAGATTTTGATGTATTCGCATCGCATGACAGTGTGTATTTCGGCCGGCATGAACCGGGTATTCTAGAAAATGAATTTAGTGGAAATTTAGTGGAAGTATGTCCTACAGGAGTTTTTACTGATAAAACATTTAAAAAACACTTTACCCGGAAATGGGATCTGTCCAATGGTCCCTCCATATGTCATAATTGTTCCCTAGGGTGCAACATCATTGCGGGAGAACGTTATGGTAGTCTCAGAAGGATCAGGAGTCGATACAACGGCGATGTAAATGGTTATTTTATATGCGATCGTGGCCGGTTTGGCTATGAATATGTGAATAGTGAAAACCGGATTTGCATCCCTCTCAAAATAGAAAATGGAGAATCTTCACCCATGCCCAGGGAACAAGCGGTCAGGGAGATTAGCGAAATAACCAGCGGTGCTAAAAAATTAATAGGTATCGGTTCCCCAAAAGCTTCTCTCGAATCCAATTTTTTATTGCGTCAATGGGTGGGAAGTGAAAATTTTTATGCCGGTATTCCTGCAAATGAAGGGAAGCTAATCCGGCAGGTCATTAAAATATTGAAGAAAGGAACGGTCAGAACACCTTCGCTCAGCGAGGTGAAAGGGTATGATGCCGTGTTTATCTTGGGAGAGGACGTCACCAACACTGCACCCATGCTTGCGCTGTACCTAAGGCAGGCCGCAAAGAACCAGCCGGGAGAAGTGGCAAAAGACTTGAAAATCCCGGATTGGAACGATGCAGCGACACGCGTAGTTGTGCAAAATGCAACAGGGTCGGTCTATATAGCCACTTTCCATGCGACGAAGCTGGATGAAATAGCAACACAATCGTATTATGCGCATCCGGATAATATTGCTCGCCTGGCATATGAGGTTATGGCAGAGATTGAGGGTAACTTTAAAGATGAGACTAAGGTTGAGGCTATGGATAACGCGAATCAACCCTTGAGTTCTTCGATTGCAAAAGCGATGTTAGCAGCAAAAAAACCTTTAATCGTTGCGGGTACAAGTTTGTACAGTGAAGCCATTGTCCAATCTGCCGCGGCGGTGGCTAATGCACTGAAAGAAAAAGGAAAAGATCCCGGACTGGTATACGTAGTCCCTGAAGTAAATTCAATTGGTTTGTCAATGCTTTCCGAACAGTTTCTAGAGGATGCATTTGATAAAACGGATTCAGCCGATGCGACCATAATTCTGGAAAATGACCTGTATCAGCGAAAAGATAAAAGCAGTATAGATGCTTTTTTGAAGTATCAAAAAAATATCATAAGCCTCCATTACCTGGAAAATACCACAACACATCAAGCTAACTATGTCTTGCCGGTCGGGACTTTTGCCGAAGCTGATGGTACTGTTGTAAGCAACGAAGGCAGGGCTCAACGGTTCTACAAGGCTCATCAACCTGATAATGATATCAGAAGCAGCTGGGAATGGATTCAGGAAATCATGATGGATAAATGGGGTTCGGCAAGTTTTGATGAAATTGTAAGTTCCATGGTTCGCGAGTTTCCGGAATTGGAGCGGGTGCAGGATGCTGCACCTTCGGCAGAATTTAGAGAGGAAACACAAAAGATTCCCCGCGAAACGCATAGATATAGCGGAAGAACTGCCGAGGATGCCGATAAGAATGTGAGCGAACCTAAACCGCCTGAAGACCGGAATTCCGCACTTTCCTATACGATGGAAGGTTTTACGGGAGTACCTCCTTCTGCTATTACGCCCTTTTATTGGACCCCCGGGTGGAATTCCGTGCAAGCCATTAACAAATACCAGATTGAAGTCGGTGGAGAACTGCTTGGAGGAAATCCGGGCATTCGGTTATTTGAACCCAAGGAAACTACCGATCTGGATTTTTCAGATCATATACCTCTCCAATTTTCACCAAAACAGGATGAATACTGTGGGCTGCCTCTTTATCATATTTATGGATCGGATGAATTAAGTGCCCAAAGCCCAGCTGTGAAAGAAAGAGTCCCCGAAGCATACATCGCTCTTAATGACGATGATGCATTGAAAAACGACATCAGGGAAGATGACATGATCGAAGTTTCTGTCAATGGAGAAAAAAAACGGTTTGCGGTAAAGCTCCATAAAGGTATCTCTCCCGGAATCCTGGGCTTGCCAAAGGGTTTGACGGAAACGGCGGGAACCGAATTTCCTTTCACTGCAACTATAAAACTCATCAGCCATGAATGAAACCTTAAAATTAACGCTTATAGCGATTGGAATCCTGCTGGCACTCTTAACCATTGCTGCGGGTCTGATCTGGGTAGAACGAAGGATGTTGGCTGCTTGGCAGGATCGGTATGGGCCAAATCGGGTAGGTCCTTTTGGGATTCTTCAAGTTGTGGCAGACATGATCAAGATGTTTTTTAAAGAAGACTGGATTCCACCGTTTGCCGATAAAAGTGTATTTATTCTAGCTCCTGCAATTGTGATGGTAACGATCTTGCTCAGTTTCGTGATCATTCCATTTGCCCCCGGAATTTTGGTGGCAGACATCAATATTGGGTTGCTTTTTTTCCTAGCCATGTCTTCATTGGGTGCTTATAGTGTGGTGCTGGGTGGTTGGGCATCCAATAACAAATATTCCCTTTTAGGCGCTGTCCGCGGAGCAGCACAAATGATCTCTTACGAAGTTTTTATGGGACTCTCTGTTATGGGGGTCGTGATTATGGCTGGATCGTTCAATATGACCGATATTGTACTAGCACAGAAAAACGTATGGTTTTTCATTCCTCAGTTTTTGGGATTTGTGATATTCTTCATCGCCGGGATAGCAGAGACGCACCGACTCCCCTTTGATATACCAGAGGCGGAGAGCGAATTGATAGCAGGATATCATTCTGAATATTCAGGAATGAAATTCGGGATGTTCTTTGTAGGAGAATATTTGGGAATTACGTTGATTTCGGCACTTATCACTACGCTGTTTTTTGGTGGATGGCTGGGGTTTGGTTTCCTGCCACCGGTAGTTTGGTTTTTAATCAAAATGTTTGCTTTCATCCTGTTTTTTATCCTGCTACGTGCTTCATTGCCACGTCCACGATATGATCAGTTAATGTCTTTTGGCTGGAAGATCCTTTTGCCACTTTCACTTTTGAATTTATTGGTGACTGGGGCACTTGTATTGTATTTTACGTAATAATGAATTATAAATCCTATAAAAAACTAACATCATGTTCAGCATTATAAGATCTCTTTGGCTCACGTTTTTACATATGTTCCATAAACGGGTTACGATAGAATATCCCGAGGAAAAAGCTCCTTTGCCACCTCGTTGGCGCGGCAGGATCATACTTTCGCGTGATCCTGATGGCATGGAGCGCTGCGTGGGCTGTTACTTATGCGCGGCTGCCTGCCCGGTAGATTGCATCGCCCTTCAGGCTACAGAAGATGAAAACGGACGGAGGTACCCCGAGTTCTTTCGCATCAATTTCTCCCGATGCATCTTTTGTGGATACTGTGAGGATGCTTGTCCCACGTATGCCATACAATTGATCCCTGATTTTGAAATGGGCGAATACGACCGTCAGAATCTAGTCTATGAAAAAGAAGATTTGCTAATTGCGGGGCAGGGAAAATATCACGGCTATAATTACTATAGAGAGGCTGGAGTTGACGTAGGGGTAAAAGGAAAAGGGGAAGGTGAAAATGAAGATAAGCCTGTAGATGTGCGAACTCTTATGCCATAAAAAACAACAGCGCGATGGAAATACTTTTTTACATAGCAGGTATCCTGGCCATTCTCTCCACGGTAATAGTCATTGCTTCGAAAAATGCGATACATGCCTTATTGTATCTCATTGTTTCGCTGTTATCGGTTTCGTTGATTTTCTTCATTCTGGGCGCGCCGTTTATTGCTGCTCTTGAGGTGATTATTTTTGCGGGTGCCATTATGGTATTGTTTGTTTTTGTGATCATGATGCTAGATATAGATACCTCCAACTCCAAAAAAGAATACGATTTCCTAAACCCAAAGATATGGATCGGTCCCTCCATTATCGCATTGATTCTGGGAGCGGAGATGGTTTATGTGTTGTTCAGTGAGGGATATCATCCATTGCCACATCAGAGCATATCTCCTGCGATGGTGGGTAAATTAATGTTTGCCAAATATGCACTGGTCGTTGATCTGGCCGGATTTTTACTAACGGCAGGAATCGTGGGAGCCTACCATCTTGGGCAAAAAGAAAAGAAAATTTTCCACCGGTATTTAAACAATAAAAACGAAAATTCATGAATATATCCATGGAATATGGTCTTTTACTGGCAGTGATATTATTCTGCATCGGATTGGTTGGTTTGCTGATACGTCGGAATATTATTTTCATGCTGCTGTGCATAGAGATCATGCTCAATGCAACGGGACTCGCATTTGTGGTAGCTGGGGCGGCTTGGGGACAGGCGGAGGGGCAAGTTATGTTCATCCTTATACTGGCGATGGCCGCAGCCGAGGTTTCTGTGGGGCTGGCATTGATTATACAACTCTTTAAGCGAACAGGTTCACTGGATGTGAGCAAAGCCAATAAAATGAAAGGATAAAAAAAATGCACTAATATGAAAGAACTTCTCTGGTTAATTGTTGCATTACCTTTTGCAGGCGCACTTATTCTGGCGTTTGCGGGCAGAAAATTGCCCCGTACCTTTAATGCGATTGTTGGAGTAGGTTCCGTCAGCCTTTCTGCTATTCTTACCTTACTTGTGGGATTTGAGTTTTTGGGAAACACCACCCCCTTTATCCAGGTGGTCTGGCAATGGTTTGATGTATATGGCTTGTCTCCCAATATCGCATTCCATCTAGATACAGTCTCGCTTATTTTTATCTTTGTCATCACGTTTGTGGGCGCTTTAATCCACCTATATTCGGCAGAATTTATGTGGGAAGACAAAGGCTTCGTACGCTTTTTTGTCTTTATGAACCTGTTTGTTGGCTTAATGCTAATACTCGTTTTGGCGGATAATTTGCTCCTACTTTATTTGGGGTGGGAAGGGGTAGGCTTATGCAGTTACCTGTTGATTGGCTATTGGTATAAGGATCCAAAAAATGGCTATGCCGCAAGGAAGGCTTTTATCGTGACCAGGATTGGAGATGCTGCTCTCGCTGTTAGTTTCTATATTCTGTTTATGACCTTCAACACGCTGAATATCCAAGACATACTGACGGCTGCACCCAGTACGTGGACAGTAGGATCGGGCATAGCCGTGGCAACGGCTCTTCTCCTATTGGGAGGAGCAGTAGGTAAATCGGCACAACTTCCTCTTCAAACTTGGTTGCCCGACGCCATGGCTGCACCTTCGCCGGTTTCAGCACTGCTCCATGCCGCCACTATGGTCACAGCCGGGGTTTACCTCATTGCCAGAACCCATGTTTTATTTGAAATCGCTCCCACGGCTCAACATACAGTAGCTATTATTGGAGCTGCCACTCTGATCATTGCAGGCATGTCAGCATTGTATCAGCATGATATTAAAAAGGTTTTGGCGTATTCTACGATATCACAGATCGGTTATATGTTTCTGGCACTGGGAATAGGTGCCTGGTCTGCTGCTTTGTTTCACTTTGTGATCCACGCTTTTTTTAAAGCGCTGTTGTTCCTCGGAGCAGGTGCGGTAATATGGGTGATGCGGGATGAACATAACATGTTTAAAATGGGAGGTTTATGGAAAAAGCTACCCATCACCTTCTGGACTTTCCTGATCGCTTCCGCATCGCTCTCTGCCTTGCCCTTGATAACCGCTGGGTATTATAGTAAAGACAAAATTATATGGCTGGCCTATGCCGGTGACAGAGGATCGGTGGAACTATGGCTGGCTGCACTAGTGGGAGCCTTTATTACCGCACTTTATACGTTTCGGATGGTATTTCTAACGTTTTTCGGAAAATCCCATGCCGAACCCACTCGCCGTCCAGGGTGGATTATAACCATTCCACTAATCATACTGGCCGTTTTTTCCTTTGCGGGGGGCTTTATCGAGCTGCCCGAAGATATGGGACATCTGACCTTAATTTCCGATTTTGTTGAAAAGACATTACCGACAACCACACTTTCTGTATTGCAACCTTCTACGGAACTGATCTTTCAAATTATATCGGCTGTAGTTGCAATTGCAGCAGTTTTTCTGGCTTACAGACTCTATTTCAACAAACCATTCCCCGCTGCTGAGCCCCAACGAAACGCAGTTCAACGATTTTTCTTTAAAGGGTGGGATTTCGATTTGCTTTATGATAAGGTTATTGTAGAGCCAATGGTGTTTTTGTCAAGGATCAATAAAAAGGATTTTATAGATCAATTCTATGCCGGTCTGGCATATATCACCAGGCAGTTAAACGCCTTATTCAGTGCTACTCAAAATGGCCAGTTACGTTGGTACGCAATGGTTGTAGTGGCAGGAGCGATAATTATTTTAACCGTAATCTTTTTCCCATGATACTCGTCTGGATCATCATATTATTAATGGGAACTGGTTTGTTGGCTTGGCTGGCAAGCCGGTGGAATACTTTCCTTCCCAGGCTGATAAGCCTCGCGGGAACAATTACCTATTTCGGAATCACGCTGTGGTTATGGCATGGACATGATCCGGGTGTTGGTAATCAGGAATGGATTATTAGCTACACCGCAAAATGGATTCCGACTTTCGGTATCCAGTTTAAACTCGCTATGGATGGGTTGAGCTTGCTTATGTTACTGCTTACCTCATTTTTGGGGGTGATTTGCGTATTGGTTTCATGGAAGGAAATAAACAGTAGGGTAGGCTTTTTTCATTTTAATCTACTCTTTGAATTGGCGGGAATTACAGGGGTCTTTCTTTCGCTAGATCTATTTTTATTTTATTTCTCTTGGGAATTGATGCTGGTTCCCATGTATTTTCTCATCAGTATATGGGGTCATGAAGATCGCATTTACGCGGGGAAAAAGTTTTTCCTGTTCACACAAGCCAGTGGTCTGCTTATGCTCCTTTCTATTCTGGGATTATACTTTGTCCACGGACAAAATACCGGTGTTTACACCTTTGATTACGAACAATTAGTGGGTACCACAATGGCACCGCAGATAGGCTTTATATTAATGCTCGGTTTCGTTGTTGCTTTTTGCGTTAAATTGTCTACCGTCCCGCTACATAGCTGGTTGCCCGATGCACATACCCAGGCACCTACTGCAGGTAGTGTGATTCTGGCGGGGCTATTGCTAAAAACAGGAGCTTATGGTTTGATAAGGTTTGCGTTGCCATTGTTTCCCGAGGCTTCCCACCGGCTTGCACCTTTGGCAGTATTATTAGGAGTTGTCAGCATTCTATATGGCGCCAAACTCGCCTTCGCCCAAACCGATTTTAAGCGACTGGTGGCTTATATCAGTGTCAGTCACATGGGATTCATTTTATTGGGGGTGTATTCTTTCAATGAAATGGCCATGCAGGGAGTAGTAATGCAGATGATTGTTCATGCTATCAGTACCGGAGCCCTGTTCATTATAGCCGGGGCTGTGTACGATCGTATCCACACAAGAGATTTGCATCAAATGGGAGGGCTCTGGCGGCAGGTTCCCCGAATGGGCACTATGGGTTTGGTATTTGTGATGGCATCCATGGGCTTGCCGGGGCTTGGGAATTTTATCGCCGAAATCCTGATCTTGATCGGATCTTATCAGGGAGATTTTAAAGTGCTGACCGTCATAGCTACAGTGATTCTTATTACAGCTACTGCTTATGCACTTCGTATTATGCAAAAAGTGTTTTACGGAAAAGAGCATAAAGTCTGGAAGATTCCGGACTTCGATGTACGTGAAATGATCGTCATGCTTTCCCTCACCGGAGTGATTATCTGGTTAGGATGGTACCCTGCATCGGTATTTCGTGTATCCCAAACTCCGGTACAAAAAGTTATTGAAAAAGTGAGAATTCCGAAGCCAGATCAAGAGGAAGAAATGGAGAGTGTAGATAGAGCTGATATTTTCAATATAGCAAACCCCGTGGATGTTAAGTATGTGACAATAAAAAAAGTAGATCAGGTTCAAAAAATTAATTTAATACAAACTGAATAATGATATCAACACAAGATATAACCGGTTTGCTACCTGTAGTGATTCTGGGCGGAGGAATCCTACTTACTCTGCTTTTAATCGCTATAAGTCGCCGTCATGTATTGACATTTGTCTCAACGTTGCTCATTTTGACAGCTTCGCTGATAGCCGTATTTGTTAACTGGCCTGCACAATCCCATGCTATCGACGAACTTTTCGTCGTTGATGCCTTCGGTTATTATTATCTGGCCTTGATCTTGTTGGCAACTTTTGTGGTGGCTATATTCGGCTACCTCAGTTTGCGGGATTTTTATCCTGAAAAAAGAAAAGAAGAGTTCTATCCCTTATTGATGCTGGCTGCTTTAGGATCGGCAATGCTGGTTTTTAGCACCCATTTTATTACATTTTTTGTGAGTCTGGAAATCATGAGTATCTCTTTATATAGCCTGATAGCTTATTACAGGGAGAGACCAAAAGCCATTGAAGCCGGACTGAAATATCTTATCCTCGCAGCACTCGCAGCATCCTTTTTATTGTTGGGAATGGCCTTAGTTTATGCCGCTACCGGCACTATGGCCTTCCACGACTTGGCAACAATCACTCCTGCTATAAATGGCACTTCACAGCTGATGCTTCTTGCCGGCTTTGCGCTCATGATAGTAGGCATCGGATTTGAGTTGGCGGCTGTTCCCTTTCATATGTGGACACCTGACATCTATGAAGGTGCTTCCTCCCCGATAAGTGCTTTTATCGCTACGGTAGCTAAGGGTTCCATAGTAGCACTGTTGCTGCGGTTTTTCATAATGGCTGATCTCTATCGATTTGGAAATATTGTATGGGTGTTCACGATTATGTCTGTTCTCTCTATGTTGATCGGCAATATATTGGCTCTGTTTCAAAATAATGTAAAACGTATGCTGGCCTATTCCTCCATTGCTCATTTCGGCTATTTAATGGTAGCTATAATAGCCGGGCAAGAAATGGGGCCACCGGCAGCTACGTTTTATCTGACGATTTATGTGATAACTATCCTAGCTGCTTTTGGGCTGATCACCCTAGTTTCCAAATCGCAGGAAGAAGCTATTGATATTGAGGACTACCAAGGGCTGTTCTGGAAAAGACCTATTTTGGCGATTGCATTTACAGTGAGTTTGCTTTCCCTGGCCGGAATACCACTCACTGCCGGCTTTACAGGTAAGTTCTTTGTTTTGACAGCCGGGGTGGGGCAAGCCCAATGGTTACTTGTTATTGCCCTGGTGCTAGGCAGCACAATAGGTTTATACTACTATTTGCGACTGATTGTTGTGATGATGCACCAGGAAAAGGATGTAGTTCCCGTGGCCCATCCTGTCAAGAAAGACGACGCCAAGACTTCCTCTATTCTTGCGGGCGGTCTGGCAATAATGCTCCTAACAATATTCGTGATCTGGTTGGGAACATATCCAAGTTGGCTTCTGGACTTAATCAGCGGCTTTCATTGAAAATAAATTGGAGTTCTCTGTGAGAAGACCAGGTGCAACTGAACTCTGGAGATTTAATGTTTTATTATGCTTTTAAAAGCAATATCACATATAAAAACTATTGCCCATACCACTATTGCTAAAAAATTTAAAACGGTAGAAATCCCCATAAGAAAAGATAGGTCAATGGCTCGTGACAAATATATAGTACAGACGGGGTATACGCCTATGGGAATACCATACCCCAATAATCCGAACGGTATTGTAATGGCACCTTTTTTTATCAAATGTTATTTCCGTTTCTCGGTGTTAAAATTCCAAATGTATCATTCGGTCCTTTATCCATTTTAAAAGAAATATTATTTTGTCAGATACCGAAGCTCTATGTCTATGGATTCGTTATTATTTTAGTTTTTGCGAACAATGGATTTACAGTGCCGGAAACGAAGTTTATGCCGTTAGGGATGTGGTTAGCGTTAATAAAAACACGGATTCTTTTATTGCCTCTATACTGTGGGGCAAGCCTTCATGTAAAGCGATCATCTCGTTCTGTCTTAATAGCTTTGTTTGTTTGTCTGTACTGAAATTTATTTCCCCTTCAAGTACCTGCACACTTATAATGCCGTCCGCAGAATGTTCTTTTAATACAGTATTTTCATGCAGTGCAATAAGAACAATACGCATTCCATTTGTTTTAAAAACTGTAATGGCATTGCGGTCGCTGGTTTGCCAGGTGGACTCAGCTTTCAATTGCCTTATAAATTCAGGAATATCGATGCTTACCAATGGAGCATCCATCAATCGGGCCCCTTCAGGCCTTAACTCTGTGGAATCATTGTTTTTTATATCCATGGTTATGTGTTTTATTTCGATACTTATTTACTCAATTAGGTGAGTGTTTTTCCTTATGAATATCCTCCGTTTTGCATCCTACCCTATTTTTATCAATACCCTGAAAATTCCTCAGTGCGGATATTATCATCATCTATACCTGCTTCATTAAGTGTTTTCCTTATGGAAGTCACCATTGATGCGGGGCCAGAGATATAGTAAATCGGTAACGAGAGATCGCCAATGTATTTTTTGAGCATTTCCTTTGTGAAAAAACCTGTTTCGCCTTTCCAGCCCTTAGAATCATCAATATGAGTCATTGATGCAATTAGCTTGAAGTTGGGATTTGCTTTCTCAGCGGCTGTAAACTCATCAAGGAAAGCGGCATCTTTAGGTGTTTTATTAGCGTAAAAAAGAAAAATTTTGTGCGCGGTTTTATCGTGGGTCGCTTGCAAAACAATGCTTCTTACGGGAGTGATGCCAATGCCGCCACAAAGAAAAACAGCGGGAATCTTAGTGTTGTTCTGAAGGGTAAAAGATCCATAAGCTCCATCAAAAATCACTTCTGTGCCAATCGGCATTTTTTTCATGTTATTTTTGAAAGCGGTATCACGCATCCTCGTAGTAAATATAATATCCTCTTCATAAGGGGCGCCTAGAGAGAATCCCCGTGTATCGCCCTCGGCATCTGTTTCCGATGGATTAATCTGTGTGTAATCAGCAAATTGACCAGGTTTAAATGTAAACCCTGCTGGTTTGGAAAAATGAAATAACATAGTTTCGGATGCTACTTCCTTTCTACTTTTGAGTTTAATATTGACTTTTGCCATAACAATGAATCTTAGTTTGTTTTAAATGTTTAAAAAATCGTTTATTTTTTGTCTTTGCTCTAAAAAAATTAAGTGCAACGATAAATCCGTATCCCTGTTAAAAAGGATATTTTCACGGTAACGATTAATCCTTTCTTAGCTCAAATGGGCCCTGAGCATCCAGGCAGTTTTTTCATGGTATTCCATCAAACCGGTAATGTAGTCACTGATGCCTTCTGCCTTTAATTTATCTGCCAGGGGTTTTATATTTTCCCTTAAATAGATAATAATACTTTCGTGGTCCTCCAATAACCCGGCAAAAAGAGTTTGGCTATCGTTTTTATCTGTACTTTTTTCGGAAAGATGGGTGAGTTCAAGGTATTTTTCAAGTTGTGCCGGCACATAATGTCCTACGGCACGTATTCTTTCGGCCACGGTATCAACAATTTCCTGTTGTTGATTATAGAGTGTCTCCAAATACACGTGTACCGCATGAAAATCAGGTCCCTCAATATTCCAATGTGCATTGAGTGTTTTGGAATAAAGCAGAAATTCATCTGCCAGTATTTTTGATAACTGGTCAGCAATTGCTTGTCTATTTTTATCGGAAATTCCGATGTTGGCTTTTTGCATTTTTTTTTATTTTAAAATTAATATTCTATTTTATGTACTTCGCTCAGCGCGATATTTGGGTAATCTTCTATCTCTGTTATTAGTCTTTCTTTTCATCCAACGCCCTTATCATTTCATCTGTAATACTTTCGCTGGAAATTCCGTATCCATTTATCAATACGCCTTTTAAATTATATTTTGGGGATGAAATGGCAAATACAATTGCCTCATCATCGGGGTTTGAAGCGCCTTCAAAACGATAATGCTTATCTACAATGAATTCGCCAGGGAATAGTTTTAGAGAATTGCCCCCGCACTCAAGGTAGTTGGGTCTTAGATTAAAATCTGCCGAATACCCTTTTTCCTGGAGTAAATTCGTAACCTCAGAAAGGGTAGTCATTATACCCACGGTCTCGTTTGATGTTTTATTTTCCATTCCGTTACTTTTTTACGATTGTATTTTCTGAAGTAAAAACTATCGCTTAGTGCTTCTATGTGTCTGCCAATAAATCAAAATATTCGTCATCTTCATTTTTACCACCAAAGCCTTTGCCCAAATCTTTAGGGGATTGCACAAATTTAATGCGTTCTATCCATTTCACCATCTTATAGCCCAGCTGGTTTTCTACGCGCAACCTCAGCGGAGCACCATGGCCAAGTGAAAGTGGTTCGTAATTCATTTCCCAGGCCAGTATGGAATCGGTTTTCAAGCAGTTCTCGAGCGTATGCGTATCGTAATAGGTACCACCGTATAAACCTTCTCCATAGGAAAAGAAGGCAACCGTTGTTGCGGAAGGATCAGGTTTCACCAATTCAATAATTTTGCTCATCGGCAATCCACCCCACTCCGCAATGCCGGACCAACCTTGGATACAATGATGCATGCTAATGTTTTGTTCCATGCCTATTTCCTTTAATTCTTCGAGCGATAATTCAACAGGATTTTCTACCATCCCTCCTATCTTAAGCTTATAATCCGCAAAATTACTTTTAGCCATATTTTTCCACTTTGCCGATTCTGGCATTCTCCCATTCAACCAGAAGTAGGAAGTAATATTCTTTTTTTGATAGGCAGTTTTAGCCTTAAAACGGTTTATGGTGAATCTCCAAAGTCTTTCATTAACCGATTTTTGCAGATATTGAAGAGAACGCTGTTTGTTCCAGGAAATCCAGTGGGCAAGAAAGGCAAAGGCAACCGTTGCCAAAACAATTGCTATACCTATATAAAGCCCGGTATAGCTTTCCGTATTATCAGTTCCCAAGACGATGTGGTTCATATTCCTCACCAATCCTGTGGCCGCTATCAGACTGACATGGATAAGGATAAAAATGCAAAAGGCAATCATCACCAAAAAGTGAATGGAACGCGCACTTTGTCTATTGCCGAACAATTTCGGATACCAGTGGAAGCGGTTATCTACGGCAGGCGACATAGCGATGCCTGTCAGCATTGCAAGCGGTCCCAAAATAAATACCACTCCAAAATAAGCGAGTTGTTGCAAAGCATTAAAATGATAAAAGCCATTGGGTTCAACAGGAAAATTGAAGGTGGTATAATGAACCAAAACATTCCATGCATCAGGTACAATCTGCCATGATACCGGCACTAATCGTTCCCATTGGTTGGTATAAAACAAAAGGAAAATAAAAATAGCGCCATTTAAAAGAAAAAAAGGAACGGTAAGAAAATGCCATATTCTCGCAATGCCTATTGTATGCCTATATCCCGGTAAGCCTATAATAGGACTTAGATAACGGGAATCTTCTTTAGCTGTCCAAAATTTATCTTTTGGAATCTTAATGGGAGTAAATCTTATCCATTGTTTTTCTGGTTTGCTATTATTATTCCAATACAAACGGGGGTGATCAAATAATATAGAAAGACCACTTCTTATAATCAAGACCAGAAAAAAGAAATTGATCCAATGGCTTAAGTTTACCCAAACAGGAAAACCCGATGGTCCCGTGGTCTGTAAAGGCAAAAAAGCGGAAGACGGATCAGCTGGCAAACCAAAAAACAGATATTGCAGCCATGCTACCCCTAATATACCAACCACAAGTACCAAAAGTGTCACCTTCATATACGGCTTCATGCCTAAATAGGCACGCCGATCTGTAGGGTAGGTAAATGCTTTTTCAGCTGCTGTAAAATGTGGTATCATTCTTTAGAAATATAATGCGGATTTTAGCTCAAATCATCAATGCTTGGGACGCTCCTCTTTCCCTTTAAGACCCATCAAGTTAATTTATTCCTGGTGTAAATTAAATGAAGAAATCCTTTGGACAACTTTAAGTGAGCCTGGTTTTAATTAACTCGTTTCCATAAGTTTCTTAAGTTCCAAATATTGTTCTTTTGTAATTTCCCCAGATGCGAGACGCTTTTTTAAAATGTCAAGCGGAGAGTCTCTTTTTCTTCGATCCCCAGGAATATTCCAAGGGGTAAAGAATATCCAGAATAATAAAACCATCCAGATGATCCACCATATAAAATGCATTCCCATAAAACCATAACCGTTGTTCATCATAACTTTTTGTTTTTAATTAGTGAATTGTTTTAAAAATTATTCGTTTTGTCATAAAAGTTTTATTGATATTATCTCAGGCTTTGAGGGATTAGTCAATAAATAATTCTGATATACTTATGTTTCATTCCCCCTCGTCTTCCTCAAGATCGTTGTGATCGTCTCCCCCTAGGCTGTAATAATTATTTTCTTCATCCTCACTTCCGGAATTTCCTTCAGTCTCGTCAGCCTTGGAACCTGGTACGTCAAGATCTTCACCTGTCATATCCTCGCAGAAATCCTTTTCATTTCGCTTTCCTGGTCTATCTTCTTGACCTTTGGTTTTACTGAGGTCCTCAGGATTCAATTCCACTTCTTTTTCTGTGTTATAAATATCATCGGATGCAGGATAATGGGGATAGCCGGGAAAAGCATTATTCCCTGCTTCATCCCTATCTTGGGCTGGAGTATTTTCTTTGCTTTGTACTGGTATGGGCTTATCGATTTTCCCGTCTTTTTTTTTCATCTTTTTTGTTTTAAAAGAACATCCGACTTTTCAATTTTTTCATCACAGGTTCTTTTTTTATTTAATAAATATCAAGTGAATCTTAGATCACTTACTGAGCTTCTATCCTTCCATTTCTGGTTTATATTCCCCACGACGCGCCGCAGCACTGAGCTTTGCACGGTTATATAGCAGTTTTTGTGCTACTTCTAGATTTGAGTCTTTTCCTTTCCAAGCATCCAAGCAAGGTTGTTGAATGGCTCTTGCAAAAGAAAAAGCAACTATCCAGGGGAGATGGGCCTTAAAATTTTTATTGATGGCATTCAGGTGTTCCGATGCTTCTTGAGGCGATTGTCCACCAGATAAAAATGCAATGGCGGGCACAGCTGCGGGAACCGATGCAAGCAAACAATTCACGGTCGCTTCGGCTACCTCATCAATACTGTTTCCCACTCCACTTTCTGTTCCTCCAATCACCATATTGGGTTTTAGGATGATTCCTTCCAAATCAATCCTATACTGATATAAGTGGAAAAAAAGCGTTTTCAACACCTGCTCAGTCACGTCATAACATCCTTGCATAGAATGATTTCCGGTCATCAAGACTTCCGGCTCCACAATGGGCACAATACCGGCTTCCTGGCACAGGGCAGCATATCTTGCCAAAGCATAAGCATTGGCCTTAATACAGGCGGTGGTAGGAATGTTGTCGCCAATTGTTATTACTGCGCGCCATTTGGCAAAACGGGCACCCATCGTTTTGTACTCTGATAAACGCTCGCGCAAACCGTCCAGTCCCTCTGTAATTTTTTCATTGGGAAAACCAGCAAGGGGTTTGGCACCCATATCTACTTTTATTCCCGGGATAATTCCCGCCTTCATCAATACATTCGCCATCGGCACACCCTCTTTTGTTTGCTCTCTGATGGTTTCATTACTCAAAATGGCGCCACCAATGCTTTCATTCAAACCCGGGGTTGTAACAATCAGCTCGCGATATTTTTGTCGCATCTCCACTGTTAGGGGTATTCCTACCGCGGCAAAACGTTTGTCGCAAGTGGGAGTGCTTTCATCCATTGCGAGAATTCCTTTCCCGTTGGCAAAGATTTGTTCGATCGTTTCTTTTAATTGTTGTTTCTTCATTTTATATTTTTCAGATTCTTGTAGTTTCTCCTTTATGTTGAACCATACCGTCACACTTCAGGACTGAACACTTAATCAACAATGCGAATGAATCCTCAAATCCATAATTTTTATTCTTTGCTTATGGAAAAGGAAGGAATCATTGCATCATCAGTATGTTCCTGAAGGTTTATAAATAGAAATGCAGATATAAAGAAATTGACGTACCTAATTACAATAACGAGTTCAGATTCAATCAAATCCTGCTATTATAAAGGTAGAATTCCATTTTCTGAAAGATTTATACAATCCAATCTATAACTTACATTATTCCCACTTGATCAGGTGCAACATATAATATGCAAATCCAGATTAAAATTAGTTCGATCCAATTCAAGCGGATAAGGCTTTGATTTATGATCCTTCGTTCCGTCCTTACCGGTTGTCTTTAGGCTTTTGTAATACTGATGTTGACGGTTTAACTTTTTTACGTGTACATTGATATTGCTGGTTTTCATAAACTTTTGTTTAACTATTTTGCATCTGTCATTTAACTCTATCAGTTAACCCTCTGAAATCACATACTTTTGTATCTATAACAATGATTGCGCTTTCCTATTTTTTAATATGATTGTCCGTTTAAATACCTAAAATAAGTTTTTGTCATGTCGAGCGCATCCGATAGCTATCGGATGCGCTCGACATGACAATTTTGGTTCATACTTAATCAATTGGTGTTATATGGATAAGCATTTTTTTAAATGCCCCACTCATTTTCTTTTCCGGTTCCGGCTTAACCAAACTGCTAATACTATAACAACTACAATTATAAAAAACCACCAACCCATATGCATTCCCCATAAATAATTATCTCCATTATTGTGCATCATGATTTCTATTTTTTAAAATTTAAAAACTTTATTTAAATTATGCGATCAATTGCCTTTCCCGCCCATATGGTTCATGCCGTTCATCATCTTATTACCAGTCCTATTTTGCATCATCTGCATCATTTGCGGGTTTTCCATCATAGTTCTAATCATTCCGGACATCATAATGGTATCACCTTTAGATGTTTCCATCATTGCGGACATCATATTTTGCATCATGTCAGGGTTATCTTTCAGCATATTCATCATTGAACTGCGATTTTCCATACCCATCATTTGGCGGTTCCGCATCATCATCCCATTTTTGCCATCCATCATTGCAGTTATCATTTCATTTGACATGATGCTATCATTGGCAATTGTGGCCATGATTTCTTTTCTTGTTTCCTTGTTTGAAAGGTCTTGCTTTTGAGCTGATGTGGACTGGCAGGATGCGAATAGCGTTACTAATACGATTGCCAATGTCAATGTTTGTAGTGTTTTCATGATTGTTTTTTTTTAAATTATTTTGATTAAAATTTGCTGACAAAAAGGTACATACTTAAATGCCCTTAAGTATTATACCATTATTGATGCTATATATTTGATTCGGACATCTTTTGATTATTGACTTTTGTTTCTTTTTCACTATTTTTTAGTTGATTTATTCAAAACATTATTAACCTGCCTTGCTATCATAACTTCTTCATTGGTTGTAATAACGCATACATTTACCTTGCTTGCTTCTGTTGAAATAATGCCCTCATTATTCATTTTTTTTATTTCATCCAATTCTATTCCCAGAAAACCAAGACCGTCACATATTTTATTTCTCACTTCAGGGGAATGTGCTCCAATACCGCCGGAAAATACCAACGTATCTAAACCGCCAAGCACTGCAGCAAAAAACCCGATCCATTTTTGGTTTGATAGCAAAACAGTTCAAGGGATTCTTTGTCCCTGTACAAAGAAAATTTGATGCTGGACGAACCGCCGTTGATGGTTAGTATGCAATAGCTTTCTTTCATTTTGGATTTTTTCCACCTTCACTATTTGCCGATGATTTATTATGCCATGCAGTTTGTATTGAATTGCAATTCACCTTAACTATCTGAAAAGGCTAATTAGATATTATTCTGTCGGAAATTGAGGGTTACTAAATTAAAGCTTTAATTTCGAGAAGATTAACAAATTTATCTTATAATTTTGATAAAATTCCCATCTGAAGAATATTTTAAAATATGCTTATCCGTTTAGAAACCTAAAATAGACTTGAGTCCTGCCGGCAGGTATTATGTCATATTTTTAGGCCGTTGGGGATTTTACGGACGATTATTTTTAAAATGATCTAAAAGTAACTTTCGATACGTTTCGTAGAAACCTTATAATGCTTTTAATGTGGCAATAGTATTTATTGGATTAGATGATCCAAAAACTGAACTCCCAGCAACCAAAACATCGGCACCCAGTTCAATTAGTTTTGAAGCGTTAGAAAGATCAACACCTCCATCTACTCCTATCATTGCTTTTGAACCACTTTTCACAATTAAATTACGCGTCTGCTCAATTTTTCGATAGGTGTGTTCTATAAATTTTTGCCCTCCAAAACCGGGATTGACAGACATTATAAGTACTTGGTCAATATCGCATATAATAGCTTCCAGATTGTTTACGGCCGTATGCGGGTTGAGTGCCACGCCCGCTTGCATCCCTTCATGCTTAATGGCCTGGATGGTGCGGTGCAAATGGGTACAGGCTTCTATGTGGACTATTAAATGATTGGCTCCCGCCTCCTTAAACCGACTGATATACCTATCCGGTTTTATGATCATCAAGTGCACGTCCAGCGGTTTTGACGCATAGCGGTTTATGGCCGCAAGCACTGGGAAACCAAAGGAAATATTTGGAACAAAAACACCATCCATAATATCGACATGGATCCAATCGGCTTCGCTCCTATTGAGCATTTCGACGTCCTTCCTAAGGTTGGCAAAATCGCCCGCAAGAATGGATGGTGCTACAAGGTGTGACATTGGATTTTAGGTTTTAATTTTCGTTTTTAAACCCGGTGACTAAAGATTTGACGTTTTAAGAAAATTATTGTATTTTTTGGCTCTAGTTTAAACTGGCTATTATGATTGAAATATCTAATTTTCGGCACTTTGTCACCCTTTAGGGATGGGGAAAGAGCAAAGGGCCGAAAATTCAATTATTTTTACCCTAACCCTTCCGCGTGCCGCCATAGCTTTAGC
>JAENWK010000215.1 GCA_016650045.1 Eubacteriaceae bacterium | reverse complement strand
TGGGGCCTAATGCTAAATAAACGAGAGTTCCCCTGGTTGAGTCAATGGGAGTAAATGCATAGGTTAATGTCCATCCTTCTTGAGATGCAACCCATGTTCCCTCAATGGTGCCCATGAATTTTTCATTATCATTATTTGTTATCCCTGGTTTGTTTTCAATTGGAATTGGAATTGAAATTGTGTATATCGCTGATTTAATTTCGGAACTTGAACCATTTTTATCAACCGCAATACTTTTTAAAGTATCAGTCGTTGCAATTACGATTGGACCCGTGTACTTAGTAGCGGTCACTGTTGGATCAGTACCATCGATAGTATAGTAAATCAAAATGTCCGTACCATCGGGTTTATTGATTTCCACTGTGATGGGTGCGGTATAGGTTCCTTCATTCACCGAATAGGATGGCTGATTAATTTTATCCGCATTCATTTTACATCCTGTTAATAATAGGAGTAACACCAGACTGATCAGAATTAAACTTGAACTTAACAGCGAAATTCTTTTTCTTTTTTTCATTTTTTTCACCACAAATCCTTTCAAAATTTTAAATAAACTCTGTTATATATTTTAACACTTAAATACTAAATATCCAAATAGTTCAATTGTTTACGCAGCTTAGGACAGTCTATTTTTAAAATCGTCATACCCAAAACGTCGAATGATTCGGATATTTTTTTGTTGGGTGAAAATGGCGATTGCAGGCAAATTCATGCCGTTAAAGGTATTATTTTTGACCATGGTATAATGTGCCATATCACAAAAAACCAGTCGGTCTCCTATTTCAAGTGGCGCATCAAAAGAATAATCCCCAATAATATCCCCGGCCAAACAGGTAGGACCTCCCAAACGATAGGTAAAGGGTTTTTCGTCAGGCAACCCTCCGCCGATGATCTCCGGCCGATAAGGCATTTCCAAAACATCCGGCATATGACAGGCCGCTGAAGCATCCAAAACAGCAATCTGAATACCGTTATCCACAATGTCCAACACCGTGGACACCAGAAATCCGGTGTTCAGAGCCACGGCTTCCCCGGGCTCCAAATAAACCTTAAGCTTGTATTTTTCCTGGATACGTAGGATACTGGCAATCAACTTTTCAATATCGTAATCAAATCGGGTAATATGATGGCCGCCCCCAAAATTCAACCATTCCATGTCGTGAAGGATTGTTCCGAATTGGGCCTCCACTGCAGCCAAAGTCAGCTCCAGGGCGTCGGCGTTTTGTTCGCAAAGTGTGTGAAAATGCAGTCCGGTAATGCCCTTAAGTAAACTAGGACGGAAAGCCCTGGCTGTGACCCCTAACCGGGAGCCGGTGGCGCAGGGATCATAGAGTCCATGATCCTGGGTAGAGCGTTCCGGATTAATTCGCATGCCGCAGATCCGTCCTCCTGCCTGAGCCTGGCCTTTGTACTTCATCCATTGGTCAAAGGAATTAAAGACAATGTGATCACAAAAGGCTATTATTTCATCAAACTCGCTTTCCAAATATGCGGTTGAAAAAACATGGTTTTCCTTTCCC
>JAENWK010000134.1 GCA_016650045.1 Eubacteriaceae bacterium | reverse complement strand
TACATCAATTGGCTGATATTTTGAGTGAAAGTCACCACATCATCAATGGGCAGACCTGCAATAAGTCTTGCCTGATTGTAAAGGAGCTCGGTGTAGCTTTTAAGCTGATCGTCATCATTTTCGTAAAATTCTTTGAGTTTTTCAAAGATTCGATGATTTTTATTGATTTCCAGTACTTTCCTGGCACTGACTTTCCCCCCCTGGGGCATGGTATTTAAGGTTTTTTCCATTTCAATGGAAAGATCCCCTTCGGCTGATAGATAAGCCACATCATCGATTAAATGGGTAGTGGTCTTTACCTTCACCACGTCATTGCCAATGAGCTCTTTCATTTTTGAAAGAAGCTTTTCATCCGCTTCATCACTTTCTTTCGTTTCTTCTGTTTGGTTTTCTTTGGATTCCTCGAGACCAAGTTGATCACTGGATACGGAACGGAATTCTTTTTCCCCATAGCTGCGAAGGGTCTGGGTAACAAATTCATCGATCTGTTCGGTGAAATATAGAATTTCAAAATCTTTGTTTTTAACAATGGCAACTTGGGGTAATTTTTCAATGGCTTCCACTGTGGATCCTGCGGCATAATAAATGTATTTCTGATCTTCAGGCATACGATCCAGGTATTCTTTCAGAGTTACCAATTGTCCTTCTTTGGATGAGTGGAAAAGCATGAAGTCCTGGAGTTTTTCCTTATTCTGTCCCCATTTATCATAGGTTCCCACCTTTAACTGATTACCAAAGGCCAGGAAGAATTCTTCATATTTTTCTCTGTCATTTTCCAGCATTTTTTTAAGTTCTTCAGAAATTCTTGATTCAATTTTACGACTCATAAGTCGAAGCTGCCGATCCTGTTGAAGGGTTTCGCGTGAAATATTCAGGGATAAATCTTCGGAATCCACCACCCCTTTTACAAAGCTGAAATAATCCGGCAAAAGTTCCCCGCACTGTTCCATAATCAGCACGCCGTTGGAATACAGTTCCAAACCTTTTTCATAGTCCTTGGTATAATAATCAAAGGAAGGCTGTCCCGGAATAAAGAGAATAGCTTTGTAACTCATGGCCCCTTCGATGTTCAGGTGAATATGTGCCAGTGGTTCTTCATAGCCATAGCGTTTGTCGTGATAGAAATTCTGATAATCTTCATCTGACAGTTCATTCTTGTTTTTTCGCCAAATGGGAACCATGGAGTTCAGAACTTCATCTTCCATATAGGTTTCATATTCCGGTTTCTCTGCATCCTTTGTTTCTTCTTTAATCCGGGTTTTTTCAACCACCATTTTGATGGGATAACTGATATAATTGGAATAATGTTTCACAAGTTCTTGAAGGCGTTGGGGTTCTAAATACTCATCAAAATTGTTGTCTTCGGTGTTGTCCTTTATATGCAGGGTGATTTTTAAACCATGGGATGACTTTTTGCAGGGTTCAACGGAATATCCATCTGCCCCTTCAGAAACCCATAGGTGGCCCTCATCTTCATCCATGGTTTTTGTTGCCACTTCAACCTTATCTGAAACCATAAAAGCCGAATAAAAACCCACACCAAACTGTCCGATGATATTAAATTCTTCTTCCATTTCCTGTTCAGACTTGAAATCACTGGAACCGCTTTTGGCAATGGTTCCTAAATTTTCTTCCAGTTCTTTTTCAGTCATACCGATTCCGGTATCTTCAATGACCAGGGTTCGATCATCCTTGTTTGGCATAATCCGGATGTAGTAATCATCCTTGTTGAATTTTTTGTTATTATCGGCTAACGTTTTATAATAAACTTTATCGATTGCATCTGATGCATTTGAAATCAATTCACGAAGAAAAATCTCTTTGTTTGTATAAATTGAGTTGACCATCAAATCCATCAGACGTTTTGATTCTGATTTAAACTGCTTTTTTTCCATTTTATGTGTCCTTTCAAAATAACGCAAGTTTGTTAGCACTCTTATTGATTGAGTGCCAATATGTCTATTTTAATAATAATTATCCTCTGTGTCAACACTGTTTGTGATTTTTTTGCTTTTTTCTTTAATTAAATAATGATTTTCTGATCCCAATTTGGCTATTATTGTGTTATACTATCTTCAAGCAATAGTAAATTAATATTATTTTAAAAAAGAAATATGGAGGTTTTTATGCAAAAAGTAACAAAAAGTACGTTAATTGGTGATTTATTACAAATGGATGCTGATCTTGCACCTATTTTATTGAATATTGGTATGCACTGTCTTGGATGTCCGTCTTCACAGCAGGAATCCCTGGAAGAAGCCTGTGCCGTTCATAATACCAGTGTCGATGCTCTCGTAGACATACTTAACGCAGCCCTTGCATCTAAATAAGCAAAATAAACAAATTAAGACGTAACAAAAAACCACCCTTCGCTGATTATGCAAAGGGTGGTTTAGTTAATTATCGGATGAGTGATTTTAAATATTTTTCGTATTCAGGGCTCTCATGGCATTGAAAACCGCAATTAATGTAACGCCTGTGTCCGCAAACACAGCCTGCCACATGGTAGCTAAACCGAAGGTGCTCAACACCAGGAATATGGCTTTAATACCCAGGGCAAACACGATATTCTGCATAACGATATTCCGCGTCTTTTTCGCTATTTTTATGGCCGTCACTATCTGGGATGGTTCATCGTTCATGATGACAATATCAGCTGCTTCAATGGCAGCATCGGAACCCAACCCGCCCATGGCAATGCCAATATCGGCTCGTGCCAGAACAGGGGCATCGTTGATTCCGTCACCAACAAATGCCAGTTTTCCCTTAGGAGATTTTTTTATTTCCAGGAGTTCAAGTTTGTCAACCTTGTCCCCTGGGAGTAATTCTGAATAAACTTCATCCAATCCTAGCTGTTTTCCGATTTTATCCCCTACCGTTTTTAAATCTCCGGTTAACATCACCGTTTTTTTAATGCCTAGAGCTTTCAGGGCTTTAATGGCTTGGGCCGAGTCTTCTTTAACTTCATCTGAAATAATGATATTCCCTGCATAGTGGTGATTAATTGCAATATGCAGCACCGTACCCAGGGTCTCAACATCATTGTAAATAATCTTTTCACTGTCCATTAATCGGTTATTGCCGGCAAGAACTTCTTTGCCCCCCACCGTTACCTTGATGCCGTGTCCCGGAATTTCCTGGTGATTTTCAATGCTCTTCTGATCGATTTCATTGGTGTACGCTTTCATAATCGAGGTCGCAATGGGATGATTTGAATAACTTTCGGCATAGGCTGCATATTTGATGAGTTCTTCATTGGTAAATTCATTTTGAGGGTTTATTTCTGTTACTTTAAAAATGCCTTTGGTTAGGGTACCGGTTTTGTCAAATACAACGGTTTCCACATCATTCAAAGCTTCCAGATAGTTGCTGCCTTTGATTAAGATTCCCCGCTTTGAAGCACCGCCAATGCCTCCGAAGAATCCCAGTGGTATGGAAATTACCAGAGCGCATGGGCATGATACCACTAAAAATACCAGGGCACGATAAAGCCAATCTGAAAAACCTGCTCCGGGAATCACCAAGGGCGGAATGATTGCAAGTGCCATGGCGCTAAAAACTACCACTGGGGTGTAATATCTGGCAAATTTTGTAATGAATTTCTCTGTCGGCGCTTTTCGCCTGCTGGCATTTTGAACCATATCCAAAATCTTTGATACCGTGGAATCGTCAAAATCTTTTGTCACTTCAATGGTCAAAACCCCATTTTTATTAATGTATCC
>JAENWK010000032.1 GCA_016650045.1 Eubacteriaceae bacterium | reverse complement strand
TCCAGCTGAGCAGGCACAGGTCATCAGGAAATCCTTATTTCCAAAAACAATTTCTCCATTGGTTCCAAGATCAACCAGCATGGTATAGTCGTCACGCATCCATACCGGCACGGCAAAAACTCCCGCCGTAATATCTCCGCCAACATAACTGGCAACCGATGGCGCCAGATATATTTTCCCCTCGGGGTTTATTTTAATTCCAATTTCAGAGCATTTCATTTCCGGGATATTATTAATAACCGGAATAAAGGGTTCACGTCTCAGGTAATCCGGATTTATTCCCAACAAAAGGTGATTCATGGTGGTATTTCCAGCGGCACAAACTTCATAAATATCTTCTCTGGATATGCCGATGGCTATCACCATTTTCTCGATAAGGTTGTTAATGGTTTCATCCACAATGGCCCGTCTCAGATTTTCAAGACCACCTGGTTTTTCAGAATAGACAATCCGATTAATAACATCTGCTCCATATTTAACCTGGGCATTTCCCAAAGAGGTTTTCGTTACAATTTCATTGGTATTCATATCCACCAAACATGCCGAAACTGAGGTCGTTCCAATGTCCAGGGCCATTCCGTAAAGCACTGTTTTTTTAGCGTTGGCAGGCTTAATGTCAAGAATTTCCGCAACATCTCTGCGCTTAAGGCAAATGACTTCGATTTTAAAATCCTTCGCTCTAAATGCATCCGGAAGCTTTCTGATGACGTCCAAGCTCATGGAGATATCGTGATAACCCAAATGCTTTTTAAAATAGAGTCGCAAACGATCTTCATCGGAAATACTATCCTCAAGAGAAGGCGGCGGTAATTGAATGACCTCAGACCAAAGACGACTGGCGTTGGTCATGCCTGTTTTAATCATCTTCTTACGGACGTAGGTAATGTTTTTATTCTCATTTTTAGAGAGATCTGTGATTTGCATTTCGTTTACAAAAGAAGATGCCAAATCCGGAACTTCTACCTCAATGTCACCAATCACCGTTGAATTGCAGGAAAGTACGATTCCCCTGGCAATTTCTTCCTCAGAAACATGCCTGGTTTTCGTGGTTTGAACCTTGCCATGTGTTATCTTCACTTTACACTTACCGCAGGTGGCATTTCCACTGCAGGGTGAATCAATCATGATCCCCGCCCTTCGAGCTGCTTCTAATAAGTTTTCCTGATCTCTTGCGATAAATTCGAGACTTCGTTTCCCCTTTACTACAAATCGTACTTTATGCATTTTCATCTCCCCCTTTTTCGCAGTTTTGATTTAAATAATCTTAGAAAGATTTAACCTTCCTAAGATTATAGACAAACCTGTATTTATCCAACCAAATTATTTATTTCTTTAATATTCCTAATTTATCAACAATTTCCCTTAAAGCGACTTTTGAAGGTGAATCCGCCGGAAGATCAACCAAAGGTTTTCCATAGGCATCATATTCAAAAACATTCTGATCCAGAGGCACAACGCCAATAAGATCAAGTCCCTGCCGTTCAATTTCTTCTGCGATGCCCTCATTAAGAACACCGCCTGGTGCCCGATTAACAATCAATTTAATGACAGGCACCTTTAAATTCAGCTCTGCCACTAATTCTTTAATACGGCCAACCGCCTGGATGCCACGGCGAGAACTGTCGCTCACAAGAAGGAGAATATCAATTTTCCCTAAAGTACCACGGCTCAAATGTTCCATACCCGCTTCATTATCCACAACGATATGGGAATAATTTTTTGCTAAAATATCCAGCTGATTTTTTAAAATCCCATTCACATAACAATAACAGCCGGCGCCCTGGCTTCGACCCATCACCAGAAGATCATAGCCGTTACCTTCAGCAATCGCCTGGTTTAAACGCAGCTGAAAGAAATCTGATTTTGTCACACCCGGTGGTAATGGCACGCCTGCCATTTCCGCTTTATTAACTTCTTCTTTGATCTCGCCAATGGAAAGTTCAATGACTTCACCCAGGACTTCGTTTAAATTCGCATTGGCATCTGCATCCACTGCTAAAATCGGGCCCAGACCTTTTGATACTAAATATTCAATAAGTATACCGGAAAGGCTTGTTTTTCCAACCCCGCCTTTGCCTGCAACTGCAATATTAAATGACATAATTTTTTCCTCCAAAATAATTTTTTCGCATAATTTTGTTATACCTCAGTTTATGTTATAATTTATGATCTTACAACAGTAAAATTTTGCTAGTATATCAACATGTATATATATGTATCGACAAGAGTATAATATCATAATCATTCTAATTTTACAATAGGTCAATCGCTCTTAAAGATTGATTATGGTCCCAAAAAAAGTCGCCATCCCTATAGTGCAAGGGACCTTGACGACTTTTTTAATAACAACCTAAGAATAAATCGTTGAGTTTCAATTTTCAAGTTTGAGTGATGAAAATCGCATAACATGGTTCGTGTTGAAAAAGAAGAAGTTGCTGGTACTATACCATTAATAGGATCAAGGAGAAGGGCAGGCAATATTGGAATGATAACCACCAATCCTAATAAATCCAGAAACACAGTGAAAAATATTGTTCTAATGGCAAATTCATTGTTTTTCATCAATGTGTCTCCCACGTGTCATTTATTTACAACATCCTATTTTACAAGGTCTTTAGTATTACTACCCCTAACCGATCCTCTTAAAACCATTTTCAAGCATTTTCTAAAACTTTTCCATCCGTGGTGATGGTATAAACCTGCCATGGAATCATTTTTCCGGAATTTTTCATGGCTTCGGTAACCGCTGTTACAATACCTCCACAACAGGGAACTTCCATCCGCACCACTGTCACACTTTTAATATCGTTAATTCTTAAAATCTCAGTTAGTTTTTCAGCATAATCCACTGAATCCAGTTTAGGGCATCCTACCAAAGTGATTTTGTTTTTAATGAATCGATTGTGAAAATCGCCATAGGCAAAAGCCGTACAATCCGCAGCAATGAGTAAATGAGCACCGTTAAAATAGGAAGCATTTACCGAGGCAAGTTTAATTTGAACCGGCCATTGATTGAGTTGAGACATTGGTACCGCAACAATACCTGGTTTCTCATCATTGCAATCGCAGCCGTCATTTTCCCGAATGATGGGTTTTGAAGAAGAACCCGGGCATCCGCAGGCCAATGGTTCAAGGCCATCATCCTCTTTGGTAACTTGTCTATTAATGGTTTTAGCATGAGTGCCTGGGCATCCACCCGTCTTTTTTTCTTCTTTCATTTTTGAATGTTCCTTCTTTTTCATATTTTCCAGCACCGCAGCCTCATCATAGGCATCGGCTTCTCGTTCTACAAAGGTAATAGCTTCTGTTGGACAGGTGGGAAGACAATCCCCCAGGCCGTCGCAGTAGTCATCTCTTAAAAGCGTTGCCACGCCATTCACCATCCCAATGGCGCCTTCGTGGCAGGCATCGGCACAAAGTCCACAGCCGTTGCATTTATGTTCATCAATTGTAATTATTTTTCGTATCATTATTTTTTCCTCCTACTTGATTTCTTGATCCAATCATACTATAATTTACCCATAATAACTGTTGCATATGCAACATAAAGAGGCATTATGAAAAATAAATTGGAAATATTAAGAAATATTAAATTATTTGAAGAAGTCGGAGAAAATTTTGAGGCCATGCTTCAATGCCTGGGCAGCGAAGAAAAAAACTACATTAAGGGCGAAATTATTATTTTAACCGGAAATCCGGTATCCTCGGTGGGTATTTTATTATCCGGGGAGATTCAAATTATCCAGGAAGATTATATGGGAAATCGTTCCATTCTTACCGAGCTAAAGCCCGGTCATATTTTTGGTGAAACCTTTGCCTGTGCCGGTGTCACCAAAAGTCCTGTGACTGTTCTGGCAACCGCAGACAGCACTGTATTGTTTATTGGCATTCAACGAATCATCACCACCTGTCCATCAAGCTGCCGTTTCCATAACCAGCTCATTGAAAATTTACTGAAAATTATCGCTCGAAAAAACATGCTCATTAACAGGAAGAACCAACTTTTATCCCTGCGAACCATTCGCGACAAGGTCTTATCCTATCTCTCCCTTCAAGCCGAAAAAAAAGGGTGCCCCCAATTCGAGATTTCCTATACCCGAAATGAACTGGCGGATTTTCTCTGTGTGGATCGCAGTGCTTTGTCCCGAGTCCTGTCAACACTTAAAACCGAGGGGATCATTGACTATCATAATAAACAGTTTAAGCTATTGTAATAGAAACTAATAGCTGAATAAAACCACTTTTAAACAATCTTTATAACATCTTCATAACAAAATTCAAAGAAATGCCAACAGCAACTATATACGGTCCTCTGTATAATGAAGGTAACAAGGGAATTGAACATTCCCAATTCCAGGAGGAAAAAATGATGCTACTTAAAAAATCAAGAAACGTCTTTTTCATCAATGTCCTGATAAAGGGTTCGGGTTACCACAATAGAATCCCCGCGTTCATATAATCGGTCAAGATAATCTAAATAAGCTCCTGGCGTGATAATCCCATTAATCCTTAAAAGGTCAATCCCAGTTTTACCTACCACTGTATCCACCAGTTTGACACAGTTCGTTCCCATAGCATAATAAGTTCTAAAGGGATTGCCAAATCTGAACTTATAAAAACGCGCCCCGGTATCCTTGTACAATTGACTGGAAACATCATTGTATTCTTCTGGCTTTCCATTAATTTCCCCTTTTTCAGATTGCTCAGCCAATGGTTCCCAAGGGAGTAATTCCTTGATGATTTCATTCAGCTTATCCTGTGCGCCCTTTTTATGTTCCGGTGTCAGGGCCAGGCCATATACCATGAGAATTTTCTTCTCCACTTCCAATGCCTGTTTAATATGAGACGCTCTGTCCATTTCCACCATAACACCATCCGCAAAGAATCCACCCATTTTCCAGGTGGCATCATCGTAATTTCCATAACTGTAAACCAAGTCTCCCATACAAATATCCACATGCCCCATTCCCGGAATAAGCCCTTCCCGGGTATGAACATAAATTTCCAGATCTATGGCCTTTTTCTTTGTTTTATCAGAAAGGAGTAGCAAAGAATTTGGTTCTTCTTCGACTAATTTATTCACCTTTTTTAACATCCTTATGGGCAAAAAAGCCGCAAACACCACAGGGAGTGAAACCCGAACATGTTTTTTGATTTTCTGCACTCCAGTATTGGAGCCCATAAGGTTCACCAGAGCATCCCCAAAAATATTGAATGAAAAGAGTATCAGGTAAATCCCGAATATTAAACCGAAAAGTCGTCCCTGGTTTGCGAAAATAAGCATGTCGAACCCCAAGACAATATATAATAATGCTGTAAAAAGTGTTCCAACCCAGGCTGCACCATCTCTTCTCAGCTTTAAGCCATTTAAAAGGACTAAAAAACCAATCAGCATTCCAAGAGCACCTGCTACCATATTGAAGGTTCCTTTGATGATTTGAGGTGTTGCGAAAAGGGCGATTCCACCAAATACACATAAAAGTCCAATCCCCAGGGTTTTTAACCTGTTTTCGCTTGTTTTTAATATCACCGAGATGAGATACATGATTCCAACCACAAAAACTAATCCAGAGATGCTCATCTCTATGATTTCCCAGGCAAGTTTCACATCAAATAATAAAATAATACCGCTGACACATACAGCAATCGCGACCAATAGCCACACGACTGGTGCAGTGTTCTTAAATGCTACCATGGAGCACCTCATTTCTTTTTAGCTTATTTTATCAGAATTTCATGATATTCACAATCTAATAGTAACGATATAATTCAAGGAATTTAAAAATTCCATTTTGTTTATGTTTATTGTAAAATAAAAGTACCCAACCGTAACATGAGATGTATTTAAAATAGGGTTTAAATCTTAGATTATTTTTGTTTGACTCTTTCTTGATAGCCAAGTGGATATTTTTGTGATCTATTTAAAATCTGTTTTGAAATAACTTTTAACCACTTAATAGTCTTCTCTTTTGCTCTAACACTTTTTTTGCCTGATTGGGATTACAAACTTCTAATATTTGAAACTTGTTCAAGTTTAAGCATTCTGGATCCCTGTCTTTATACAAATTCTTATTATTTTAACAGAGTTGCTTCCTTAAGAGCATGTAAAATTAATATGATTTTTAGAAAAAAGGAATAAACTGATACAACGAAAATAAATAATAGTACTCTAAAAGAGAAAGCAGGTAAATCATGATCACACAAAAAAAAATTGCAGCATTAAAAGCTCAGGGTATCTTATCCCAAAAACAGGACGGTTATTTTTCTATTCGTATTTTAAGCCGTGCCGGAAATTTCACATCAAAAGAAATCCAAACCCTGGCGGAAATTGCTGAAAAATATGGTCGGAGCTACCTTGGGGAAACCACTCGACTTGCCATCGAAATTCCCTGGATTAAATATGATGACATTGAATCCGTTAAATCTGCCATTAACGCCGCCGGACTCACCCATGGTGGCACCGGAAAAAAGGTTCGTCCTTTGGTGTCCTGTAAGGGTACGGTTTGCCTTCATGGTTTATATGACACTCAAAAGCTTTGTGGCGAATGTCATGATCGGTTTTTTGGACAGGATCTCCACTCTAAAACCAAACTCACCTTTGTGGGATGCCCTAACAACTGTGCCAAAGCAAATACCAATGATATCGGCTTTGTCGGTCAGTCCTATGTTCAATACGATGCCGAGCATTGTACAAATTGCGGCAAGTGCACCAGGATCTGCCGGACAAAAGCGCTTACTCTGGTTGATAAGAAACTGGTTTGGAACGAAAAACTCTGTGTGAATTGCGGTAAATGCGCTCAAGTGTGTGATTTTGAAGCCATGACCGAAGAAGCCCGGGGAATTGCTGTATATCTCGGTGGACGTATGGGTCGCAGTTACCGATTCGGCGACCGACTCACAGATCTTTATGCCGTTGAAGAGATTCCCGAACTTATTGAAAAAATCTTTGAAACATATATGATTCTCGGTGTTGATGGCGAACGTATTTCTGGCGTCATCGATCGTTTGGGGATTAATGCCTTCGAAGAGGCTTTAATGGAACGTCTGGAAGCCTAACGGTGTTATCGTAAAAAGTGTCTGAGCATGTACTCAGACACTTTTTTATTATCAGCTAAGTTATCGAAATCAATTGGTTGCAAAGGGATATTTAATAATTGATATAATATTTTTTTAAAATTCCTTCTTTTCATAAAGTCTCAATGAAATTAGAAAGGAAAGAATCAGGCCGCCCAGAGTGAAACCCAGCAATAACAAAAGACAGATCCAAGGATTGCCCTCAGTCGGGATTGGCACGTTCATTTGCGCTAATAAAAAGAATATCCCCATGGGAATCAAAACGCATATAATTAGCATCAGACGGGCTTTTTCAGCTCCAAATTTATAAATCAAGGGGAGAATCAAGCTCCCGAAAATAAGAGCGATGAGAAAAATGACCCCAATGATTGCCAAAATCTCCATGGAAAAGTGTCTTCCCATAATCATTGTTCCAATGATTCCAATCAGCAGAGCTACGATGGTGCCTGAAATATTCAGAATTCCCATCACTAAATATTTACTCAGAACAATTTCTTTTCTCGTCACCGGCATGGTCAGGGCATAGGCATCCCACTTGGCCAGATCATCATAACTAATGGTAGTAATAACCATCATAGCGAACATAAAAATAATCATGCCAAAAACAAAGTTATTACCCGCTGGAATAAAAATAACTGCAAATAGAAGCATCATAACTCCCAGTGTTTTAAAGGTTCCCTTTAAATTGAGCAGGTCTTTTAAAATGAGTCCTTTCATTATTTTTCCCCCTTAATATAAAATAACATGATTTCTTCAATAGAGACGCCATCCACAATGGCCTCGGGATATTTCTTCTTGATGTTCCATTTATCTTTTACCAGAATTTCATAGCCAAACTGATTTTTCCGATAGCGAATGTATTCATCCTGATCGAGTTTACTAAACTCTTCGCTGCCGCATTTCAGTACCCCCATACCATCCAACAGTGTTTCTTTTTCTTCATTCAAAAGAATTTCTCCCTGATGAATAAAAACGATGTAATCCGCAATTTTATCCAGGTCGCTGGTAATATGAGAAGAAATTAAAATGGAATGCTCCTCATCCTGGATGAAATCCATAAAAACATCGAGGATTTCCTCTCTGACAATGGGGTCTAATCCGCTGGTCGCCTCGTCTAAAATTAAAAACGTCGGTTCATGGGAAAGGGCCACGCCAATTTGCAGTTTCATTTTCATACCCCGGGAAAATTCTTTTATGTTTTTATTTTCAGGAAGTTTGAAGTTTGAAAGATATTTTTTGTAAATAACAGGATTCCAATTTTCATAAATACATCCCATCATTTTCGAGATATCCCCGGTGGTTAAATTATCGTGAAAATTACACCCATCGAAGACAACCCCGATGTTTTCTTTGATCTTTTTTTCTTCTTTAATTATATCCATTCCCATCATTTCAATGATACCACTGTCGCGGCCGACTAAATTAAGAATAGCTTTGAGCGTTGTGGTTTTTCCGGCACCATTTTCACCGATAAATCCGACAATACTTCCTTTTGGAACGTTAAAGCTCACATCTTTTAATTGAAAATCACCATATTTTTTGTTTAAATTTCGAATCTCTAATGCATTGATCATTTTTTACTCTCCTTTGTATAAAACCGCTATTATTTCTGTGAGTTCTTCACAGAGAATGTCACTGCTCCTGGCAATGTCCACTGCTTTTTGAAGGTATTCTTCAGCCAGTCTTAATTGTTCTTCCCTGATAAAGGCCATATTTTTATTGGCGACAAAGCTGCCTTTTCCGGTCACCGTTTCAATAAAGCCATCCCGTTCTAAGTCGGAATAGGCACGTTTGGTTGTAATTACACTAATGCGCAGCTCTTTGGCCAAAAAACGCATGCTTGGCAACACATCCCCAGAGGATAATTCTCCACGGATAATCATGTTCTTTATTTGCATGGCAATTTGTTCATAAATTGGTTTGGCACTGCTATTGCTAATAATGATGTTCAAAGGTTCACCTCCTGTTAACCGTCATAGTGTGTATATCGCTTATATACACTATGCACTATATATATTCAAAAGTCAAGTTTTTTGCAATAAAAAACCATAGGCGTAACCCTATGGTCAGACTATAAACAAAGTAGAAAAGTAAATCCCAGGGACAACGGTAATATGATGTCTGCATCATGCCAAGCGTTTGATAGCCTGAGCATGGAGCAGCCAACGATTTAACATTGACCCCAGGACGGGTTTGTTACTTATAAATCGGTTTTTCATTCCCATTTCTGGGTAATCAGAGTTTTCTGGAGCTCTTTTAATTTTTTCTTTTCCTGTTGATAATTCGGAAGGATCTGCTCAACAATCTTCCAAAATTTGGGGGAATGGTTCATTTCTAAAAGATGGGCCAGCTCATGAACAACCACGTAATTAACAGTAGCTTCATCGGCCATCACTAAATACCATGAAAAATTAAGCCTACCCTTGCTGGAGCAGGAACCCCATCGTGATTTTGCCCCGTTAATTTTCACAGACTGAGGTTTTAATTTCATGTGTTGGCTAATGCTCTCCACCTGTTGAACCAAAACCTGTTGCGCCAGATCACGATAGGTTGTGACTACTTCGTTTTTCAGCTCCTGGGAACCGAGCATTCGATGGGCATAAAAACATTCTCCGTTAAACCCGGAGTTTTTTTCATCCATGGGAACTAAATCATAGGTTTTTCCAAAAAACAAAAGCTGATCTCCGAAACTCAAATGAAAACCGTCTCGGCTGTCAACCTGCTTCTTTACCGCAGCATAATATTTTTCAATCCAGTCATGGTGATTTTTTACGAAATCATCAATGATTTTCCGGGATGTTCCCAAAGGCGCGCGGACCTCGATTAAAGCGTCCTTTGTAAAGGATAATCTCAAACTTTTTCTTTTCGTATATTTTATTATGAATTCTTGAGCCTTTTCCATTTTGATCTTCCCCCATTTATTTTTCAATTCTTATGCGACTGCCGCCTGCGCCTGCTTCTGCCGGGGTAATAAGGAGCTTCACAGGCATTCTGTTTTTAATGGATTCCACGTGACTGATAATCCCCACCTTTAATTTTTCATGGTGCAGCATTTCAATGGAATTCATAACGACTTCCAAAGCATCTTCATGAAGCGATCCAAACCCTTCATCCAGAAAGAAAAATTCCAGGGGTGCCCGACCTTTTAATTGTATTTCCGCTGACAATGCCAGAGCCAGGGCTAAGGATGCCAGAAAGGTTTCTCCTCCTGAAAGAGTGGAAGGATCTCTTGAAGCCCCGCCATTTTTGTAATCTCTGATGATAAAGCGTCCCTCCCCATCGGCTTCCAAACCATAATTGCCATTACTAATTTCCGTCAGACGTTTGGATGCCTCGATGGAAATATATTTCAACCGTGCCACCGCCACAAATTCGACAAATTTTTTACCTGAGAAAAGTTTTTCAAGATCCACAATCAGGGCAATGCGATGATCAATTTTTTCTTTTTCCGTTAAAAATTCACTGAGTTCTTTTAACCGAATTTCCAAGTTTTTCACTTCTGCATCCTGCTGATTTTCCTGTTTTTTAAGTCCATCAACATTTTCTGTAACGGCTTGAAAATCAATTTTCAGTGCCGCTAATTTTTCAACGCTTAACTGACGGCCATTCACTTTTTTATTCAAATCCTCTAAAATCCCGTTATTCTTTGACAGGGCTTCATAATAGTCCTTAATAAAAGACTGCAAATTGGCCATGACTGCCGGGGTTAGAACAACCTCTTTCACGGCCTGGCAATTTTTAAACCCCAATGAATCGAGTTGCTGTTTCAGGTTTTGTTCTGCATTGTTATCTTGGACATGTAAAGTCCTAAGAATGGCCTCTTGGGAAATGACTATTTCCTGAACTTTTCCAAAAGCACTCTGTAATTTTACCAGCTTTTCTTTAAGGTCAACCCAGTCAGTACTGATGCGTTTTATATCATCCTTGGAAGTTTTTTGAAGATTCCATAGCTTTGACATTTCCTGTCCTTGGCCAACCTTGGCCACGATGGCGTTTTGCTTTTCAATTCGCTGTTTTTTCTTTTCATTACCCACGGTTTGCGCTTCTCGCATTTGACCGTTTAATTCAATAATTTTTTCGCTTATCCCATTCCCTTTTATTTGATCTTCTTCGAGGGCTTTGCGAAGTTTTTCAAGACTCACTGCCAGTTCATTTCGATCGATATCCATTTCAATAATCCTGAAGTTCTCACCTGTAAAATCAATGATGGTTGTGTCTTTTGAAAGTTTTTCCAAATCTACCCGTACTCTTTTTAATGCTTCCTTGGTAAGCTGATTTTCCAACTCAATTTCTTTGGTTTGATTTTCAAAGAATTTTAATTCCGCATTTTTTTCCTTAATATCCCCGGTCAGGCTGAGCAAGTCATGATCACAGTTATTTTTAAGACCTTCCCATGCTTTTTTTTGCTCTTCCCATATTTCACTGGCTTGATTTAGGGTTCGGTGTTGTTTTATCAGAGAATCCGGAGTTTCATCTTTGACAGTTTCCCCCAAAGTATCCAACTCATTTTTTTGAGCCAATTGATTATTGGTTTCTGCCTTTAAACTGCCTGTTAATTCTGATATTTCAGAAATTAAAGCGGTTAAGGCATTTTCCTTTAATAACTGGTTTTTTCCCAGACCTTTTATTCTCCCTGTTTCCGCTGCTCCCGGGATCTGTTCTTCAAAGGGATGCTCTTTTGAGCCACATACAGGACAAGCCTCGCCTTTAATGAGCTGTTCTCTGAACTTTGCTCCCAGGTTCTTATTTTGAAGGGCCGTCAGCTCTTTTTTCAGCTGTTCGCATTCCCTTAACAATGATTCTCTAACGGTATTTTTCAGGTCAATTTTTTCTTTTAGCTCATTGATCTTTAGAGTTTGATTGTTTATTCTTTCTTTGAAGGATTTTTGTTTTTCCCAAAGGTTTAAAACCTTAACGGATTCATCCCTAAGCTTTTGAAGTTCCTCAGGGGTACAGGGCAGACTCTTTGTATGACTCAAAAGTTTATCTGAGTAATCCTGGATACTCATTTCAAGGCTATTTTTTTTCTCAATTAAATGATTGCATTCCTGAATAAGTTTCTCAATTTTCAGGCCATTTTTATCAATCCGATCCCTGCTCCGTTTAATGTCATCTTCCTGGGTTTTTATCTTTTCAGTGAACCCTGCGCCCTGGTTGACTTTCTCCCGGTAAGCAACGGATACCCGAAGTTTTTTTTCTTTAATCTCATCTTCAGCTAGTTTTGTTTTCTTTGCATTTATTTTTTCAGCAAAACCCTGTTTTTCTTTTTCAAGGCATTGATTCTTTTCGTCACACCCATTGTAAATGCTTATGAGTTCATTAATCTCAAGTTCTAAAGCAGTTTCTTCTTTTTTAAAACTAATGGCTTCCATGATTCGAGAAAGCTTTTCCCGAATTTTCGGAAGATCATTGTTTTTTTCATCCTCAATTTTTATCCAGTCTTCTTCTGCCACATCTTTATCTGTCAAAAGATTGCGCCGGCTATCTTTATTGATTGTCAGCTTTTCTTCCAGATCCCTGATTTCCCGGGCAAGTCTTTCCCCGGACTCAATGGATGCGATAACACTTTGGGCTTTTTTTCCTTGATCCAATTGGTTTTCTTTTTCTTTGATTTCTAATTCCTTATGTGTTAAATCCTTTGCTTCTTCAAGTGCCGCTGTTAATTCCTGTTGCAATGCCCAAAGCTTTTCAGCTTCTGATAATTCTCTGATAATGACTTTAAGACCATTTTCCTGAACTTTCAAGTTCTTTTGGATGGTTTGATATTCTGATTTTTTTTCTTCCAAAGCTTTTTTCGAAACGTCTTCATATCCGTTCAGGCGTCCCTCCAATCGGTGGAGTACTTCAGTGGCTTTTATTTTTTCAGCTTTTACCCGGTTGGTCAGGTCATCACCGTATTTAGATAAATTAAAGAGTCTCTCCAGCATTTCTCTTCGGGGTTTTCCTTCCAGTTTGAGAAAATCGCTGAATTTTCCCTGAGGCAACACTACGGTTCGGGTAAAGTCCGTTAGGCTAAGACCAATAATTTCTTCACAGCATCGGCTGACTTCGGTCGATCGATCCGCTAAAACCTGAGGTGATTCAGAGGATAATTCCAGAAGCTGACACTTTCCCTGGTTAATCCCGCCATTTTTGTTGCGCACAAATTCCCGGCTTACCTGGTAGGTTTGATGTTTCGCTCCGGAAATGATAAATTCGAAAACAACACTGCCTTTTTGTTCATTGAGATTAATATAATTCGTACTGTTTCGTGAAAGCTTGCCATACAGTGCCAGGGTAATGCCATCGAGAATCGTTGATTTTCCGCTGCCGGTAGGACCAAAAATACCAAAAATCCCTCCCTGGGTCAGCTCGTTAAAATCAATGGTTTGCTCTTCGATAAAGCTGTTAATGCCTTTTATTTTAAGCAGCATAGGTTTCATGATTTTTCCTCCTGAAGAACCAGGGACAGCAGCAGCTCCAAAACCTCATCATCGGCTTCGGTTCCCCGCTCTTTACGATAAAATTCTTTAAATACATCCCCAAAGGATTGCTCGGTTAATTTCTCCAATTTTTCTTCGGTCAGGATGGTGGTCAACCTTGGAATAACTTCCAGAATATCAGCCTTATACTCCTTCATTTTTTTTATTTCATCCTCGCGAATATAATGATCCGTTTCGATTTCCAGATAAACCCAACAGGATCTTTCAGCATTTTCCTGACATTTAAGAATGGCCGCTTCAACACTTTCGCATTGCCAGACCTCAATGGGTTTATATATTTTTAAATCGATTTCGCGGATATTATTTTTTAAAGTCTTTCCATTTTCAACCACAATTTCTACAACCATGCATTTTTTCCCGTAGGTAATCTCCCGACGGTTAAAGTGGATCGGTGACCCGGCATAGCGTCCGCGGCCCTTGGTTCCGGGAATGATCTGTGGTTTATGGATATGTCCCAAAGCGATATAATGGGCCATATCCGGAAAACAACGGCCTTCAACAATATAGGTTCCCCCCAGTTGAATGCTCCGCTCAGAGCCCCCTTCTTCACTGCCCATGGCAAAAATATGGGAGGTAACCAGATTAATGGTATCTTCTCTGAAATGGGATTCCAATTGGTTGAAATAAGAAAAAATACGATCACTATAGGATTTCTGATTGCCGGAATCATCGGTGACCTCATCGTATAATACTTCATTGAGTCTTTTTTCACTGGGATAGGGTAATAATAGAATCATCGCTTTCTCGCCATTAATTTGGATCTCAACAAAGCCGGCTCCGGAATCCACTACCTCATGGTTTCCATAAGTTCCTGGTTCTATAATGGTTTTTGGAACCCCTGCCATGAGTATCCCATGGTCTCGGGCCAGTGGGCCAGGTGCTTCCAGCCGTTGGGGGTTATCGTGATTTCCGGCGATGACCAGAATGAGCCGTTCCCCATGATTGGATAGACGTTTAAGGGCCTCATAAAACATTTTTTCGGCCCGAGCCGGTGGGTTATAGCTATCATATACATCGCCGGCAATGATCACCAAATCGATGTCTTCTCTTTCCACAATTTCGCTAAAGTCATTGAGAAAGCATTCCTGCTCATCCATCCGACTATGTCCTTCGATATTTTTTCCGAGATGCCAGTCAGCGGTATGTAATATTTTCATAAAAATCTCTCACCTTCATCATGTTTTTTTAGTTAATTGCAAAATTTACAAGCACAACCGTAAATTGCTTTGATGTCAGTTTTCGCAATTGCTTACGTGTTTTTCCCATTATCCCACACACAGATCCCATTGTATAGATGAAAAAAGCTCCGGCAAATGCCAGAGCTCAATCTCTTATAATGGGTAGTGATCTTTCTATTTATTCAGTCTGATATATGCTTTTCCTACGGACAGTCCCTGGAAAACCGTGGTAAATATTACGATGGCATAGGTCGAAACCAAAAACACATTATAGACATGCTGTGGAAAGAATGCGCTTGTTCCCATAACTAGGGCTAAACACAAACCGCCTTTGAGTCCTGCCCATGTTAAAAAAACATTAAACTTATGGTTTTTTAAGCCAATAGGTGGGTCCCTATTAAATAACAGTGATACATATACCCCACCCATTCTGGCTATAGTATTGGCAGCAATTGCCCCTATGGCAACAATAACAATCGTTAGACCCGACAGTGTGTTGAAGTTTTGGATGTCAAGAAATAACAGTCCCACCAAAAGAAATAATAACCCGTTTAAAAGATTATCAACCACTGACCAAAAGGAATAAAATAACCTGCGAACCTCTTGTGACATTTGCTCACTTCTTATTCTTTTAAGTTTGGCAATGCCTGTTGCATAGTAAAGCCCGCAAATAACCGCTGCAATAGGTCCGGAAAAACCTAGAAATTCACAAATAAGATAAGCCAACATGACGGTTAACAGACTTGAAAATATTTGAATGTATTTATCTTCTGAATGCTTGAATATTTCAAAGAAAATAAAGGATAATATAAACCCAACCAATACTGCCCCAAAAATCTCGGTGGTTAACCCCCAGGTAAAACTCAGAACCGAAACATTGGCAGTGCTTTGTTTGAGTGCACTCAACAGGGTTGCAAATACTGCTACAGCCACACCGTCATTAAACAAAGCTTCACCTTCAATAATAAGAGTAAGCCTCTTGGAAAGTCCAGCTTTTGCCAGAATGCTCATGGCTGAAATAGGATCAGTAGGGGCTACGATTGCACCGAGAATACCGGCCTGTAAAAGGCTGATGTTCACGTGAATAAGTGCTCCGAATCCCCAAAAAAGCAGGCCGTAAATAGCGGCTGATACCAAGGTTGCAATAATAGCCATGCTTCCAATTAAGTATTTATCTTTACTGAAATCGCCAAATTCAATTCTTGAGGCACCGCTAAAAAGCATAAAACACAAAACCCCACGGAATAAAAAATCGCTGAAGTCAAATTCTCTGTACAGATTTAAAAATTCTTGCGGGATTTGAATAAAATTCATCATTTGCCCCATAATCACAAGCACAATAAATACAAATCCAAAAACGACCAATCCGATTTCATAGGGAAATTTTATGGTTTTTTCATTAATAAAGCTAAACATGACCACCATTAAAAGAAGCCCGCTGAAAAGAATCAGTAACTGATCAAAATTAAACATTTCTCCTCCATCTAGACATTACTATTTTTCATTGTAACTTCATCTACAGCCACAAGAAGTTCTGCTATGGAGCTATACCAGTTTTCAATCATATGACGCATGAGACCAACTTGTTCTGACTTTGCAAGCAACCCTAGAACAGGGATTTTAGACCCATAGGCAGTCCCGATTTCCGCCCAGGCATCACATCCCGAAGGTCCGATATAAACAAGCAAATCCGCACTGGTAACTGATTTAATACAGAAATCAAAGACCCGTTCCCCTTCAGTGGATTGAATGAAATGGGTAAGCTCTTTTTGTGATAAAAAGGCTTCTTCCGGACGGCCTTCACGGATCCAGGACAAAATAGTATGTCCCCGTACTTCCAAAAGATCGGTGAGCATTTCCACAGCGTGCTGGTGCTTCCATGAAGCGGCAATATATATTCTCATGATTTTCCTCCAAATGTATTTACTTAATTATAACCTGATGTCCACACAATCACAAGATAAACCGGATCCAGGATCAGTGCAGTTCTTTTTTCCTTTAGGTGCAAGGATTATATTGTATGGCAGCTTCTAAACTAATGTCCATCATTTGACTAAACGCCTGTTCTCTGTCTTTTGAGCTGATTTCTTCATGGGTCACTAGATTATCACTGATAGTGAGTAAGCAGGCTGCTTTTTTCCCTGTGACATTGGCATTATGAAACAAGGCAAAGCTTTCCATCTCTACACAAAGGCACTCATTCTTTTTATTGTTACCCGTTGAATCATCAACTGAAGATTCAGAATAAAATACGTCTGAAGAATGTATCCGTCCTTTAGTCATGGGATAACCCAGGTTTTTAGCCATCGATTCAATGATTCCATTCAATGATTCATCTGAAAAAAGAATGTCTTTAGTACATCCGTTTTGGACTTTTGCATAGGTCGATTCGCTCCAGGCGCTTTGAGCCAATACCAAATCATAGAGTTTTAAATCCTTGATATACGCGCCTGCACTGCCAATGCGAATAATCCGGTCAACATCATGAAAACGGAATAGTTCATAGGAGTAGATCCCTATGGATGGCATTCCCATGCCGGATCCCATGACACTCACCTTCTTACCTTTATAAGTGCCGGTATATCCAAACATATTTCGAACCGCATTAAACTGAAGGGCATTTTCTAAAAATGTTTCGGCAATATATTTTGCCCTTAATGGATCTCCGGGCATTAAAACGGTTTTTGCAATATCACCGTTTTTAGCTTCGTTATGGGGTGTTGGCACGATTTTTTCCTCCATTTGTTTTTCTG
>JAENWK010000046.1 GCA_016650045.1 Eubacteriaceae bacterium | reverse complement strand
GATTATCAATTGCAGCATATTAAGTTGAACACCCCAAAGGTGTTCAATCTCATGCAGCTCAATGTTAATAGAAATCTCGGACACCGTAATGCTTTTGCTTTTAAAAGATTAAATCTAATCGATGGGTTTCATAGTCGGGAAATCTTACCGAAGGATTTATTGCTCTCCATAACTCTTTATATCCCTATTTCAGGATGTTCTTTTTTATCTTCATTTTATTATTCTACTTAACTCTTTATAAATAGTCGTAAGTTGGTCGTATAACGGTCGTAAATCATATTGTACCTGATTGAACAGTCTTTTGCTTATTAAAATATTCAGCAAGATTAATCATTTCAGCGCACTTTAAATCTTTTGTCGCTTCTGCGTAAATATTCATTGTTGTTCCTGCATCAGAGTGACCCAATATATCTTGCATTGCCTTGACATTTATGCCTGACTCGCACATACGAGTGGTGAAAGTATGTCTTAATGAGTGGTTACTGAATTTGGGCAACAGGGTTACTTCTTCATCGTTTTTTCTGTTATCTAAAACATAGTAGTTACAATCTCGAATAATTCTTCTTAATGCTTTATTTAACGTCCCTTGATGCTGTACCCCACTGAAACGATTGATAAATATAAAATCCTTGTAACCATCAATAATAACGGCACAACTGATCTCAAGTTCTCTTTGGTTCTGCTTTTCCAGTAAAAAGGCTTCTTTAACAATAGGCATCATTGGAACAATTCTTCTTCCCGCTTTAGTTTTTGGTGTATTAACTGCAAAGTCACAACCCTTAATCCCACCTTTTGAATAATAAACAAGTGTGTGATTAATGCTAATTTCATCCTTCTCAAAATCAATATCGCACCAACGCAATCCTGTTATTTCCCCTACTCTTAATCCAGTCCAAAGCATGACAGTAAAAATAGGATACCATTTACTATACTCTCCGGGATTTTTCAAAAACTGTTCAAATAATTCCTGCTCTGAAAGTGTTAATGCTTTTCTTTTGACAGAATCATTATTGCGGACTCTTTTGAGCTCTTTCAATCCATTATCAGAGGGATTATATCTTAAGTACTCATCCTCAACACCAAGCTCTAAAACCTGATGCAAGACTGTATGGATATTATCAATAGTCGAGATTTTAAGATATTGTACTTCTGCTAAACGGTTGTAAAATGCCCTGACATCTGTTCTTTTTAAATTCACAATCCTTATTGTGCCGAAATCAGGCTCTACAAACTGTGTATACATATATTTATAATTTTGAAAGGTATTATCTTTCAAACCTCTTTTGAGCTGCACCCACAAATTGTATAAATCATTGATAGTCAAATCATTTTTATCTGACCTAATTCCATCTAAAGCATCTCGCAGAACATCAATTTCTTTATTCCGAAGCTCTTCAAGTGTTTTTGCGTAAATAGAATGACGGTTACCTCTCTTGTCTTTCCATTTATATTCAAATGATCCGTTTGCTCTCTGGTACTCACCTTCCTTCAGAACACGGTTTTTATTGTCTTTGCGTCTCTCTACTGCCATGATAATTCTCCTTTCATAACTATAAAGAGAACACGCTCAACTATATTATAGCTCAAACGTGTTCTCATAGTCCATAACAACTTCGCATTCCCTATACATTATATTGAGTACGTCTTTGCTAAATAATCATCTAATAATTTACGTTTTATCAACCTCTTTCTGCCACACCAAAGGACGAAGCGACAACTATTATCATCAGTAAGCTCTCTGAGCTTATTTACACCGATGCCAAAATATGCAGCAGATTCTTCCAGTGTTAGGTTGGATTTTTCCCAGATGGGAACTTCATATTTCATAGAGCACCGCTTCTCCTTTCTATAGCATATTAGAAATATTATCCCTCATAAATGTATCAAAATCAGAATAGTTCATTCTATAATCCGATGTATTCTTTCTTAGCCAATATCTGCAATCATCGTTAGGTTTCCATTCATCCAATGAATCTGATATATATTTCATCATTGCTCCTACTGCATCTTTGCCCCAAATTTCTTTAATTTTGTATAACGTAGACATGACACCGCTTCCAAAGAAAATATGTGCAACACTTTTTGCAATATCGTAATTTCTTGATGATGGAGCTTTCAAAGCGAAACTCTTATTACTGATGCAATCTAAAAGCATCTGTGTGTATTCTGTATCGCAGTTTATTACTCCATTATCTATAATCATAAATCTATATTTCTGTGCTAATGTGCAGGCTATCAGATTTGCAAATTCTATATCTGTTTTTATCTTCAATAGTTCTTCTGAAATCTGATGTGAAAATTCGTGTCTAAATACACCTTCAAATCTAACCCAGTTGTCACATTTTATAGCCTTATCGAACTTAACACCTTTTCTTTCAATCTGTTCTCTCTTTTTATCATATATCCTGATTCGAGAATTGGATTGAACACTGCCAATATAAATAGTCGGGACTTCTTTCTCTTTCAAATATCCTTCATATTGCATCATACTTCTCTTATATGCAGTCTCACCAGTTTTCTTACTGATATATTCTCGAAATATTCCAACTTTGTTATCCATCAAACTTTGATATATTCCAGTAACATCTACATCTTCATCTATGTAATCAGCTGTTAAATCAATTCTCGAAAGCCTTATTGTATATTCCTTTTCTGTTATTTTTTGTAAAAACTGATACACCTTTAATCCAGTTGCTTCACAATAATAATCTAAAGCTTGTGCGCTTAATTTAACTGCTATGCCCATGCTTAACTGGTATGTATGATAAGCAACTGCTAGATAAAAATTATGTTCGCCAAATTTATAAGCATATGTATATCCCTGAGGAGGTCGTTGTTCTACTTCCATATCACCATAAACTGTTATGAATCCTGATTTTTTAACAAATTTATCAATAAGATTTTCTGCCACTTCTTCCCACTCAGATATAGCAAGACAGTTTTTATAATTCGGTGATAATTGAAGCACTACTGTAATCTCATCCACTCCTAGTTCAAGCATTATGTATTGACCTCCTTTCTATTGATTATCAGAAATAAGGAGTGTAATATATTATTCCGTTATTTCTGGAGCCCGGGTGGTTACACCACCCGGGCTTGTATACAGGCTTGTAGAATATCGAATTTAAAATATGGACATTGAACAAGCTTCGGTTCTGGAGCGAGTACAGGATCAGTAAAAACACCTTCTCCGACCATGCAATTTCTGTCTGGTATATCGACGCCTGCACCAAACGCCGTAACGTATGTCTGCTTTTCAGAGTTACCCAGGACTATTTTCAACGGGATATTATCCCGAAGAGCTGTATCTATCAAGGTAGCATCTGACTTCTGCATTATCAGAAACACGAAAAAGCCCAATTGACGTCCCTGCAAAATAATTTCATAGAGCATAGCTTTCACTTTATCTCGTGTCTTCTTTTCTGATGATGCAAGTATGGAAGCAAAGGAAGCGTATTCATCACATATAAAGACATATGGCGACATTCCAAAATCGGAGTAGTCGCCCTCAATCTTATCAATGAGGCGTTCCTTCAGTCTCGCTTTCCTCTCACGCATTAGTGTCACGTACACTTCAAGCAACTCAATAATTCGCTCAACGTCCACTGCTGTTCTGTCTTCTGCAATTGTTGATCCTATTACTGCAATACTCGAACCCTTGGGATCTGCGTAATAAATCTCATAGCGAACATCCTTACTCAGCATCTGAATCAGAAGACTATAGAGCGAATACGTCTTGCCAGAACCAGTCATACCGACCAGTAAACAATGCTGTAACTTTACAGACGAACGCCTATCAAGGAAAAGCTTATATGTCGGTATAGTCTTGCTGTATGCGAGAAAATCCGCGAACGTTTCAAAGGTCTGTTTAAATGATACAGAGCCATCTACGAGCCCATACACATAGAAGTTACCGTCATCCGTCAAATGATGTCGTTCAACAATGAACTTACCCAGTGCCGAAGACATCACCACATCATCTAGCTTCCGGTCAAACTTCAGAGCGTTCCTTATCCGTAATACCCCAGAAGAAAAACCATCACTAAAGGATATCTGTATTCTGGGAAGCTCCACAAAATAACTTCGCTGTATCCCGAATCCTGCATCTATCATCTGTAATTCAAGTCCGTTGGTAATTGTCCAGTAATTCCAAAAGTAGCGAAATCCTTTATAAATGCGATTATCCAGAAAGAAAACAACAACCATCAGGAAGAATACAGCACCCGTAACAATCCACAGCCAAAAGGTCATTTTATCCAAAAAAGGAATCTGCAAAGATTTGTTTATCATCTTTGCCCCCAGACCGAGGGCAAAAATGATAAGACCAAATATAGACAAAGCTAACCTTTCAGCCTGCTTCTTACGCATTCACCTTAGTTCCCTGATTCTGAACTAATTCAAAATCCTTGAATCTAAGAATCAAATCGAAATTAATTGCAAAAGAATGTTCAGAATCGAAATCCAGAAGCCGGATAATATCGCCTTTCTTTACAAGCTTTTTCTTGCTCAAAATCGTAGCGTCGAAATTCTGATAAAGATTATTCTCTCTAGGTTGACCTTTCTTGTCTAATTTGTAATCATAATCATCTTTTGTGACCATCAGTGTGAGTGAATAGCCCTCTGGAAGAATTCCCTTTTTGTCGATATAGGGCCGAACAGACACTACACGATAAATATTATGGGTTGCCTTTTCGATTGTTTCCCAATTGATAATTGTTTTTGTAAAATTCCATGTGTTAATTAAGCTCATAATGTTTCTCCTTTTTTTAAGTTTTTTATTTTATCAAACTCCTTTTTTAATGAATCAGATAACCACACAATTTTTTCTTCAAATGTTGATATCAAATCGTCATTTCTTTTAGCTTTTCTGTACTCATCTTCTAATTGCGCAACGCAAAAGACAGTATCAATTCCACCATACCACAGAGCCCACAATTTTGTTCCAATGGCTTCGTCAAATGTCGTGTTCTTTGACATTTTTAAATACGCAGTATTTCCATAGTTCGCCAGAATGTCAGTTTTAATTGTTTCTATAGTTTCGTTTACCATAGATATTCCTCACTTTCTTTTAATTGACAACAACAATTTTAAGTGTTATCATTTTTATTAAGGAACGTTTTTGCTGTTCCTATAATAAGAATAACAGATAACTTATACGTTGTCACGATCCCAATCACTTAGGAACACTTTTGTGTATATGTTAAGGAGAGTAGAAAATGGAATATATTGGAATGCGAAAAGTACTAGAATTAATTGATGAAATGTATGACTATGGGCAAGATGAAGAAAGCAAAGAATTGATGTCTTCAATTCTAGAAGAAAAGATTGGAAAACACCTTATAGAACGTAAAACAGTTTTGAAGTATATGAACCTATACGCTAAAGAAAAACTTGGACTCGATGAATGTGATAATAACACCTATTTACAAATCATTGATACGAATGGTAAAGGTACGAGCGCACAAAAATACAGCAAAGAATCCGTACTTGAATTGCTGAAGGATAAAAATGTAAAGAGGAAATTGCAAAAACAACTAGAAAAAAGAACAGTGAAAATGAATGAAGATTGGCGATTTCCAAAATGTGCTCTCCCTGCTTTTATTGATATATTAAATCAGCAGTCCGAATCGGAAGAATGTGAAAGAATAACTGGTTACACTAAAGCTCAACTTGAGCTGTGGAGCGTTCCTTATGAACTCCTTGCTGAAAGAAAAGCAGAAATTGAACAGCAAATAGCCGAACTTACATACGAACTAAATGATATAAAAGATGTCCTAGATTTCACCTCATAGCTCTTGTATCTGTTCTTTGACATCGGCTTCATTGGGTCGATTGCTTAAATCACATGGATTGAAGGTTATTTAATATCTTGTTATTTATTGGATAAAATTCAGCATCTTTAAACAGCGCCTCAGGCAATTTTAAAATAAAGAGAATTGCCAGAGGCTTTGTTCTCACTTAGCATACTACCTTCATATCGTGGCACCGTGGCTGATAAACTGAAGGCCACCGTGCCTTATTTACTTTTGTGGTGAGCGCCTTCGTCCTGCCAATCTTGGCAGAGCGAGCGGCTACATTGCTTTTTTGGTTCGACTTCTGGCACCAGGGGCGTAGGAATGCCTGCGCAATGTCTCAGCTGGTATTCAATGTTGCAGGCATTCCTACACTCCCTTACAACGTTTCCGTTACCATCACCACAGAAAATTTAAAACTTATGTAATTTAAATAACGAGGTTACTCAAAAAAGTTGATACAGGCAAAATAAATCTTAAAGATTTGAAAAAAAAATCAAACTTTAGTGACACCTTCAAGCGGTAAAACGAAGAAACGACCACACAAGAGTAGAATTGCTCCTGTGTGGTCGTTTTCTTTACGCTATTTTAAGTTGTATGTAATACTTATCTTTATTCTAAGTAGATTCAAGCTTGAAATATAGCTAAATTGTGCGATTATTCTTAGACACCTGATTTTTCGATGCAACAGATAGTATAAAATCTGCCATTGTCATTGCCGAATTTACAAATAAACGTGTATGATACTCCTCAATAGCAATTCGGTTTCCACCAACCCCATGGGCATCGCTATCTTTATTACGCATTTCCGCTATTGCTGATACAATACTACTCAATCCAGATAGAAGTGTATTAATTCTTCTATCTATCCCTGCATCAGTATGCATATTATAAAGTGTTCTAACTTGTTTATATAATTTTCCAATATCACCGCTATCTAAAGGCGCTTCATTTTTCTTTTCAATAACGTACCAAAATATTTCTTCGAGCAATGTTCTCGACTTTGTTATCGCACTATCATAATTACCTTGCTCAACATCTTGCATAGCTCTAGCGGAAATGTTTTTAATATAGTCCCTATCTATCATTTTTATTTTGGGGATTGCCACCTCAACCTTGACACCAATTTTTTTCACCACAAATTGATTGCCGATCATAGTAAATTCATTTCCACCAAAATAGAGCAAGCCATTAATTTGCTGTATTACTTCTGTTACAATACGTTTATATGTACTATCAATAATATCCGCAGCATGACCAGATAATATTTTACTGAATTGCTCTTTTGAAAACATATATGAAAGTAAATCAGAACATTTATCATTCTTAATGCAATATTCTATAAGATTATCAAGATATTGCCATCTACTTAAGTTTGTACCTCCCCATGCATATGTTATAGGAAGTCCAAATAATGCGGATAATCCACACAGGTCTGGTCCACTCTGATATGGCATTGCCATAATTAATGATGTTAAATCGTCTAATTCAATCTCCTGAAATTTAGTATCTCCATCAAGAATAGCTAGTATTTCTTTCGATCTTAGAATGTTAAACGGATTCGGTAACTTTGCCATATTAATTCTCCAAATCCTTTTTAGTTCCTTCACCATATGGAGCAGATTCTTCTGCAACCATACTAAGCTGTGATTGTGGCGATCTATCGACAAACTTCTTCTGCAATTTCTTATACAACACACCACCAATAGATTCCATTACTTGCTTCATCATATCAGGATCAGAGAACATACTCACAAAGAAATTATCATTCTGTTCATAACGTGTAGCTGCCATTTCTGGAAAATCCTTTTCAAAAAGTAGCATAAACGTTTTACGGTCATTGTTCTTTGCATAACTTTGCCATTTTTCTTTAGCGGCATAATCGTTTTCAATCTGTAATAGAACTTTATCCATCTCAGTAAAGTCGGTACCATATTTCTCATTTATTTTCTCTATCAAAATTGTTAACGGATCTTTTTTCTTTTCACGCCTGCCAGATTCCCCTGTTATAGAATGGAATCCTTCATCAGTGCCTTCCAAGTCAATATTGCCCTCAAAATCTTTTTCCAAACGATAATATTCAAGTAAAACTTTATCATCAACATATACTTTTTCCATATCGCCCTTTGGTAACATCGTTGCAAGGAATTTAGCATATACGCTAAACTTGTGAATATCCTTATCAAACAAACGGCTTACCTGGGTTACAAAAGCATAAATACGATTAAAGCGTGATAATGTAGATTTAAATAAATCTCTTTGATCCTCTTGCAAAGCCTCATAACGATGTAATGCAGGCCTTATGGTTCCCTGTAATTTACCAAGATCTCCGACAGACTGTGTTTTAGTTGCATAAAAGATTTCGGCAAAGCGCTCAATCTCCATTTGCTGATAAACATGAAATTCATCAAGAGTATTCTTTAAATCATAAATAACATTGGGGTTAGTTTCTTCTTCCAGAACCGTTTCTTCATAATACGGCTCAAATGATTTCTTGATCTCCTCTGCAGAATTCACGAAATCCAATACAAAGGTATCCTGCTTTCCATGCATAATGCGGTTCAAACGTGATAATGTCTGTACTGCCTTTACACCAGATAATTTTTTATCAACAAACATCGTATGCAAGAGTGGTTCATCAAAGCCTGTCTGATACTTTTCAGCAACAATTAGCATACCGAATCCATCTGTATGGAATGCCTCTGGCAAAGCCCTTTCTTTAATGGTTTCACCGTTTTTGTTTTTATTAATTTTTTCTTCGGTATACTTTGCGCCATCATCATCTACCTCGCCTGAAAAAGCTACAAGCACATCAAGGTCAGTATATCCCTTTTCTTTTATCTGTCGCTTAAATTCAAGCAGGTAACGAACTGCGTGCAAACGGGATGGTGTAACAATCATTGCTTTTGCCTTACCACCAATTTTACGCATCGTAACATTACTAAATTGCTCAAGCATTACGGCGGTTTTCTGCGAAATATTATGAGGATGCAAAGTTTCATAGTTAATAATAGCCTTAGCACCTGCAGAAGTATCCAGTTCTGGGTTATCTACAATGGTCTTGGTTATTTTATAATACATTTTATAGGTCATATAGTTTTGCAACACGTCTAGAATAAAACGTTCCTCAATTGCCTGTCGCATTGAATAAACATGAAATGGATGATACTTTCCACTTTCATCACACCACCCGAACATCTGCAAGGTCTTATCTTTTGGTGTAGCTGTGAATGCAAAAAAAGATAAATTATCATGAATTCCCTGTGCCGCCAATTCATCAAGTAGTTTATCTTCATCATCTTTGCGTTTCGATTCTTCTTCATTTTCTATTTCAGCATATTCTTCTAAGATTTTTTCTGTATCTGCCAATGCACGTTTTAATTTTTTTGCTGCATCACCAGTCTGAGAAGAATGTGCCTCATCTACAATAATAGCAAATCGTTTATTACCAGAGTTCACTTCTTTATAAATAACAGGGAACTTCTGCAGTGTTGTGATAATGATACCTGTACCTGCCTCAATTGCTTCTTTAAGCTGCTGTGAGTTTTTGTCAATTTTTTGTACTACACCCTCAACATGGTCAAACTGATAGACGGTATTCTGCAACTGACTATCAAGCACACGACGGTCAGTTACAATAATCACAGACTGAAATATTTTTTCATCATTATCATTATGTAAACCACTCAAACGATAAGCAAGCCATGCAATAGAATTGGATTTACCTGATCCTGCACTATGCTGGATGAGATAACTCTTTCCTGCTCCAATTTTCTTTACATCAGTAAGTAGTTTTGTAACAACATCAAGCTGATGGTAACGAGGGAATATCATACGCTCGTCTTTAACTTCACCTGTTTTTTCATCCTTTTCTACTTGTAGATGCAAATATTTATGTATGATTTCAAGCAAACGATCTTTACATAAAACAGTCTTCCATAAGTAGTCTGTATCATAGCCATTGGGATTATTAGGATTACCCTTGCCACCCACTTTTCCTGCTCCGTTACTTCCTTGGTTAAATGGTAAAAAATAGGTCTTGCCACCCTGTAACCGTGTAGTCATATAGACATTAGTCAGATCAACAGCAAAATGTGCTAATACACGATTTTTAAATTCAAAGATTGCATTATTTCCCGCTCGGTCAAATTTATATTGTGCAATCGCATTAGCAGTATTTTGCCCTGTGAATTGGCACTTTAACTCCATCGACACCACAGGAATACCGTTAATAAACAAAACAATATCAATACTATTCTCATTACGCAAAGAATAGTGCAGTTGCCTTGTACAATGCATAATATTCGATTCATATTGCTTTGTGGTGGTTTCATTGATAGATGTTTCAGGCTTCCAAAAAACTGCATGAAACTTAATGCCGCGGTCAGTAAATCCTTGACGAAGAACACGCAGTAAGCCTACCATTTTTACTTCTCGGCAAAAACGTTCTATAATCATCTTTTTACTGTTTGTACCATAAATCTTTACATAGCGTTCCCACTTCTTTGGCTGACTTGCTTTTATAAAAGAAATAAAGGTATCCTTGTCCAGACCTAACTTGCGATCAAAGTTCTTTGGATTACCCTTAGTAAAGCCACCCTCTGTGCAAAGATAGCTTTCAATATCCTCTTCAAAGCGTTTTTCTTTTACATCAAAATCAGACATGACTTAAACCTCCTTCTTTCCTGTGACAACCTCATAAATTAGGGATTTTTTATATTGTAATAGTGTATCTCTAATTTCATTTTCTAAAGATACCAGGACTTCAAACTCATTTAATCTCGAAGCAATCTGTTGTTGCTTTTCAATAGAAGGCACAGGAATTGGGATTTTCTTCATATGATCCCATTTGGTCGACCATAAATCTGAAGCTATTCCTGTTCCCCATCGGTAAAACTCTTCAGCAAAACCATAATTTTTTAATAAATATTTCGTATAACCGGGCAATATGTCTTTAGATTCACCAGGCTTCAAAATAATATTAATAAGCGATACAGAACCATCCATTTCAGATAGCCCGCATGATTGTTTTCTATCTGATCGCGAATTAATAACAAAATCATCTCTTTTGACAAGTTTACGGCTGTCGTTTGCGGATGTTTTTACAGCTGAATCTAACTGAGGAACAATTCCATTTTTTGTAACAGATAATGGAGGAAAATCACGATCACTTACTTTTTCGCTTCTGTTAACAAAGTGTTGTCCTATTTTTTCGATCTTCCAGTCTTTTGGTATATGACCAATCCAATCAGCTCCACTTTCCGTTGTGTCTTGTATGTTTTTCTCTTTTCCCTTAGCAATAATTTTTTGCATCATTTTTTCTCGTTGTAATTCTAATTCATGAAGCCTTTGCAAAATATCACTCGAAGGAGTAGGCGGTACAAAACGATAGAAAAAACGAGTAAAAGGAATCTCATACCCAATTTTTATTTTATTTTTATCGAGCCAAGCATGGGGTGAATAAGGTGAAATTTCACGGTTAAAGTATTCTTGGATATCTTCCGTTATAGCAATATTTTCTGTGTCTCTAAGACTAACATCAGGAACCGGTTTTCCTTTGCTTAGAATAGGGTTTCCAGCATCGTCAGTCATTGGATGTTCAATTACAACTTTATAATATCCAAAATCAGAATTATCGCATACCATGCTTATGGGGTTTTCTGAGAAATCTCCGTATAGTCTAGTAATTTCATTAATTTGCGAATCAGTTATGTTATTTTTCTTATCACCGAGTGGTTTATCTCGTCTAATAAACAAGTCGCGGGCATCAATTAGTTGTACTTTACCCTTTCTACGTGTTGATTTCCTGTTTGATAAAACCCAAATATATGTTCCCAAAGCAGTATTGTAGAATAGGCTTGTTGGCAATGCTATAATTGCTTCAAGCAAATCATTTTCAATAATGTATTTCCTAATATTTGAAGGCCCACTTTCAGCATCGCCGGAATACAAAGGCGAACCATCTTGAATAATTGCAACACGACCTCCGCCTCCAGTTGAATCTTTCATCTTTGATAATGCGGTCATTAAAAATAACATTTGCCCATCTTTGACCCCAGGCAAACCGGCACCAAATCGGCCAGCAAAACCACGCTTAGCTTCTTTTTCTACTGCAACCCTTTCGTTTCGCCACTCACGGCCAAATGGTGGATTGCTGATAATATAGTCAAAGACTTGTCCCTCAAACTGATCGTTGGAAAGGGTATTTCCTCCCTTGATGAATTCAGCATTGTTGCCCTTGATGAGCATATCTGCTTTACAAATAGCAAATGTCTGGTCATTAATTTCTTGTCCAAATGCCATAAGCTCAGTGGAGGCATTCATCTTGTGCATATATTCTTCAGAAACAGATAACATTCCTCCTGTACCACAGGCGGGATCATAAATAGTCTTTGCTACATTATTGCCCGAAAGAACATCATTATCATCATAAAACAAAATATTTACCATCAGTTCAATTACTTCACGAGGAGTATAATGCTGTCCTGCATCTTCATTATGAGCTTCAGAAAACCGACGGATAATTTCCTCGAATATATATCCCATCTCAAGATTTGATATAACATTAGGGTGCAGGTTTGCTTTTGGTGATAAAAATTCTTTTATAACAATATAGAGAATACCCTTATTTGCCATGGTAGTGATGTGTCCATCAAACTTGAACTTTTCAATAATGTCCTGTACATTTTCAGAAAATCCACTTAGATAGTCATGAAAGTTTGCTTCAATATTATCAGGATCATCCAGTAGCTTTTCAAAATCATATTTACTTGTATTATAAAAGGCTTGACCCGATGCTTTGCGTAAAAGGACATCACGCATCGGTAACGATTTCACACTATCATATTTATTAAGTACTACTTCTTTTGTATCAGCAAGTATACAATCAAAACGGCGTATAACCGTCAACGGTAGTATTACTTCACCATATTCATGCGGTTTATAAACACCTGTCAATTTATCTGCAATTGCCCATATAAGGGCAGCTTTTTCGCCTATATTACTACTTAAGCTCATAATTATAACCTCCGTTTATTGTACTCTTTTCGTCATTAGGTAAAGTATATGATATTTCGAGCAAACAAGGAAAAATGACATAGCCGTTACTTACGACTATGCCAATATTTTCTAAGGGAAATATATCCCTTAACCTCACCCTCTAATAGGTGATGTATTTTTCTTGAACGTGTTCTCTTTATTTTGGTCGTAAATTGGTCGTAACTATTATATTTATTTCCTTGAAATCATTGTAAAGACAGGATTTAATTGTCCAATGGCTTCATCGTCGGGAATAAAATTACGTCTCTAATACTGTGTTGATTGGTAAAGAGCATCATCAGACGGTCAATCCCTATTCCTAAGCCACCGGTTGGCGGTAAACCAACTTCTAGTGCATTTATAAAATCTGCATCGAAAGGATGAGCT
>JAENWK010000089.1 GCA_016650045.1 Eubacteriaceae bacterium | reverse complement strand
TTTACCTATTTATTATTTAATACAGCTTTTTATGGATATATCAATATGGAGACAAAAAGCCTGATGGCCAGAGATTTTGAAACCGTTGAAAAAATTATTGAAAATGAAAAAGATAATCTTAATGGTACATTAAAGGATTGGGGTTATTTGGATGATACCTATAGTTTTATTAGCAATGGCAATGAAGCGTACCGGCAGTCAAATTTAAAGGAACAAAGGCTGGCATATCTCAAATTAAATATGATGATGATTGTGAATAATCAGGGTGAAATCATCGGATCTGTGGACAATGGTTTAACGGAAGATGTTTCAAAAAAGGTCGCCAAAAAAATCAAACAAAACAATTTTTATACAGGGTTTTTAACCGAAGCAGAAGACGTCAATACCGGTCTTGTATTTCTGGATGGCCAAGTCTATTTGATTGGGTCTGCTTTTGTCAACAACTCTAATCACTCCGCGGTCAGTAATGGCACCATTGTTTTTGTTCGGGCGTTTAATAATGACTTCATAAGTTATATTGAAAATTTAACCGGGATTAAGGTGTCATTCACCCGAGCATCAGGAAGTGTTTTACTATCAGAATCCAATATTCTGCCAATGCAATTCAAGGGGGAACCCTATCACACCGCAAATAAGCTTCAAAAGGATCTTAATGGAGAAGAATCCATTAAGATGAGCATTTTAAAAAAACAAACCAATTACAACCTTATTGCAAATAAATTTTATGGATTCATCATTGAGTTTATCCTGCTGGTATTCTTAATTGTGTGCTGTGATTATTTTGTGCTTAACCGAATGGTTTTTGAGCGTCTTACGAAATTAAATAACTTTGTCAATGAGGTTGCAAAGAAAAAAGACACCACCATGTCCATCCAGGTTGAAGGCAACGATGAGCTTCACGAGCTGGCTGAGTCAACCAACAAAATGCTGGGTGTCCTTGATGCTGCAAGCAAAAACATCAAGCAAATGGATGAAAGATATCGACTGATTATGGATGCCACCAATGCCGGTTATCTGGATTTTTCTGTGAAAACACTGGAAATTTACATAAGCCCGGAGTGGAAGAAGTTTATTGGGTATGAAGGAGAAAATGGACATGAGTTGTATTTAGACTATCATCTGAAAATTCACCCCGATTGTAAAATAAGATTAGCCCATAACTTTGATAATGTAGTCAACGGAAGTAGCGATTATTTTGAAGAGGAATTTCGGGTGATTACGGCCTCAAATCGGATAAACTGGGTTCGGCAGAGGGGTAAGGTGGTTCAAAGAGATGAAAAAAATAAGGCGGTTAGGGTTATCAGTACACTTTCCGATATTACAATAAGAAAAACAAATGAAGAGGAAATAGTCTTTTTAAGTTATTCAGACCCTTTGACAATGCTTAATAACCGTGCTTATATGAAACGGCAGTTTGAAATACTGAACCGGGAAGATAATCCCAATTATTTTATAATCATGTGTGATATTAACGGGCTGAAAATTACAAATGATGCATTCGGTCATAAAGAAGGAGACCGTATTCTTATTGAAGTGAGCAACTTATTCCTTAAGTTATGCGAACCAGATGATATCATTTCAAGATGGTCCGGGGATGGATTTGTCATCATTGTTAAAGACAAAGATCAAAAATATATTTCCGATTTAATTGAGCGATTAATGAGTGAAGCAAAGAAATTAACCGGTTTTCACTTTGATATCAGTATCGGTGTAGGCAGTGCAAAAAGAAGCATTGAACATACCAGCACAGAAGAAGTCATAAATCTGGCAGAAAAGCGCATGTTCCGAAGTAAGCTTATGGATCGATCAAGCTCAAGAAATGCGCCAATCAGCTCACTGACACGAACGCTTCATGAAAAAAGCAGTGAAACGGAAGAACATACCATGCGTATTAGACTATTAAGCGACAGCCTTGGAAAGAAGCTCGGGCTCTTACAGGACAAGCTTGATGAGTTGGCGCTTTTGTCACTGCTTCATGATATCGGTAAAATCGGGATTCCCGAACAAATTCTCCTAAAGCCGACAAAGCTCACAGATGAAGAATGGGAAATCATAAAAACACATACGGAAATAGGGTATAGAATCGCAAGATCAACCCCTGAGCTCGAGCATATAGCGGATCATATTTTGTCGCATCATGAAAAATATGATGGCACGGGTTACCCCAGCGGTCAGAAAGGGGAAGAAATACCCTATTTGTCCAGAATCATCAATGTTGTTGATTCCTTTGATGTGATGACACATACAAGAATATACAAAGGAGATTCTGATCTTGCTTATGCCATCAATGAATTAAAACATTGTTCAGGGACTCAATTTGACCCCAATATTGTGAAAGAATTTCTAGAGATAATCGAAGCTGGTGGATTGAAATTGATTCTGGAAGTTTCAGAGGGAACTAAATAAGAATTATTCTATTACTATTCTAAAATTTGGGGATATTATCATATATAAGTTGAGTTAAAGAATTGTAGCGTTTTTCTGATAATTAATGTTTTTTATAAGACGCTACCGAAAATCAGAAAAATGCAAATATACAAAAACTTAATTCAACTTATATAGAATAAAAAAAATGAATTCCATAATCTGAATTTAAAGTTGAGAAGAAAAATATGAAGTTTGAAATTACCAGTAAGCTCACAAAACAAATCGATGAAATGCGGTATCTTACCGTTGAAAATGCCTGGCGGTACAGAAGTATTTTGCGGTATTTTTATTTGCAATATGAGAAAATGAAATATTGGCTCTATAAGGAAGATATCTATGAAGCCTTAAAAATAAATGACGAGTTCAAAGAATACACCATGGAAATGTGCAGGCAGGATCTTGATGTGCTTCTAACCTGGAAAAACCTTTCAGCCCTACAGGATACCTCCAAGGTTTCTACAGTAGAAGAATTTAAAAACAAACAATTCAGGTACCAGCTTTCTGAGTACAGTGTGGAAATCGAACGACTCACCATTCGATTGGAAAACCTGTTTATTGAAACGGCTTCATTGGAACCCACACTTTTAGAAAGATTACGAGAGGAACTGAAAAAACTTCCTCAAGTGGCAAAACTCAGTGAAAAGGAAGTGGGGAGCTGGTGGAGTGGACTCAATAGTGACTTCAAAAGACTGAATCAAAATTATCAGGACTACATAAGAGATCTTTACACGATTAAAGCCGAAGAAATGATGAAAACCCAGGAGTTTATGGTCTTTAAGGATAAATTCATCCAATATCTCAGGGACTTTGTCAAAGGGCTGCATCATCATGCCAATGCCATTGAATCTATTCTGAAAAATTTCAGGTCCATGGATATTGAGATAGTTTTGAAAAAAACCATCGATTATGAAATCTCCATTCCGAGAATCGATGCTGACATTGATGAAGAGGGCATCCGAGAAAACATAATCGGTCGCTGGGATAACTTAAATACATGGTTTTTAGGGACAAAGGGTAACCAAAGTGAGGCTGCAAAGCTCATGGATATTACCAATGACATTATCCGTAAGATCACCCGGTATGCTTCCCAGATTTCTGAAAGCAGAACCAGTGCTATTAATCGAAAGGAAGAATACCGAAAACTCGGCCAATTATTTTCCCAGTGCAAGGATACGAGAGAAGCCCACAAGCTCTCCAGTTTATCCTTTGGAATCTTTCACATGAAGCATATTAAATCGGATATCTTCAGGGAAACAGAAAGCATCAGCAGCGATGTGTTTGAAGAATCACCGGTTGTTTATACAGTCAAACCCCGAGTGAGAGGGTATCAGGAAAAAGCGAAACGCAGTCCTATCCGAAGCAATACCGAGAAAAAAGAAGCGATGATGAACAAGGTGAGAGCAGAGCGTGAAATTGAGGAGAAAACCATTGAAAACTATGTGATTAAGGGTTGCATCGATTTTTCTTCTCTACCGGTCATAGAGGAGCATGTAAGAAAAACCCTGTTAAAATGGTTGTGTAAGGGAATTAACAGTACAGTTAACAAGGGGAAAACAGAAGATGGCCGTGTCTTTCAAGTGGAAACGCCAAAAGAGTCCGAAAAACGTTGTATTTTGAGATGTGAAGACGGTAACCTGGAAATGCCGGCATATATTTTGCGATTTGTGGGAGTTGAAAATGAAGGAGCTTGAAATATTATTAGACAAGTACTGGGTCATAAAGGATGATGACAAAGATTTATTTTACAGGGTCAAAGACAGCATTCCTCAATTTAAAACGTTTCTCAGTGATAAGCTGGGTTATCGAATCTTAATGAATCAACACCTGATCAAACTAGAAAAAATCCCCGGAAGTCCACAAAGCTTTATGGGGATAAAAGAGTTTAACGATCCCATTGAATATGTTTTATTATGTCTGCTACTGATGTTTTTAGAAGACCGTTCCAGAGATGAACAGTTTGTCCTCTCTGAAATCACCGAATTTATCCAAGGAAATTTTATGGGAAAAGAAAAAATAGACTGGACCCAATACAGACATCGAAAGCATTTCATTAAAGTCCTGCGATTTGCACAAAGCATGGGAATGATGACGGTCAATGATGGGGATGATCAAAAGTTCGCCTATCACACAGAAACAGAAGTATTATATGAAAGTACCGGTTTATCCAGATACTTTGTCAGGCATTTCACATCAGATATTATGGATTATTCTAATGTCAAAGAGCTGGAGAATGCCGAGTGGGGAGATTTAAATGCTGACCGGGGGGTTATCAGGCGACATCGGGTGTATAGAAAACTTCTTATGGAACCAGTTGTATACTCCCAGGGATCGGATGATGCAGACTACGATTATATTAAAAAACAAAGAGGCTTAATCGAAAATGATTTTCAAAGATATCTCGACTATAATCTCCATGTTCATAAAAACGGCGCCATGGTCGTTGTCCCCACCGAAAAGAATTTACAGGATACCTTTCCCGATACCAAAGCCATTAGCGACATCACGTTGTTATTCAATGGATGGATTCGTTTAGCGCTAGGTAAAGGTAAGCTTCAAATCAACCAGCAGGGAGGCATCACGATGTCCCGAGCCGCCTTTGACACACTGGTGATGGAGCTCAAGAAAGATTCAGGGCATGGCTGGAGCAAGGAATACAGAGAGATGCAGGGCTCCAATCTGGCAGATAATCTTATCGATTATATGGAAAGCTTCAAGCTGCTGAGAAGCCTGTATAATGGCAGAGAAATTGAAATTCTGCCACTGGCCGGTAAATTAATCGGAGAATACCCCCAGGAATATAGGCAGGAACATGAAAAGAAGGAGAAACAACATGGAGAATAACAGATGGGTGATGAATCGGGCCGGGCTGGTGAACTTCTGGTATTACGATGATGAAGCCTTTGATTTTTCCAAAGGCAGGCTCCTGTTAAGAGGGTCAAATGGCTCCGGCAAATCCGTTACCATGCAAAGCTTTGTGCCTTTACTGCTTGATGGAAACAAAAGTCCGGAAAGACTGGATCCCTTTGGATCAAGAGCAAGAAGAATCGAGAATTATCTTCTTGGAGACGATGATAATGGTAAAGACGAATCCATCGGTTACCTTTATATGGAGTTCAAAAAGAAACACTCCAACCAAATTGCAACCATCGGCATGGGATTTAAGGCAAACAGAGGAAAACCCCTGAAATCCTGGGGGTTCTCCATCACCGATGGCAGAAGAGTCGGTAAGGATCTGTTTTTATACAAACAAATGGGTGAAAAAATTCCTTTGACCATGAAGGAATTAGTCAATAGAATCGGAGACGGCGGTCATGTGGTAGAGGGTCAGAAAAACTATATGAAGCTTGTCAACGACCTGATTTTCGGCTTTGAAGATTTGGATGAATACGATGAATTAGTCAAACTTTTAGTTCAGCTGAGAAGTCCAAAATTATCAAAGGATTTTAAGCCTACCGTTATTTATGAAATTATGGAAAACTCCTTACAGCCCTTGTCGGAAGATGATCTCAGACCCATGTCCGAGGCCATTGAAAACATGGACAATATTAAAAGCCGATTGGAAGAATTAAAAGAGTGCAAAGAGGCGGCCCATCGAATTAAGCAAGCCTTTGATCGCTATAATAAATTTATCATTTTGGACAAGGCGAAAAGATTCCATGACCATAAAACTCAATTGGAACAACAAAACAGCCTTCAAATTAAAAGAAGAAAAGAAATTGACGCATCGATAAAACAAGTTGATGCTTTAAAAGTGACCATTGAAAATTTAGAGATTCAGCTTCACACACAGCAGGAAAAAAAGAGGGAACTGGAGAAGCATGACAGTGTGCTCATACGGGATAAGGTC
>JAENWK010000035.1 GCA_016650045.1 Eubacteriaceae bacterium | reverse complement strand
GCCAATACCGGGGTCCAGGATGATATTACCCTTGGCAACCCCGGCATTCAGGGCAATGTCAATGGATTCTTTGAGATCCTGGTTCATGTCAATTAAAAGATTGCCATAGTCTTGATTTTCTCGATTGTGCATGAGCACACAAGGAACGTTATGTTTTGCGGTGACTTCAGCCAATTTAGGATCACGTTTAAAGCCCCAGACATCGTTGACAAGATTTGCCCCAGCAAGAATGGCCAGTTCACCGACTTTGCTTTTATAGGTATCAATGGAAATCGGAATATCAAAACGACTTCGAATAGCTTCAATCATTGGAATCACACGGTCAATCTCTTCGGCTTCATCCACGGATTTATGGCCTGGTCGGGTTGATTCACCACCAAGATCAATTATATCCGCGCCATCAGAAATCATTTTCTCAACGTGCTTTAGACTGGTATCAAGGGAACTGAATTTACCGCCATCGGAAAAAGAATCCGGGGTGACATTTAAAATTCCCATAATGACAATGTCGTTTTCTAAATCAAAATTTTTGTTGCCAATGTGCATTTTCAAACTCCTTTTGGGTCTTAAGATCGCAGTGGTGTCTTGGTTTTTAGTACCTTATAAGAAGATTCTTTTTTTCAGCACTCCAATCGCACTGCGTTGCCACAGGGCAGTCGAGACATTCCCGGGAGAGCTTATCGCTTTCATAAAAAATGTGACTAAACCCCTGGGCTTCTGGGTTACGATGATTAAGGATTGCATCCAGAATTTGTTTTTTTTCATTAGAATTGAAATCCAGAGACTCTAATAGTGAAATTGCCAGGGTATGGGATGCAATTTCATGAGGCGTTTTGTCCTCATACTGAACAAAACGCCCAATATCGTGAAGAAGTGCAGTGGTGTAAATAAGATCCCGAGGGATATTTAAACCAGTTTCACTACTTTTAATGGTTGCAATACGGGCTACCGATAAAAAGTGGGAAAGGTCATGATGGCAAAATTCCCGTTGCTTTTCGCAGCCCTTAATATTTTCCAGATATTTTTGGTAGTCTTTATTTTGATAGAGTACATTAGCGTTTTTCAAATTTATCATGAAATATTTCCTAACGTATGGTCATCAGCTTATGGACTTCGTCTTTTAGCTCTTTATTGTTCTTAAAAATACCGGCTTGCATCGCAGTAATGGTTTTTGTTCCCGGACGTTTAACGCCACGCATGTTGATGCAGAGATGTTCGGCCTCTATAATGACCATGACACCGCGGGCATGAAGGTATTCCATAATGGCTTCCCCAATTTCAGTGGTCAGGGCTTCCTGGATCTGTGGTTTTTTGGTGTAGATATCAACGGTTCGTACCAATTTAGATAGGCCAGCGACTCTGCCATTGGGTATGTATGCAATGTGGACCTTGCCATAAAAAGGCATGAGATGATGTTCACACATCGAATAAAAAGGAATATCTCTTTCGATAACAATGTCATCGGATTTTACAGCAAAGGTTTTTGAAAGGTGGTGTTCCGCAGTTTTGCCAAAACCTGAAAAAATCTCAGCATACATCCGGGCAACACGATCCGGGGTTTCGATGAGTCCCTCACGATTGGGGTCTTCACCAATGGCTTCTAGTATCATAACAACAGCTTCTTGAATTTTCTTTTGATCAATCATTTTTCTCCTATCGCCAGACCGGGGATTCACCCATGGTTTGGAATGGTTTTTACTAAAACCAAATAAAAAAAGCATTACTTAAATAAAACAAAAAGTTTTAAGCAATGCTTCCGCAACCCTCAATTTTGTGGTCAAGGGGTCCAGCGGAAGCAACAAGATATCGCAATGGTCGCATTTCGTTTAAAGGCAACTTCCCATCCTCTAACACTTTACGCATCTTATCTACTCTGTTTATATTCAATTGCCTGTATTTTAACATAGGAGACAAGAGGTTACAAGGGTAAGAAAACCATTGCTATTTTAACAAAACACAGCCTGGAGAAAGAAATTTTGGCTAAAAAATATCGTTTACAGCAATTTCATAGGTTAAGATGGAAATAATGTAACTTCGGTAAATCCTAAGTTCTAAATTATGAAAGAAAAATGAGCTGTGCAGTTTCAAATTTACCTGTTTATCAATAAATAATTTTTTTATTGAATTGGAATTTTGATAGTTTAATTAAGAACCCTATGATAAAATTAAGAACAATTAAGACGTGAATAAAAAGAAAGGATATGAAATGACGGATCAGGAAGCAAGTGTGCTGGAAGCAAACTATGAGAAACAGCCTAAACTAAAATTTTATTCCCTGGATAATGCGGGAGTACTGTACACCGCCATTGCGTCATCACGGATGTCAACCGTCTATCGGATGACTGTGGGTCTTTGTGAAGCCGTTGATCCTGTTATTCTGCAAAAGGCACTGGAGCAAATCATCCACCGGTTTCCCTATTTTCAGGTGACCCTAAAGCGTGGTGTATTCTGGTATTATTATGAGCATACCGAGGCCATTCCAGAGGTAGAGGAAGAAACCTTTTATCCCTGCAAAACCATGAGACAGCGGCAGAGAAAAACTTTTCCATTTCGTGTGCTATATTATAGATCCTATATTCATATTGAGTTTAATCACAGTATTTGTGATGGCAGCGGTGGATTGAAGTTTCTTCAAACCTTGCTTATTGAATATTTTAAGGAGAAAAAAGGCATTATTCCCGAAAATTTGGGAAAATCCATGGACATTCTTTCCGATGTTGATCCCAGAGAATATGAGGACTCCTTTAAAGTTTACTATAAGGAAGGCGTACCACCGCCGCCAGAAAGCAAAAAAGTATTCCACTTTCCCTTTAAACTATTGGATAAAGGAGAATATCTGTTACTTACAGGCATTGTCCCCGTGGATCCGCTTTTGGCATTGGCACGGAAATATGGCTGTACTCTGACCCAATTTATGTTGGCCCTTTACTTTGAAAGCATACAGGAATATATTCAAAATTCGGAAATGAGTGAAAAAAAGAAGCATCGTCAAAAAATCGCCATTAATGTTCCGGTTGATTTGCGAAGAATGTTTCCATCCATTACTTTAAGAAACTTTTTTATAAGCCTAAATCCTGAAATTGATTTAGCTCTGGGTTTTTACACCCGTGAGGAAATTATTGAGCAAATAAAAGGGTATATGGGTTTATATATGAATGAGAAAAATATTAATCGCTATATTTCAAGAAATGTTCGAAATGAGCAATTTATTATTTTGAGAATTATCCCTCTTTGGGTTAAGAAACTTATTATGCCTGTGATTTATAAACGTTACGGGGAACGGGGCTATACCAGTGGGCTTTCTAATCTGGGAAATGTGACGTTTCCTGATGAAATTACCCCATATATTAAAAGTTTGGAAGTCTTTCCTCCACCCAGCGTGGAAAGCCGACTCAAACTGGTTATGGTCAGTTATAACAAAAACCTTTCACTTTCATTTGGAAAAACTACCGGGGAAACAGTGATTGAAAAAATATTTTTTAGGAAAATTCGGCAGTTGGGAATTCATGTCAAAATCGAAACGAATAAGAGGTGAGAAAAATGGCATATTGTCCAAAATGTGGTGTTGAAGTTGAACGAGATACTAAAAACTGTCCCTTGTGTGATTGTCCATTGCCTGATGTGGATGAAATTCAGGATCCCCAAGGGCATAAATACCCTCAAGCCATAAATACTTATCATGAGGACCATCTCGGGAAGAAAAACAAGGCCATTTTTTCTATTGGTATTATTGTTCTGAGTCTCCTTGTTATTTTAGGAGTGGTCTATTTGGTGTATCCCTGGAATCATGCACTTATAAAATATATTGCAGTGGCAGATTTAACGGTCTTCGCAGTGGTCTTTTTTTCCTTGGGCTATTTGAAGCCCAGGTATAATTTTCTAGGCGCCTACCTCACAGCCCTGGTGGCAACCTTATGCATCTATTTGATCAGTGGAAGCCAAAATAGCTGGTATTTTAATTACGCGGTACCCATTGCAACCCTGATCTATTTTGATATATCTATTTTTATGTTTGTTTTCAAACATACCCGGCATCGAAGTCAGCTTATTTATATCCCTACGAATCTCATCCTATTTGCGATTGTTTTTGCGATTGGCTTGGATAGTATCATCAGCTTGAACTTTTGGGGAATCCTCCATTTAACCTGGTCATTAATAGTTGCCGTTTCCGGCATCTGTATTATTGCCCTGCTCCAGGGAATTTATCATCGTATTCCAGAGAAAACAAGAATAATGCTCAAGAAAAAAATGCATGTTTAACCATGCATTTGGGATTGACATTGTTTTTTAGGTTAAACGAAATTTTCGGTTTAACATATCTTCGCGTTCTTTCCAGTCAAACATCAAATCCCCCAGAGCTCCATAAAAAGCCAGGTTATGATTGGGAAAGCGAAAATGAAGCATTTCGTGAAGGGCAATATACTCGATGCACTCTTTCGGGGTTTTAATGAGTTCGAGATTTAGAATAACCCGTTGGTTTTTAGGAGAGCATGCTCCCCATCGGTTATCAAGGCGATAGATTTTCAGATCCGGAAATCTGACCTTATATGGAGCTGATTTAATAATGGCGGTCGCCATTGCTTCTACAAAAACATCCTCAGCCTGTTCTCTGTACCACATATCTAAAACAAATTCTTTTTGCTGAGTCGATTTAAGATCCGGGACACTGAGAATCATATTAAAATTATTAATCAATACACCGGTTTCAGGAGATTCAGAAACCATCAAACGGTAGTATTCTCCTAGAAATTTGTGCTGTTCACCAGTGGTGTATTGGAAGTTTTTTAGTAGTTCAGGGACAGTATCAAGATTGCCAACCATTGGGCACCTCCATTATTAATCAAATCATCGATGGAAAGCATTATATCTTTAATTATTGATTTACAGAATGAAAATAGTTGTCACCATAGGAAAAGAATTAGGAAAGCACCTGCAAATTTTTTTATCAGGGGATAAAAACTGTACAATCACAGGAATAATGTTATAATGAGGTAACAAATTATGATCAGATGAAAGGATAATTTTATGGAAACAAAATTAAGTGTGACTTTGATTCAGCATACCCCGGAACCTGAAAAATTAGTGGCTGCAGCTGCAAAATTATGTTATTCAAAAGCAGGAGCCGGCGAGATTATGGAAGATCTTACTGATGAAAATGTTGAACGATTTTTAAGCCGATTAATGGATATGGGCCACGCATCACCCATTGAACATGCAAGCTTTACTTTTGCCATTGAAGGAGTGAGCAGATCTTTAACCCATCAGTTGGTACGTCATCGGATGGCAAGTTTTAGTCAGAAATCCCAACGATATGTGGATGAGGGACAATTTAATTATGTGATACCGCCTGAAATTAAAACGTTACCCGGCGGAGAAACTATTTTTGCAGAAGGCATGGAAAATGCTCAAAGAACCTATGATCTGTTGGCTGAAATGCTTATTGAAAAGCATACCAAAGCCTTGGTGGCCAGTGGCATGAACGAAAAACAAGCGGTTATGGCAGCAGAAAAACAGGGAATTGAAGATGCACGCTTCGTTTTACCCAATGCCTGTGAAACTAAAATTGTGGTGACCATGAATACCCGAGAATTGTTGCATTTTTATAATCAACGTTGTTGTAATCGTGCACAATGGGAAATTCGCGAACTTGCCACAGAAATGCTGAGAGCATGCAAGAAAATAGCACCGATTTTATTTAAAAACGGTGGACCCCGTTGTGTGGAAGGTTCCTGCCCTGAAGGAAGTATGACCTGTGGACATATTAAAGAAGTCCGAGAAAAGTTTAGTCAGATCTAATCATTTTTTAGTATATTATATTTATGAAAAGGTTGTGAAAAATAATGGAAGAATTAAAAAACCCTGAAAGACAGAACATAGTCTTGGCTCTAATTGCAGCTGTATTGGGAACAATCGTTGTTTTTGTGCCATTTGTCATTAGGGCTGTGGCTGCTTATCAATTTTATTTTTCGTATTTTGGAATAATTATTATTTGTTTTGGTCTAGGATTCGCACTATTTTATTATTTCCGATATAAAAAATTCATTGCATTTTTAGAAAAGAAAGATGAAGCATTGGTTTGGAAATATGATGAAGATCAATATACTTCTTTTATTGGTGAATTGAATCAAATTCAAAAAGAAAGCAGCCAAAAAAAGGTCTGGCTCCTTCTGGGAATAGAACTTGTTATTTCAGTTGTACTAATTATTTTACTTTCTCCGGAAACAAAGTGGTTGAGTGGTCTATTTTTTGTTTTTTTTGGCTCCTTATCAGTGCTGTTCACCCTTGTTTTGCCTAAAAGCTTTAAGTATAAAGCAATGGCAAAACCATATGTGACGATTATTCATGTGGATAGTGCCTATATTATGGGACGTTTTCATACTTGGAAAAAAGCTCAGGCAAAAATCAAAGATTATGACAATGGGGATAAGGTTTATAAGGTTTTAGCTATAAATTATGAAGCACATACCCGAAACGGAAGGCTTTTTCAGGAATGGGCAGCAGTGATTCCGGATCCTGAGAATAAAGAAATGATTGCCAAAGCAAAAAGCTGGATAAACCGAATTAATAAATTGTCCCGAGAACAGGAAAAAATTACAAGAGAACAAAAATCCTATTCCGAACGTCTTTTTGACCGTATGGTAGGAAAAGGCAAAGATTATAAACAGGAAAGAAAAGTAAGAAAAGCCATTGATAAAACAACCGATCCAAGTACTAAGAAATAAGATTAAAAAAATGCACCTCCAAAAGTTATTGTCTAACTTTTGGAGGTGCATTTCATTTAGAGTTTTTTTTATTTGGGATAAACCATGTTTTCAGGTTGAATATTTTCGAGAACTTCAGTAAGAAATTTTTTGGCTTCATAACGTGCCATGGGTAGGTTCATATCCAGGTAATTTCCACAATCTCTGGGAGTGGCCCCAGGTATTTCGTCATCATATACAGCAATAAAGGTGTAAAGATTAATGATCAGTGGCAGGATATCTTCGGGAGTAAGTTCCCCCTTTACCAACAAATAAAAGCCGGTTCGACAACCCATGGGTCCAAAGTAAACAATCTTATCACTACGGATAGGATCATTTCTCAGGTAGGTGGCACCAATGTGTTCCAAGGCGTGGAGTTCTGCAATATTTATAACAGGTTCACGATTGGGTTCCTTCATGCGAATGTCAAAGGTTGTAATGCAGTGGTCACCGCAATAATCTTTTCGGGAAAGATAGATCCCCCGAAGTAATTCCAGATGATTAATGGTAAAGCTAGGTATTTTTTTCATGTTTTTTTTCTTCCTTTCGATTGAGATAATGATTAACCGCCTCCAAATAGTGGAGGAGAATATTATGTGAGGGATAAATCCTCAGGTTTTGATCAAAGTCGGCATAGGGAATGGATTTCCGGCCATCATTTTGGGCATTGTCCCAATAAGCTTTTAAAGTCATAAAAGGTAGAAGAAAGGTTTCATCACAAAATTTAAAATGAACAATGAGAAATGAAAGGCCTTCCTGTTGTTCAAAGGCTTCCATAAAATCCATTTGATGACTATGAATGTTTGCAATGGGCAGCCGTTTTTGACTGGTTTCCTTGGCATCAAAGCATACCGGAATTCCCTGGATGTTTCCCAAATAATCCACGGTGCTTTTTTCCTCAAAGTAAGCCAGCTTAATGGTGCCTTTTCCCGGATCCAATTCCACAGGTTTAATGGCGGTTGGAATTTTCTGAACCACTGCCAGCCCTTGTTCTAAATAGATTTTATTGGTCATGTTCAAACTTTCTTCTAATTGGCTTCCCCGAAGCCCCCGGCTGTTCCAATAGGCCATAGCTTAAACCTCCAGGGTAAGGGTTGCTTTGAAGCCAAAACTCCTCAGAATTTTTTCGAAGTTCAGTGGCAGTGGTGCCAGAAAGCTTTTATGCATTGTTGTCAAAGTAAAGCTTGCACTATGAAGAAGTTGGCTTCGAACACCAAAATCTTCATATAATCGAATATTAAGACGACGATTGCCGTATTTTGGATCCCCCAGAATAGGATAACCCATTGCAGAAAGTTGGACACGGATCTGATGAGAACGGCCAGTGCCCAGGGTAATCTTAAGCAGAGAATAACCACTGCGACATCCAAGATTCTGATAGCTTAATTGGGCTTTTTTGTCTTTATCTGAGGTTGGTTCTTCTGAAAAAGTAACGGTATTGGTTTCAGGATCCTTTTTAAGAAAGCCAATAATTTCGCCTTTTTCAGGAGGCTCACCGAGAACCATGGCAAAGTAAATCTTTTTAGTGGCGTCCTCCCGAATCGCTTCATTGACTGCTTGAAGGGTTTGAAAATTTTTCGGAACCAGAACAATGCCAGTGGTGTTTTTATCCAGCCGGTTTGCACAGGCAGGGGTAAACGTCAGATTTGCAATCGGATCATAATCACCTTTTTCAGTCAGGTAGGACACCGCTAAATCGATGAGGGAAGTTTCGCCGGTTTTATCGGGCTGGGTCAGGAGTTCAACAGGCTTGTTAATGACCAAAAGATCGGCATCTTCAAAAATAATATCAAGTGGGACCTTGTTTTTGAGGCTTTTTTCGGTTTTAGCCCCATTTCTAAATCCTAAAATGGTTTCCTCAGAGAAATAAATTTGGAGTTTATCCCCTGGTGTAATGATGGTATTAGGCTCTGATTTCTGGCCGTTAAGTTTAATTCTTTTAATTCGAAGCATTTTCTGAAGAAAGCCCTTGGATGCCTGTGGCATGAGCTTTCCCAAAAAACGATCCAATCGTTGATTACTTTCGTTTTCGGTAACTATTATTTCTTTCATCGGTTATCCTTTATTGTTATTTTGTTACATTATATCATGTAACAAGGTTGGAAGGAAAACAATTTCGCCTTTGAAATGAAGTGAGCCTGGATATAATACAAAAAGAGGCCATCTTATGACAGTCTCTTAAAAGTAAAGTTTTGATTATTCTTTTTATTTATTACTATCGTTTGTTACTGCAACCCAAGACGTTTTTAATTTTGTGAGCAACCATTGCTTTTATGGCAAGTCTACCTGGTCCCAGATACTGACGAGGATCAAAATAACCTGGATTTTCCACAAAAATTCTTCGAATAGAGGCAGTCATGGCTAAACGTAAATCGGTATCAATATTTATTTTACATACCCCTGACTTTGCTGCTTTTCTTAGCATGTCTTCGGGAACGCCTTGAGCACCTGGAATTTGTCCACCATATTGGTTGCATAAATTAACAAATTCTTTTGGTACCGAGGATGCGCCATGGAGTACCAATGGATAATTAGGCAGAAGAGCAGTGATTTTATCAAGTCGTTCAAAATCAAGATGAGGTTCGCCTTTGAATTTAAATGCGCCATGGCTTGTTCCAATGGTGATTGCCAGAGAATCACAACCGCTGCTTTCAACAAATTCAATAGCTTCATCTGGATCGGTAAAGGTTGAATCACGATCAGCAACACTGATTGCATCTTCAATACCGGAAAGTTTGCCAAGTTCTGCTTCAACAACCACACCATGGTCATGGGCATAATCAACAACTCTTTTAGTTAAGGCAATATTTTCTTTGAATGGATGCTTTGACCCATCAATCATTACCGAGGAAAACCCTGAATCGATACAGGTTTTACAAATATCAAAATCATCACCATGATCCAAGTGCAAACAAATATCCAAACCAGTGACTTCAATTGCAGCTTCTACTAATTTTCTTAAATAAACTGGATTTGCGTATTTTCTCGCTCCGGAAGATACCTGCAATATGAGCGGTGCTTGTTCTTCTTCGGCCGCTTCAACAATTCCCTGGATTATTTCCATGTTGTTAACATTAAATGCGCCTACTGCATAACCACCTTCATAAGCTTTTTTGAACATTTCAGTTGATGTCACTAATCCCATTTTCAAAAACCTCCTAAGCAATAATATTTTCATTCACAATATTCTAATTATACTCTTTATTGCGATGATTCTCAAGTCTTCGGAAATTATTTTGCAATAATCAAACCTTTTTTTAGCTTGGGGAAATTCAAAAAAAGCAATCAAAAAAATAATAGCATTTTATTCAAAAGATTTCTGCCTAATGTCAAAAAAGTCTGCTGGAACTTCCAACAGACTTTTTTGGCTAGGATTCTTTCATAAAATTCGGAAGAACTTTCAGTAGGGCAACCAACATCTTTCACGGAGGAAATGGTAAAAAAACATTGAAGTTGAGTGGCATTTTGTGTTATGATAATGTAGTAAGTTTTACTGCTGGCGTGGCACAGATGGTAGCGCAACTGATTCGTAATCAGTAGGTCGGCGGTTCGATTCCGCCCGCTAGCTCCAGTAAAAATAATATTTAATCAAAGGGATGGTGTTAAAAAGCCATTCCTTTTCTATTTATAGGATTGATGAATTGAATGGAGATAAGAATATGGAAAAAAACAATGGAAAAGAAAAACGAGCCAGAGAATTATTCGCAAAAGAAGTTCAAGAAGAAAAAACAAATAAGGGGTGGAAATATAGCCGCAACTTGCTTGAAATAATCATTGACTCCCTCGTAACGATAGGACCGGATGGTATCATAACAGATGTCAATTCTGCAACTGAAAAGGCTACAGGACTTCCTAGAGAAAAGATAATCGGCACGGACTTTTCAGAATACTTTACCGATCCTGACAAGGCTCTCGCTGGATATAAACAAGTTTTTGATGCAGGCAAGGTCGTTGATTATGAACTTTATCTCAAACATATCAATGGATCATCCATTCCTGTTTTATATAATGCATCCGTGTATAAAGACAATAAAGGTCAAATAATTGGAGTGCTCGCTGTTGCAAGGGATATTTCGGCAATAAAAAAATATAAAGACGAGCTTACTGATTTTAAAAATAATCTTGAATTAATCGTTCAACAAAAAACAGCAGAATTAATCATTGCCAACGAAGAACTGGTTTTCCAGAACGAAGAGAAAGAGAAACGGGCAGCGGAGCTGGTCATTGCCAACAAAGAACTTGCTTTTCAAAACGAAGAGAAGGCGGACAGAGCAGCAGAGTTACTTATTGTCAATAAAGAGCTGGTCTTTCTAAATGAAGAAAAAGAAAAGCGCGCAGCAGAGTTAATCATTGCCAACGAAGAACTGGTTTTCCAGAACGAAGAGAAAGAGAAACGGGCAGCGGAGCTACTCATTGCAAATAAAGAGTTGAGCTTTCAAAATAAAGAGAAAGTAAGGTGGAAAGTACATACAAAGGAGCTTAAAGAACAAAACGTAGAGCTAGAGATACAGAAAAAACAACTGGATGAAGCGAGCCAACTCAAGAGTTCTTTCCTTTCCAACATGAGTCATGAACTTCGTACGCCCCTAAACGCAATTGTGGGTTTTTCAGAATTAGCCCTAAAAACCAGTTTGAACCCAAGGCAGCACAATTATTTAAGCAAAATCAAAATATCTTCCCATATATTACTTAGACTTATTAGTGATATTTTGGATTTGTCTAAAATTGAGGCTGGTAAGCTGGAACTGGAGATTGCAACTTTTAGCCTTGAAGAAGTACTGCAAAATGCCGTTAATCAAGTTAGTGTCAAAAGTCAGGAAAAAGGTTTGACGTTGATGGTATCCATAGATGAGGATGTGCCTCTAAGTTTAAATGGCGACTCTCTGCGTTTAGGACAGATACTATTAAATCTTGTCAGTAATGCGATCAAATTCACTGACAAAGGGGAGGTTGCTATCCGCGTCGAGTTACTTGAAAAGAGTGGGGACAGTGCCTCAATTCAGTTTTCAATAAAAGACACAGGTATCGGGATGACTGAGGAACAAGTAACAAAACTGTTTCAACCATTCACTCAGGCAGATACATCCACGACCCGCAAATACGGAGGCACAGGTCTTGGCCTTGACATCTCTAAAAAATTGGTTAGTCTGATGAGCGGGGATATATGGATCGAGAGTGAAATAGGCGTGGGCAGCACATTTTTCTTTACGACAAAGATTAATGTTGCTGATAAAGGACAATTCGAGCATTATAAGAACACGTTTGAGAAGTGGGGAAAGAAAGTACTGTTAGTAGATGATATAGAGGAAAGTAGAGAAATTATTGGAAGTATGTTAGCAGAAGTGTTTTCAGGTGTGGTAATGAGCAGTTTTGGAGAAGAGGCAATCGCAATATTGGAAAAGACAAAAGAGAATGATATCAAGTATTTGCCCCAGCTTCGTGATATCCGGATTTTATTAGTGGAAGACAATGAAATCAATCGGGAAATGGCTTGGGAGATTCTCCAGGAAGCAGGACTGAAAGTAACCATCGCCAACAATGGCAGGGAAGCAGTTGATAAGGTGAAGACCAACGCATACGACATTGTCCTTATGGATATACAGATGCCAATAATGGATGGATATGATGCTACAAGGGAAATACGAAAAGACCCGGTCTTTGCAGAGCTGCCCATTATTGCAATGACTGCCAATGCTTCGCTCCGTAATCGAGAAAAATGTTTTCAGGCAGGCATGAACGGCTATGTTGCTAAACCTATTGACACAGCCAAACTGTTCCAGACAATTGCGCATTGGATGAAGAAGGAGCAAGGAACCATCCGGAAAAAAACGACACATGGTATATCCGCATCACCCTCATCCAAAAACAAAGCCGTAACAGAAAACAGTATCATGATTCCGGATCTTGCTGGAATCGACGTACAAACAGGCTTAACTCGATTGGGTGGTAATCAGAAGCTTTATTGCGAACTGCTGGTGAAATTCCATAAAAATCATAAGTACGCAGTAAAAGAAATCCGGTACGCTTTAGACCACGGTGATTTAAAAGGAGCTGAAATTCTGGTGCATACCATCAAAGGGGCGGCAGGGAACGTCGGTGCTCAAGATGTATATATAGACTCCGACGCCCTTGAGGCTGAGCTTAAGACTAACCGGCCCGCTAACGTGGGATTGTTGCTGGGAAAACTTGAACAGGCACTAGAGCAGATCTTTGCATCAATAGTTCTTATGGCAAAAAATGATGAAGATACACAAAGTTCGCACTTGAACGGTGAAGATACATCGCATTTAAAACCAATTTTAGATAAACTTAAAAAGTTATTGCTCGACAATAACATGGATGCGGTCGAGTATGTTGAAAAAATCGTCAGACTGGCAAAAAGCACACCCTTTTCTGAAAAAGCAACAGAGATGAAAGGCTATGCTGAACAATACGATTTTGAAGGGGCATTAGGCATTCTGAAGGAAATACTCAATAATATCGGAGAGGTGTCGGAAAATGAAAAATGAAAATAGTATTATTTTAAAAAAAATCCTGATCGTTGATGACAGCCCTGAGGCTATCGATGTTCTGGGACATGCTCTACCCCAGTATTATCAGCGGCAAGTTGCCTTAAGCGGTGAGAAAGCAATTAAGCTTCTAAATGCGAGCGAAGAACTACCTGACTTAATCCTGCTGGACGTGATGATGCCAGGTATGGACGGATATGAAGTGTGCAGGCATCTAAAGAATGACGAAAGGCTTAAGGAAATTCCGGTGATATATTTGAGCGCACTTACTGATGCAAAGGATAAAGTGAAGGCGTTTGAACAGGGTGGGGTTGATTATATTGAAAAACCATTTCAATTGGCGGAAGTGCGAGCTCGTGTCGATATGCATTTAAAGTTTCATGATTTTCAGAAAAAACTGGAGACGAGTAATAAAAATTTGAACCAAATGGTTGAAGAAAAAATAAAAGAAATTTCAGAATCACAGATGGCAACCATTTTTGCATTGGCCAAGCTGGCAGAATCCCGTGATCCTGAAACGGGATACCATTTAAAACGCGTACAGTGTTTTTGTGGGTTATTAACTGAAAAGCTGAGCATGTATTCCAAATATAAAGACAGTATCAATGCGCACTTTATTGATAACCTTATTAAAGCAAGTTCTTTACATGATATCGGAAAGGTTGGGATAAAAGATGCGATTCTCCTAAAACCCGGGAAATTGACGCCGGAAGAGTTCGAGGAAATGAAGCAGCATACAACGATTGGCGCCAATACATTAGAAGAAGTATATCAGATATATCCCAGCAATAATTTTATTAAAATCGGCATCGAGATCGCCAAGTCCCATCATGAAAAGTGGGATGGGAGCGGGTATCCTGAAGGTCTATGTGGAGATGAAATTCCATTGTCAGCCCGAATAATGGCACTGGCTGATGTATATGATTCACTGCGCTCAAAACGTGTTTATAAAGAAGCCTATTCCCATGAAAAAACACAAGAAATCATTATCCAAGGACGTGGGAAACACTTTGATTCTTTGATTGTGGATGCATTCTTAGCATATGAGCAAGAATTCGATAAAATCTATACTTCGTTCAAAGAGTAATGCCTGTTTTCCAAGTTTAGCGAAACCTTTGTTGCAAGCAGAAATTTCAGGTGGTTTTGGTACAATGCATTGACGTTTGCTTCACTGTAGAAACCACGATCCATGACAAGCTTGATTTTATTGAATCCTAAGTAATCCATGTCCGCCAGAAGGTTTTTCAAGGTTTTAACATCTGTGATGTTACCGGGGAGTTTTCTATAGGGATACCGTTCCGGTAACGCTGACTGTTGGGAGCCAAAAGCTAATAACAGATGCTAAGGGCAGAAGAAATCTCAAAGTTTACTTAGAAACATAAGGCGTAAAGGTGAAGGTGTTAAAAGAAGGTTGAAAGACCAGAAGGTACGAAGAACTGGCAATAAATAGCCTGCGAGTTCTATTGACGACACAGATATGAAGTAATTCGTGGAATATGGAAGAATTTAAAAGTCCATATCATTCACATGCTATTGCTGAATAAGTTTTTTGAAGACCTGGGGCTGATTGATTTATGTCAATATAAAGTTGGGTTATTGTCGAATTATTATTAATTTGAAAAGAGATTTCAGGAGCCGTGTACGGCGAACGTAAGCACGGTTTTGTGAGAGCAAAGAAATCCGGACTAATTATCTGGATTTTTAGCTACTCGATTATTGCTTGAAATTAGAATATCTGCGAAATATTCATATTGGTGAGATCCGATAAAAAAGTCCGTGCAAAAGTTGGGAATCCAGTGTAAAATTAATAGAGCAATTCATTTCCTCTTGGCATTAAAGGTTTAGTTATTCAAAAGAGGTTGCAGTTTTTGCTCTTTTTATTTTATACGATTACATATGAAAAATGAGGAATTGTTAAAATGTCAAATCCCAATATAACGCATTCGAAGAGTAGCAACAACCAATTTTCTTGGGGAATCGGTTTTTTTTTCATGCTCTTTGCTGTTGGTTTGCTTTTATCCACATATTCACGATTGATTTCAATCTATTGGTTAACCGGTATTGCACTGGGTTATATACTCCAAAGATCTCGTTTTTGCTTTACTGCTGCGTTCAGAGATCCCTTTCTTACTGGCAGTACGGCTATTACACGGGCAGTTTTAATTTCTCTGGGAGCGATGACGATTGGTTTTGCAGGCATCAAATTTTTCTTTGAAACCAGCGGACTCCCGATTCCAGGACAAGAATATATTCAAGCGATTGGTTTGAGTACCGTTGTCGGCGGCATTTTATTTGGGATTGGCATGGTTGTCGCCAGCGGATGTGCATCAGGAATGCTAATGCGTATTGGGGAAGGCTATCAGATTCAAATCATTACCATCATTTTTTTCTTTATCGGATCTATGTTAGGAAATTTTCATCTGGAATGGTGGAATCAAAATTTTGTTTTAATTTCAGAAGGGATATTTCTGCCGGATGTTTTTGGCTGGTTGGGTGCGCTTGGCGTCCAGTTGGCTGTTATTGCCGGGCTTTATTTTCTGGCTGTGAAATGGGAAGAAAAACACGATGACTGAAGCGGTAAATTGAAATCGTTTTCTGTAAGTGCGGATTAGCTCCGTAACATTGATCCTGATCTTTCATGATTAATATGCAAACGTCTGGATGATGGAAGTTAAAACAATATGGAGAGATATGACTATGGAGAAAAAAAAGAAATTTGATGATTGGTTTAAAAAGTCCTGGCCTTATGTTACCGGAGGGTTATTACTTGCTTTCATGCAAATAATCACGTTGGCGGTTACTGGACATCCCTGGGGGATAACCAGTGCCTTTGCCTTTTGGGGTACCAGACTGATTGAAGCCCTGGGTGGCAATTTATACTTTCCGGTGAGCGGTGAAAATATCCAAACTTATCAAGCCTGGTTCCTCCAGGATCCGGTGACGCTCCGAAATATCGGCATCATCATGGGAGCAATGCTGTCAGCGCTGCTTGCTTCACAGTTTCGAATCAAAAAAATCAAGTCGAAAAAACAGAT
>JAENWK010000194.1 GCA_016650045.1 Eubacteriaceae bacterium | reverse complement strand
TTTTCTGGTTAATTTTACCCATAATTTTACAGATGACATCAACACTTCATTACTTTTAGGTAATCAAATCTCTGATAAAAGTTGGGAATCTAATAGGCAATATGGTCAAGATTTGTTATTTCCGCGCGTAAATCACATCAGTAATACACAAGGCGGTTTTGCTGTTTCAAATAACCTTACTACATTGAGAGAAATAGGTGTTTTTGCCGAGCTTAAAGTGGGATTGTACAACAAAATGTTTTTAACTTTTACCGGAAGAAATGATTGGTTATCGACATTGCCTCAAAAAAACAATTCTGTTTTCTATCCTGCCGCCAGTTTAGCGTATGATATACAAAGCTTATTTTCAAAGGATAATGCTACTTTCTCCTTTGGAAAAATTAGAGTAGCCTATGCAGAAGCCGGTAATGGCACCGGTTTTGGTTTAAGCGGAAGACCATACTTTTCACCGGCAGGTGATTTCCCTTGGGGCGGAGTAGGTGGTTATGAATTGGATGATAGATCAAGTGATGCCAATTTATTGCCCGAAAGAACTAAAGGATGGGAACTTGGTGCCGACCTTAGATTTTTTAAAAATCGCCTACGTTTAGATTATGCTTATTTTAAAAACAATGTGGTTGATGCTATTTTTCCTGTAAATACACCGCCAACTTCTGGGTTTACATCTTTACTGAGAAATGCAGGCACTTATACAACGTACGGGCACGAATTGTTATTGAGCGGAGATATTATCAAAAGTAAAGACTTTTCTTATTCAATAGATTATACCTTTTCAACAAATAATGGTAAAATTACAGATTTACCGGACGATGTTCCTTTTATCGATTTTGTAACTCCGGATCCTGATCCCACTGGGGCAAATTTATACCTTCAACCAAAAGAAGGTGATCCCATAGGGACTATTTATGGATATCTTTCTAACAGAACTGATGATGGCAAATTAATTCTTGGAAGTAATGGATTGCCAACAACAAATTTTGATGATAAAGTAATCGTCGGTAATTCTACAGAAGACTTTACAATGGGATTTGGCAATACTATAGAATGGAAAGGTTTCAATTTAAACTTTTTATTTGAATGGAAAAAAGGAGGAGATAAATATTCGTGGACGAGTTATATTAATAACAGAATGGGAAGTTCTGCATTTACTTTACAATATAGAGAAAATGATACTTATGTGTTTGATGGTGTTATGGCAGATCCCAATAACGCGGGTTCCTATATTACAAATACTACGGTTGTAGATACATCACCTACCTCTACAGCATTATATAATCTATTTAACACTAATGCATATTGGAGAAGAAACGCTGAGGTGTTGCTTCAAGATGCTTCGTGGGTTAAGTTGAGAAATATAAGTCTTTCCCACACTTTAAAAGGTAATCTTGTAAGTAAACATATTGATAATATTAAGATTAGCGCAAGTGTCAATAATATTTTACTATGGACTCCTTTTGATGGATACGACCCAGAAGGAAGTGATTATAGTGCGGGAAGTAATATTAATGGATTTACGGGAAGAAGCATTCCTTTGGCCGAATCATATTCGTTAAGTGTTTCATTTAAATTTTAAAATTTAAAAATATGAAAAAATATATAGTAAATTTAATACTCATCATTTCCACAAACTTTATGATTACTGGGTGTGATAATTATTTAGATGTAAATACCCCTTCCGGAGTTCAGGATGAAAGCACTTTGGAAATGAAGGACATAATAAGTCCTGTAATGAAAAATACCGTGCTTGCCAATTATTATGCAACTACTGTATTTAGTAATTATGCTCAAAATTTTGGCAGCTATGGCTATGGCGCCAGTGGGCTTAGTTCACTTGGAAGCACTTGGAACATAATTTATACTGATATACTGCCAAATATTAATGTTCTGGAAACTAAAGCCGCCGAAAAGGGCGCGCTTCATTATGGGGCTGTGATTAAAATATTAGAGGCAATCAATATAAGTTTTGCTGTAGAATGTTGGGGAGATGTGCCCTATTCTCAAACCAGTGATCCGGTAAATTATCCATACCCAGCTTTAGATGATGGAGAAACCGTGTACAATCAAGCGTTAACTTTATTA
>JAENWK010000103.1 GCA_016650045.1 Eubacteriaceae bacterium | reverse complement strand
GGTAAGACTTGGTTCACAGGGTGAACGTTTCAAAGCGATGCAGATCAATTATTATCCATCGAAACTGGTACCCTGGTCTACAGGTGGCAATCAATAAAAGGATGATTTTCCTTGATTAACCGAAAAAAATTGAATCAACATAAAGCGGCTGTCTGAAAAGATGGCCGTTTTTGTTGTTGGCAGATCCCTGAAGTTCTTAAATCATAACCTTACGTTCCAATAATAAGTGAGACTGTAAAATGAACTCTGTCTAAGGTATAAATTGTTATAGATAAACTTTAGACAACAGATTATGGAATCAGAAGAATTTAAAATGATGCGAGACAAAGCTCTTCAGCAGCTGATGAGTGGTCAGAGTTTAACAGGGAAAGATGGAGTATTTGCCCCGTTACTCAAGCAATTTCTGGAGAGTGCCCTTGAAGGCGAGATAGCAAGTCATCTTGACGAACATGAACGTAGCCAGGGGAATAAGCGCAATGGCAAGGGGACGAAAACATTAAAGACCATTGATGGAATGGTCACCATTTCTACACCGCAGGACAGGCAAAGCAATTTTGAACCGCAGATCGTAAAGAAAAGAGAAACCGTCCTTGCCGACAATCTTGCTCCCAAAATCATAGGATTATATGGTCTTGGAATGAGTTTTCGGGATATTTCGTTGCATATTAAGGAAATGTATGATGTTGATATCTCGCATGATACTTTATCGGAGATTACTGACCGCGTTATTCCCCAGGTAAAAGAGTGGCAAAACCGACCGCTGGAGGCTGTTTATCCCATTGTGTGGCTTGATGCGATGCATTACAAAGTCCGCGATGGAGGAAGGGTTGTTTCAAGAGCCATTTACAATATTCTGGCCTTGAATACAAAAGGGTATAAAGACTTGATTGGCATGTATATTTCAGAGAGTGAAGGGGCAAATTTCTGGCTTTCAGTGCTCACCGATATCAAAAGTCGTGGAGTCAAAGATATATTGATTGCCTGTACAGACAACCTGACAGGTTTTAGCGAAGCTATTTTAAGTGTGTTTCCAAAGGCAGAAGTACAATCCTGTATCATTCATCAAATCAGAAACTCATTAAAATATGTTTCCTTCAAAGATAAAAAAGACTTTATGCAAGATCTTAAGATCGTCTACCAGGCTGCAAATAAAGATCAGGCAGAGGATGGACTGCTAAAACTCGAAGAAATCTGGGGCAAAAGATATCCTGTGGTTATCCGATCATGGAACAATAATTGGGATAAATTATCAACCTATTTTAAGTATGATGAACAGATTAGAAAACTGATTTACACGACCAATGCAGTGGAGGGATTCCATCGCCAGGTGAGAAAAGTAACCAAAACAAAGGGGGCATTTACCAGCGATATGGCACTGATGAAACTCATTTATCTGGTGGTTGAGAACATCTCGAATAAGTGGACAAGACCGCTCCCGGAATGGGGATTATCCGTTCAACAACTATGCATTAAATTTGGAGACAGGATGAAAACAGACATGTAGACCAATCGCTATATTCAGTATCTTTTATCAACCTCAAACGCAAAGATAGACAGATTCCGGCTTCTGTAAAGGGTATATAAACGGCTCCGTTCCTCCGCCGCCCTTGACAAAACCCAAAATCTATCTTAAAAAGCATTTAAGGATTGAGAAAAGATAAATTTTGTAGATTTGTATTAGGCTTAATTTTAATCAGACAGACTTCAAATTACACTCCCGACAGGTGCGAAATGAAAAAGTCAGTGAGTCACAAATAATTCAATATGCGGATGAAATTGGTGCAAAACGCGTTGATTTTCTGGAAGCATTTCATGACGTCCCGGCAATGTCATTAGAAAAATTTGAGAAAGTAGCCAGACTGTTATTCGCGTATGCCAACGAACTTTCCGAAAAGGCCTATAATAATCTGCAATTGAAATTGAAAATTGAAGAGAACGAAAAAACCGTAAAGTTATTGCAGGAAAGCGAGGAACGTTTTCAGACATTATTTAATAAGGCTCCACTTGGTTATCAGTCGCTTGACTCTGATGGCAATTTTATTGAGGTAAATCACAAATGGTTAGATACGCTGGGCTATACGCATCAGGAAGTAATTGGAAAATGGTTTGGTGATTTCCTGTCTCCATCGTATAAGGAAGGCTTCCGTAAGCGATTTCCGATCTTTAAAGCCCAGGGTCATATTCACAGCGAATTTGAAATGGTTCATAAAAATGGGGAGAAACTATTTATTGCTTTCGAAGGAAAGGTTGGATATGATATAAAAGGCAAGTTTCAGCAGACCCATTGTATATTACAGGATATCACTGAGCGCAAAAAGTCTGAAAATGCACTGATAGAAAGCGAAGAAAGATATCGCACCGTGGTTTCCAATACGCCGGTGGTCACTTTCGTGACGGATGATAAGGGCATATTTAGTCTCTCAGAGGGAATGGGATTGGCAAAATTGGGATTAAAACCCGGACAAGTAGTTGGCCGGTCGGTTTTTGATGTGTACAGAGATTATCCTTCCATTTTGGAGGCCATGAAAAAAGCGCTTGGAGGCGTCCATCAGCGATATGAAGTGATGGTTCAGGGTATTGTTTTCGATGTCTTTTATTCTCCTGTTTTTGATCAGCATGGCAAAGTTGTAAAAGTTATTGGTGTATCCAACGATATCACTGAGCGTATAAAAGCAGAGGAAGCGTTGGTGAAAAGTGAGGAGAAATACCGTAAAATTTTCGAAAATGTGCAGGACGTTTTTTATCAGACGAACATGGACGGGATATTTATTGAGGTAAGCCCATCAATAGAACATTACACAGGATTCAGACAAGATGAAATAATTGGATCAAATGTTAATGATTTTTATTATGATTTGAATGATAGAATTCACGTGCTTGATACCATTTTGAAAAATGGTGAAATAAAAGATTATGAATTAAAGCTGAAAATCCAAAGCGGAGAAATAAAATACGGATCAGTTAATGCACGTTTGTTTTTTGATGCGCAGGGGCAGCCAAATTATATCAGTGGTGCAATAAGGGATGTCACAGAACGGAAGCTGGCTGTATTGGCTTTAAAAGAAAGCGAAGACAGGTATCGGAGTTTCATTTCACAGGTTTCGGAAGGCGTTTACAGGCTCGAAAGTGATCTTCCGATGGATATAAGCTTACCGGTCGAAGAGCAGGTTGATTTTATTTATGACCATATGTTTCTTGCCGAATGCAACGGCGCATTTTTAAAGATGTATGGAATTACAGATCGGAAAGGTGTTATTGGCAAAGGGCATCTTGATTTTCATGGCGGACGTCACAATGTGTTGAATAGAACTTTGTTGCAAGAATTTATCGACAACGGTTACAATATTCAAAACGGGATTACAGAAGAAAAGAATGCAACCGGAAAACTGATATATATAAGTAATAATTCATTGGGTATCATAGAGAATAATCATCTTGTCAGGGTGTGGGGTACCCAGATCGATATCACCGAAAAGGTTCAGTCCGATCGTGTTCAGCAAGTGCTTTATTCCATTTCGAATGCTGCCCTTTCATCCAAAGACATGGATGAGCTGACAGAAATAATCAGTTTTGAGCTTGGTAAATTGTTGAATACAGTCAATTTCTATATCGCTTTTTATGATGAGACAAATGGGATGTTATCGACTCATTTCTTAAATGACCAGAAAGACAGAATTTCAAGCTGGCCTGCCGAGAAGTCAGCAACAGGTTATGTGATAAAGCACCAGAAATCACTACTTGCAAATGAAGCTGATGTGCTTAAATTGTGCGAAGATGGAGAAATCGATATAGTTGGTGCCCCTTCAAAAGTTTGGTTGGGTGTCCCGCTTTGGGCAAAGAAAAAGGTGATTGGGGCGATTGTAGTTCAGAGTTACGATAACGCGGAAGCATATACCGAAAAAGACCAATTGATGCTCGAATTTATTTCCCATCAGATTGGCATTTCAATCGAACGTAAAAAAGCTGAAAAGGAATTAAAGGAGGCAATTCTAAAAGCACAGGAATCCGACCGTTTAAAATCTGCTTTTCTTGCCAATATGAGTCATGAGATCAGAACTCCGATGAATGGAATACTAGGATTTGCCGGATTATTGAAAGAGCCTGATCTCACGGAAGAAGAACATGAGGAGTATATCCAGATTATTGAGAATAGCGGAGCCCGAATGTTGAATATTATCAATGACATAATGAGTATTTCTAAAGTTGAATCGGGTCAAATGGAAATTACAATTTCTGAGACAAATTTAAACGATAAAATGAAATACATTTATACCTTCTTCAAGCCTGAGGTCGAAGGTAAAGGGATGAAGTTTACTTTTAAAAACACTTTGCCGGATAATGACGCCATTATTAAAACAGATAAGGAAAAAGTTTATGCAATACTTACTAACCTGGTAAAAAACGCTATAAAATTTACGAAATCAGGTAGTATTGAATTCGGTTATTCCTTGAAGTCTGGAATAGTAGAAAAAGAACTGGAATTCTATGTGAAAGATACTGGTATGGGTATTCCTGAAGATCAGCAAGGGTTCATCTTTGATCGTTTCAGACAAGGTAGTGAATCGCTGAACCGGAATTATGAAGGAACTGGTCTGGGCTTAGCCATTTCGAAAGCATATGTGGAGATGTTAGGTGGTAGAATTTGGGTAGAAAGCAAGGTGGGAAAAGGTTCCAGGTTTTATTTTACACTTCCTTTCAACCGTGAAAGAAAAGTACCAGAAATCAACAGTAATATTAGTTTATTGGATGTTAAATCGACTCAGATTGGTTCAGAAATTTTTGGATTGAAGGTATTGATAGCTGAAGATGATGAAGGATCAGCAATGCTTATTGCAATGGCCATCAATGGGTTTAGTAAAGCCATTATAAAAGTAAGAACTGGGATCGAAGCTGTTGAAGCATGCCGGAATCATCCGGATATTGATTTAATTCTGATGGACATTAAAATGCCTGAAATGGATGGATTTGAGGCTACCAGACAAATTCGTCAATTCAACAAGGATGTTATTATTATTGCGCAAACAGCCTATGCATTAACGGGCGACAGGGAAAAAACATTAGCAATCGGATGCAATGATTACATTGCAAAACCCATTCAGAAAGATCAGTTTATGGTATTGATAGAAAAATATTTTAAGAAACAGGGGAATAAATAGAGTTAGAATTAATGACATAGAATTCGGATAAAAAAAGCAAAGTGTTTGTTAGTGAGTTTTTTAAGATCTGACCTTTTAGACTTGAAAAAGTAAGAATAACTAATTTAAGTTTTTTTATCATTTGATTTATACAACTATTTATATATTTGTGCAACTATTTTGGCGGATATTCGTTTCTATTTCTATAATGAAAAAGTTTTTATCCATATCATTTTCACTGCTCATCCTGGTTTCTGGATTGCAACTCACCCTGTCTCTTATACACATCTGACG
>JAENWK010000192.1 GCA_016650045.1 Eubacteriaceae bacterium | reverse complement strand
TCCACCAAAAAAGTTAACTATTTCACCCCCCTGAAAATTTTTAGATACAATGTTCTTTTTAACCCCTCCAAATATCGACACCGATTGTACTTTATCTTCTGCAAATGATCCGGGCCTGGCATTGGGCTGGCTTTCATTTGCCTCTGTCAAGCTGCCTGTATCGGAATCAACTCTTTTCTCCCAGTCTGTAGCAGGCTTATGGTTTTTACGTCCCAATATCATCCAGATACCAAAGCCAATGATTACAAATGGCCAGAATAGCCTTGAAAGATCCATGTCAGGAAGGATCCTGTTACTCAAAAACAGGACGCCAATGATCATAGGTATAAAAGCAGAAGGACGATTAAAACCCTGGCGGGAACCTATGAAAGATCCGATGATGATCAAAAAAACGGGCCAGCTTAATAACCAGGATGGTATGAAGAATATATCCAGTGTTCGAAGCAATAATATACATCCTATAGCAAGTATTACAAGTCCGACTAATGCCTTACCTGATTTTTGATTTGAACTTTTTATATGTTGCATGGTATTAAATTATATTCAAAAGTATGGCCATATTAACTAATGGTAAACACATTTTAGGCGAGTTTACATTACTTATCGGTGAATATCGGAAAATTGTCGGTAAAAACTAAGGTTACGGGTTACCTGTCCAGGGCAAACGCATCATATTTTCCTAGAATTGACAAATAAAAAAGTCGATAAAAGCTTAAATTTCAGTTGTTTAGTTGTTTAAAAAATTGTATATTATACTGATAATCAGTATTTTAAACAATTTTTTATGGCAGGCAAATTATTAAGTATTTTTAAGCAGATAGAAGACAATAGAAGGGATTTAAGCAAGCTTCACGATCTGAACGACATCCTTGTTATGGCAATAATTGCGGTGATTTGTGGGGCAGATACCTGGGATAATATTGAGGAATATTGTGAAGCCAAAGAAGAATGGCTGGCTGAATTCCTTAATTTAGAGAACGGAATCCCTTCCCACGACACCTTTAACAGAGTCATCAGTTCCATTGACAGTCAGCACTTTGAGCAGTGTTTTATAGAATGGGTTAGTGAATTAATAAAAGTTACTGATGTAAAAGAAATCGTGAATATTGATGGGAAAACAATACGGGGAGCTAAGCGGCACGGGAAAAAATCACCAGTCCACATGGTTAGTGCCTGGGCTCACCAAAACAATTTGGTTCTGGGGCAGGTAAAGGTTAATGAAAAAAGCAATGAGATTACGGCTATACCCAAACTATTAGAGGTCTTGAGCCTGAAAAACAGCATTGTAACCATTGATGCCATGGGCTGCCAAACGGCTATTGTTGAAAAGATCATTGAAAAAGAGGCAGATTATGTGCTGGCGGTAAAAAACAACCAGGAGCTATTATTCGAAAATATAGAAGATGAGTTTAGGTTTTCAAAAGAGATCGAAACGGATGAAGATATTGACACGGGGCACGGACGAATAGAAACCCGGAAATGCAGCGTTATTAAAAACTTACAGCACATTGAAAATCAAGATAAATGGCTCGGTTTGAATACAGTAATAAAAATAGAGAGCACAAGAGAATTTAAAAACAGTGATAAGCCCAAAGAGCAGGCTGTCCGGTATTACATTTCGAGTTTAATGGTATCCGCAAAAGAATTTCAGCACATTATCCGCTCGCATTGGAGCATAGAAAATAAATTGCACTGGACCTTGGATGTAGCATTCTCGGAAGACCAAAGCAGGAAAAGAGATGAAAATGCAGCCCAGAACTTCTCTGTACTGCTTAAAATTGCATTAAATCTATTGAAAAATGAAAAAACCGCAAAAGTTGGGGTAAAGGGAAAAAGGCTTAAAGCAGGGTGGGATAACCAGTATCTGGAAAAATTGATCAATTTATGATGCGTTTGCCCTGAGCAATACCATACGTTTGATCACGTTTTTTAGCTCACGCAGGTTTCCGGGCCAGTCATAACGTTCAAAAACAGCCGTAACTTCAGGAGATAATGCTTTTACATTTCTGTCAAGCTCGCTGTTAGCCAGGGCTATAAAATGTTCAATAAACATAGTTAGATCTTTGTCGCGGTCACGCAAAGCAGGCAGCTGTATTTTAAATTCATTGAGCCGGTGATAAAGATCTTCACGAAAGTCGCCCTGGCTGATACTGCTGAC
>JAENWK010000178.1 GCA_016650045.1 Eubacteriaceae bacterium | reverse complement strand
GTCTGTGAGAAGTTGATGCTGTTCTTTTCAGCCATGTTATTGAGCCAATCAGGTATGGTTAAGGTCTTTTTCACTGCTTTAGAAGATCTCACATATTGAGTAAGATCACAGGCAACGAGACTTGTGAATGAATCATCTTCAGCTAGGATACTTTTAATATCAGAAGCCGGATTAATCTCTTCTTCATCTTCAATTAATGATGCCAGATACAGACCTAATGCTTCCTGGGCTTCTTCCATCACTTCACTAATACTTTCGCCAACAGTCTGACAACCGGGAAGATCTGGAAACTCTACCCAGTAGGCACCATCTTCTTTGTGAAAAATCGCTGGATATGCACTTAACATTTCAATTACCTCCTTGGTATTGGGGGACAAGGCTATTTCAGCCCTGTCCTTTTGAGAATTGTGTTCAGTAAGCCAGTTGGGACGTCTTTTCCATGAACAGGGATAATCTCAGTTTTACCATCTTTTTTCATGACATGATGGCTCCCTTTGATTCGTTCTTCGACCCATCCATTTTTCTCAAGTAATTTGAGTAAGTCTTTGTCTTTCATTCCAACCTCCTTACATAAGTATTTTAACACGTATTGTACGTACTTACAACTATTTTTTCATTTCCACAAAACTTTTATTACCACTTAAATTTGATCCGTTTTTCCCGACAGTCAAAGCAATGGCGACAACTGGAATTTCACAATCATCCCGGTCACGACTGTCGGCATTTTAGGAACAAAAAATAGAACTGGTTGGAGAATTCAAATTCTTCAGTGAGTTTAGTGGGTGGGAATTTGGCAGAATGGATTGGGAGTGCTGGAAAGTGACTCTGACAGCAGAGCGCTTGACGATTTTTCAGTGAGAATGGATGGAATTATTCTGCGAGAAAAGAGCACAAAAGAACCGTCCCCTTGTGTTTGACGTAAATCCCGTCAGTCGTGGCAGTCCCGGCAGAAAAACACATCAACTGGCGCCACTGACAGCAATGACGGCAAATACGGGAGAAATTTTTTGGAGATCATACATTTTGTTAAGTGATTTGTGGCACTCCATCTGCATTTCGGATCACGTTAATTTGAATCCTCCTGCAAGCATCAGAGGTCTAAAAACTTTTTGACATCTTCTAAATTTTCAAAGCCCTTAATTCCCTCAATTAATATCTCTAAACTTGTTGAATCCAATTTGGTGATCGCTTCAGAATACTCAGCAGGCATGACGCCAAATTTTTGAGTTAATAATTTAATTGCCATTTTGATTAATGTTTTGATTTCACCTTCTTCAATGCCTTTTTCAATACCTTTTTCAATACCTTCTTCAATCAATACTTCAGCCAATGTCATGGTTACTTCACTTCCTTTCTTGTAGGTCACTTCCAATTGTTTAATAACAGTATTCAATTGCTCCTTTGTAAGCTTTGGACCGGATGTCAGAATATAGCGCATGCAAGTTTCAAAATACTGAATACCCGTTTCCTTTTCATCCAGTTCAGCTAAGGCTTTGGCTGCTTTAAAAATCGTTTCCAGAAATTCCTCACCGCTTTTTTTGAAGATATCCCTGGCAACGGACAGTGCAATCATCAGTTCTGCATTTCCCTTGATATCTTCATCCGAAAACTGGGATAAATCATAGAGCTGGTAGCGGTAATCCGGTATCATTTGTTTAACTTCTTCCGGTAAGGTGTCAAAATTCAGGAACAGATCACTGAACTTGGGACTTATTTTCCATTTCGTTTCCCCATGGCAAACCACCATTGGGATAATCACCGGAATATGTGTGTCAATTTTCTTATTTACGTTCCGGTTCCAGATACGAACCATATATGTTAGTAACTGCAATGCCACCATTCTGTCAGGGTAACTCTTGTGTTCAAACAAAAAATAAAGATAACCGTCCCGCTGATTGATTTTTGTCCGGAACAACATATCTGAGAATAACTCACTGAGTTCTTCATCAACGTGGCTACCATTCTGAATTTCAAGTTCATTCAGGTCCACCATTTTTAAAATCGGTTCCGGAAGGTAGTTCTCTATGAAATCTCTTGCCACTAACGGATTTGAGAATGTATCCTTGAAAAACTTATCATGGGGATTTTGTACTTTTGTCTCACTATTTTTCATTCGTTCACCTTCTTTGATATTGATTTCATTATAACTGATTTCCCTTTAAAATGCTATTAAATTTGTTTCTGTGATTTCTGCACTGAGGTTGATACCCTTCTGATTGAGTTTGTCGTTTTTTCACACCCTTCATTTCATCCCCATCTTTACGCCTCCGTAAATCCCGTCAGTCGTGTCAGTCCCGACAGCAATGCCGCCACTGACTGCACTGTCGGCATTGCTGAAGCAAAAAAAATAGAACTGGTTGGAGAATTCAAATTCTTCAGTGAGTTTGGTGGGTGGGAATTTGGCAGAATGGATTGGGAGTGCTGGAAAGTGACTGTGTTAGCAAATCCCTTGAAGATTTTTCAGTGAGAATGGATGGAATTATTCTGCGAGAAAAGAGCACAAAAGAACCGTCCCTTTGTGTCATTCCGGTCACGTCTGTCGGCACAGACGG
>JAENWK010000076.1 GCA_016650045.1 Eubacteriaceae bacterium | reverse complement strand
TGAAAATATCCAAACTTATCAAGCCTGGTTCCTCCAGGATCCGGTGACGCTCCGAAATATCGGCATCATCATGGGAGCAATGCTGTCAGCGCTGCTTGCTTCACAGTTTCGAATCAAAAAAATCAAGTCGAAAAAACAGATCATTGGGGCTGCCGTTGGTGGGCTGCTTATGGGATATGGATCAAGCATTGCGTCGGGCTGCAACATCGGCGCATTTTACAGTGGGATTGCTTCAATGTCCTTATCTGGCTGGATATTTGGCGTGTTTTTATTTGTCGGAGCGTTCATGGGCGGTAAACTATTGATCCGCTTTTTCATGTGATAATTTGCATCTTAATAGTATTGACAAGGCTATAACAATGATTAAATAGGGCATGTTGGAATAAATAAATTATGGTATAATTAAAAAATGATTTTACAAAAGATTAGGAAGTGATAATTTTTGAATATCGAATATCTGAAAAACTTTTATAAAGTAGCGACAGCAAAAAGCATGACTAAAGTCGCTAATGATAGCCATATCTCACAGTCTGCATTAAGTCAGCAGATTTCAAAATTAGAAAAGGACCTTAATTGTACGTTGCTAAAAAGAAGCAACAAAGGTGTAGAATTGACGGAAAATGGAAAAATTGTTTATCAATATGCGGATAATATTATTCGAACCGTTGACATGATGCGGCAAAAATTGGAAGAAAGCGATAATAAAGTTAAAGACATCAAGATAGAAGCATTTTGGACAATTGCCAACTATTCGCTTCCTTGCGTCATGTACAAAGTAAAAAAGCGGTTTCCCAATAATAATTTCGAAATTAAATCTAACAAATCCTGTGATATTGAAGAAAATATTGTGAATAATATCTGTGATCTGGGAGTGATCTATGGAAAACCTAAGAATCCAAAGCTTTCTTTTTATAAAATTGGGATAGATCGATTGGATTTGATTTCTACAGCGGACTATGATATTCCTGATGAAATAAAGCTGCAAGATCTGGCCGATTATCCCTTGATCATATTAAATGATTGTATGGATTTATCGAGTATGATTTCAAAAAAAATGCAGAAAGAAGGGAATCCGTCCAAGGCACTTAATATTATGTTTAAGAGCGACTCGGTGGAATCGGTGAAGGCCTCTATATTGAATGCATTTGGAATTGGATTTATCCCCTATATATCGATCAAGAAAGAGATGTACAGAAAACAGGTCAAGCTCATTTTGATTACCGATATGTTGATCGAATATGAGATGTATCTCATCTATGATAGCAACAATAAAAACAAAGAATTGAGTGATTTCACTCAATACTTTAAGGATATTGCCAGGAAGAGTTTATGTTAGGATTTAGTAATGAAGATTTCCCAAACACCGTTTATAACTTCTTCTGAAGTGATCTGGTGTTTTTTGAATTTACTGGATAATGATTCGAGGACACAGCTGTGATCAGTGATGATTTTAATCGTTTCGCCAGTCTGAATCTTTTTAAATTCCTTTTGAGTTTTAAGAACAGGAATGGGGCACATATCTCCGAGACAATCGATTGTTTTCAAAGTAAAATCTCCCTTGGCTATTTTGGTGAAAATTATAACACAAATTTTATTGTTTAGGAAAAAATAATATTAAATTTAGGATTGTGGGTTATTTAAAGCATTATGAAGAAAATTCTATTTGTTGGCAAATATTTAATGGCCAAGGTAATAATATGACTATCGATATCAGTATTGTGATTCCGGTTTATAATAGTTCGGAGTCCATTAAGGAACTTGTCACTCGAATTGTAACGACTCTCGAAAAAGAAGAAGCGACCTTTGAAATCATATTAGTGGATGATTTTTCGAAAGACGATTCCGTTAAGATGATTACCGAGTTAAACAAGAATGATCCACGAGTCATTGTGATGGCCCTGAAAAATAATAGCGGTCAGCAGGTAGCCATAAAAACGGGGATGAAATTGGCGGCCGGCGATGTGGTTATCACCATTGACGATGACCTGGAATATCAGCCGGAGGACATACCACTGTTGTTGAGTGCATTGAAAAAAAGCGGCGATGTGGTCTATGGGATTCCTAATCGTGAAGGATATCCGCTTTATCGCCAATTCGGATCCAACTTGGTAGACCTTTTTTTTAATATCTGTTTGCATAAACCAAAAGACATTCGGGTGGGAAGCTTTCGAATTTTGAATCGAAAAACAGTCAATCAAATTATTGATGATAAGATACCTTTTGTTTATATTACGGCGATCACATTAACATTGACGAAAAACATCGGTAACGTGACGGTGAATCATCAGGAACGAAAATATGGAAAGTCAAACTATAATTTAAAAAAGCTGACCAAGCTTTTTTTAAACTTGTTTTATTATTATCGAAAAGCCTCAATATAGTTAGGAAAAAATATGCGAATACAAATTTTAGGCGGCGGAAACAATCAATTAAGTGGGATCATCCGAGCCAAAGAAAAAGGCCATGAAGTGGTCTTAACGGATTATTATGCGGATGCGCCGGGAAGGGTATATGCGTCATTTAATGAGGTGGTCAGCACCTTTGATGTGGATGCCAATATACAGATAGCTGTAAAATATGGCGTTGATGGGGTCATGACCTTAGGTACCGATCAACCGGTTTATACGGTTGCCTGTGTAGCTGCCGCACGAAACCTGCCCGCATTTCTTGATGTGGATGTGGCCAGAGCTGTTACTAATAAAGAAGTCATGAAAACTATTTTTACAGAAAAAGAAATTCCCACCGTGCCATACCGGTTTATTACGAAAGAGATTCACGAAGCGGATTTGGCCGGACTAAAATTTCCGGTGGTATTAAAACCACTGGATAGTCAGGGACAAAGAGGGGTGTTTAAACTTAATACGCCATCGGAGGTTATAAAAAACCTGACCGAGACGCTGAGTTATTCACGACAGGAAAAGGCTTTATTAGAAGAATACTATGAAAGCGATGAAATTACAGTGAGTGCCTGGGTGGAAACCGGGGTGGCATGTATTTTAACAGTCACCGATCGGGAAATCTTTCAGTTTGGAAAGCATATCGGCATTTGCTTTGCCCATGACTTCCCATCAAAGCATCTGGGTGCCTATGAAACCATTAAAGGGATCATCGACAGGATAACCAGCGCCTTTGGTATCAAAAATGGCCCATTATATGTTCAGCTGCTGGTGGGAAAGACCGGAATTCTGGTCAATGAAGTAGCCTGTCGGATCGGGGGAGCCTATGAAGATATTTTTATTCCCTATTTGACGGGGATCGATCTGTTAGACAGAGTCATTGACTTTTCCCTAGGGTTAAAACCAAGCTCGTCGGTTGCCGGATATAACCTTTTATATAATAAAAAACATTTATCAGTACAATTATTTTTTGCAAGGCCGGGAAAAGTAATGGATTTGACAGCGGTTGAAGAACTTACAGAATTACCGGGAGTCATTTCCGCCGGTTATAATATTGCCAAAGGGATGGTTTTAAAAGCTATCGATAACGCTACAGCAAGAGCCGGCTATATGGTCGTTACCGGAGAAACCCGAGATGCCTTAAACAATAATGTTGACCATGCTTTTCGGCACTTGAAGATTATTGATGAGAATGGTGAAAACCTGGTTATTCAGCCGAAAAAATACAGCTGATAGAGATTTATCCGGAAAATGGAGCATTGGGATCAGAGTAGGTCACAGGTTGGTTTAACAGTTTTTTTAACAGAATAGTTTAAAAATTCAAATAATGAAAAGATAAAAGGAATAAAAAATGAAACGGTTAGGAATTATTTTAAGTTTGCTTTGTCTGGTTTTGGTGTCAGGATGTACTGCCCAGGAAAGTGATAGTCATGAAAAGGTGATTCGAATTGCGGAGCAGTATGGCATTGCCTATGCCCCAGTTCAAATCATTAAGGATCAGGGATTGTTGGAAAAAAACTGTCCCGGAGTTCAGGTAACCTGGGAACAGATGAGTAACTCAACAGTCATTCGTGAAGCAATGGTTTCAGATAAGCTGGACGTTGGGTTTATGGCCATTCCACCGTTTTTGATCGGATGGGATAATGGCATGGATTGGAAAATTGCCACAGGTCTGTCTTCTGTACCCACCGGATTGGTGGCAAAAGACGAGATTCAGTCTTTGCAGGACATAAAAAGCAGTGATCGTATTGCTTTACCGCAACCGGGAAGCGTACAGCACATTCTGTTGGCCATGGCCTGTCAAAAGGAGTTCAATGATCCCCAGAAGATGGACAATATACTGGTCACCCTGTCCCATCCGGATGGAATGAATGCGTTGCTGGCGGGCAATGACATCACGGCCCATTTTACTTCGACGCCTTATCTGGAAACCGAGCTGGCCACGGCCGGTTATCATGAAATTCTAACGGGTAAGGAAGCCTTTGGCGGGGATTTCAGTTTTATTGTGGGGGTGACGACGAAAAAGCTCCATGATGAAAGTCCGGAGGTTTACGAAGCCTTTAAAGAATCGGTAGCAGAAGCGATTCAGTTTATTAACGATCACCCTGAAGAAGCGGCTGAAATTCTGACAAAATATTACGATTATTCAAAAGAGGATATTTTCACATATCTTACTGCCGAGGACACCGAATACAGTCCGACGGTAAAAGGGATCAGAAAATTCTCGGATTTTATGAATGAAACCAACTATCTGAAAAAATCCACTACTGATATTGGCGAGGTTGTTTGGGAGAATACCGCCGATGCAGAATATTAAGGCGATCTTTAACAAGAGCTATTCAAAATATATCTGGATCGTTATTATACTCATTGTCTGGGAAGCTGTTGCAAAGCTTACCCCGGTAAGTCCCTTGGTTTTTCCGTCGCTGGAGTTGATTGGGGCAGCCCTGCTCAATTCCATACTGACTGGTGACATTCTTTTTCAAATGCTTTTTTCATTGGGACTCATTTTCGTGGGACTCATCATTGGGGTAGTGCTTTCCTTTGTGATGTCCTCCCTTTCGGTGATCAGTCCCGTTTTTGAAAGCTTTGTGGATACCTGCATTTCGATTTTTGATCCATTGCCGGGAATCGCCTTGCTGCCACTGATTATTCTGTGGATCGGGACCGGGACCAAAGCCATTTTATTCATTATCGTTCATTCGGTTTTATGGCCAATGATTTTGAATATGACTGCCGGATTTAAATCCATACCGACTATTTATAAAAAAATAGGACAGAATTATGAATTCAGCAGTGCCAAAATCATTTTTAAGATCTATATACCAGCTTCATTACCTTACCTTATTGCCGGACTCAAAATAGGATGGGCAAGAGCATGGCGAGCCACAATCAGTGCGGAGATGATCTTTGGCGCATCAGGAGGAATCGGTGGGATTGGCTGGTACATCTTTAATCGAAGGGTGTTTATGGATACGCCGGGTATTTTTGCCGGATTAGTGATGATTGTTTTTGCCGGCATTTTAGTCGAAGATTTCTTTTTTGTTAAAATTGAAGAAAAGACGGTTAAGAAATGGGGGCTTTCATGAGTGAGACCATTCGCATTACCAATCTTTCGAAATTATATGATGGCCGAGCGATCCTCAAAGATATTGACTTAACCATCGAAACCGGTGAATTCATGTGTATTATTGGACCTTCCGGATGCGGAAAGAGTACGCTTCTCAATCTCATTGGCGGCTTTATTGAAAGAGATAGCGGATCCATCACCTTACAGGGTCAGCCGGTTCTTAGGCCCAATCAGGAGTGCATCATGGTCTTTCAGGAATTCGATCAGCTTTTTCCCTGGAAAACCGTTAAAGGAAACGTTGAATTTCCGCTGAGAAATAATCCGCATCGATATTCAAAGGAAAGAATTGAAGAATTATCTGAAACGTATCTTGACATGGTTAAATTAAAAGATTTCAAAGACTTTTATCCTCATCAGCTCTCTGGTGGGATGAAGCAGCGAACGGCCATTGCCCGGGCATTGGTAACGACACCGAAGGTCTTGTTGATGGATGAACCCTTTGGCAGCTTAGATATTCAGACCAAAAGTGAATTACATCAGACATTGCTTGAAATTTGGAAACGAACCAGGACCACCATTGTCTTTGTAACCCATGATGTCAGAGAAGCGCTTCATCTTGCTGATCAGATTATCATCCTTAAAGACGGTGGCGTTTACCAGCGAATCGAGAATAATATCAAAGACAGCGAAGAGACAATGAAAAAAATCATGGGATTTCTTTCACCTTGAAAATATGCACCTGCCATTGTCGTTGATCAATAAGCGGGGCAAGATTGGTTCCGTAGGTGGCGTCACTGAAACAATAGACTTCCTCACAGTGTGATTTCAGAAAATCCTGCATTTCGGGGTAGACATGCGTTAAATCTCCATACATCACATCGTATTGGGGGCGGTTTTCATAAATATAATCCAGCTCCTCATAGGTGATGATCGTATTGATATTACGGGAAGTGATGTAATTTTCAAAACTGATTCCTTTTTCATCCAGGTATTGTAAATTTCGATAATCAAAAAACTGGCCGTTGGCAAAACAGTATTCGCTGTTAAGATTACCCAGAACGACGTCGCTTTCGTCGATAAACTGCGAAATATTGTGTTCGTATTCGCTGTATTGGCTCGCGTAGGGCTGAATCTGAACAGCGGTGTTGATGGCAGTTATTAGGATGAGTAAGCCCAATAACCGATTCTTTTCATCCCAGTGCTGCAGGAGAATTGCAGTTAATAGAATCATAAAGGGAAAGATCAGTACGATGCTCGTTACATTGAATCGGCCAATTAAAAGCAATCCCAGGTTGATAGAGACAACCATGACGGAGATTGGTTTTAATTGGGAAAGCCTGTTTTTGTTCCTGTCCTTTAAAGAATAGAGGACTGTGACAATTAACACGAATCCGAATAAGAGCAATTGGAATTTAATATTCGGCATATAATACTCAATACTCTCTCTCAAAAATACATTTTGATAGAAAGCTCCAAAATCGAAGAATTTGCCCGACAAACCATTATAAGCACCAAAGTTTTTCCCGTGTTCTGAATAATTCGAAAAGAAATTTGGGTCCATATAAAGACTGATCCCGATAAACAGGATGCAAAAAAGAATAACCACTCCAATTAACACGAGAAGATTCTTAAAATGAATCTTTTTTTTATGGATGAAAAATAAATAGGCAAAGCCAATCGTTAAGGCAATAATAAAACTATTGGGATGGATTCCAATGCTAAGGCCGATGACCGTCCCGATTGCAATATCCCGGAAATAAGTATGTTTGTCAATATGGCTAATCAGTAGGTAAGCGGAGAGGACCATTGCAAATAAGATGATAATTTCCTGGCGCGCTAAATGAGATGCATAGAGATATTGAATGTCCAGGGATAATAAAACGGTTGTTAACAGAGCGAACTTTTGTGACTG
>JAENWK010000042.1 GCA_016650045.1 Eubacteriaceae bacterium | reverse complement strand
TATTTTTTCTATTCACAAAACAAAAAACCCAAATGAAAACAACAACATCTGCTGTTTCTCCACTTGAGTTTCATTTCTACGAATTATGTTTTATTTACAATGAATGAACTCAAGAGTTCATTCATTTCTCATTTATTCAATACGTAGAGATTAGAGTCTATATAGCAAGAATTTACTTTTACTACTCTCATTGATTATTTCACAAGTGTGATGTGCAACAGGGCACACGGTTGTAAGTAACCAACTTATAAAATTTGAGCAATCATCCAATCAATAAGGCAACGAAAGCTGCCCATCGGCACTTGCCTCAGTTTTCCATAGGGTATTCAATCTTGGTTGTATTCATAAACCCAGTGTTCGCAGACACTTCAAATAGGTTTAAATCCATCTTATCATACGAACCGAATTGTACTATAAAAAAATATAAAAATCAAGCACAATTTTATGTCTTGTAATGACAAAACTTTTTTAAATAGTCTTTAAGATTTTCCGTAGTCATTCTTTGACAAATGAAAAAAACAATGTTAAGATAACCCCAAAAGAAAATATAATTATTATATTGCAATATGTTTGCTCACAGACTTCTGTCTGCTCACATAGGGCTTGAATCATTCAACCTGACCGTATAAGATATTTCTGATCGGAAAGGGGCGCAATAAGCAATGTGTTGTTTTTTTGCTATTATGCTCTCTTTCCGAGTAATTATCGGAAAGGGAGCTTTTTGTTTAAAGAAAGGTAAAATTATGAATAAACGACTTGGTATTGTGGGCATTGTCATTGAAGATTCCCAATGTATTGAACAGATCAACGGGATTTTGCACGAGTATGGTCATTTAATTGTTGGCAGAATGGGGATACCCTGTCGCGAACGAGAAGTCTCTGTCATTTCTTTAATCCTCGATGGCAGTAATGATGAAATAAGCGCTTTAACTGGAAAATTAGGGCGAATTTCAGGAGCATCCGTCAAATCAATGATTACCAAAACGAAAAACGACTAACATCAAACATAAAAAACCTCATTTGATATATTTAAAATTTTACCGACGAAATTTCCCAAATTTTCAGAGAGAAGGTGAAGCATAATGCGGACAGAACATGACTTATTAGGTGAAATGGAAATAGAAGACCATGCCTATTATGGGATTCATACGTTAAGAGCTCTTAATAATTTCCATATTACAGGCCAATCCATCCATAAGGAACTGGTGGAAGCCTTGGTAACCATAAAAAAAGCGGCTGCCATAACCAATCGTAATATCGGGGTACTGGATCCACAAAAAGCAGAGGCAATTATTTCCGCCTGTGATGAGATTTTGGCTGGAGGACTGCGAAACCATTTTGTTGTGGATGCGATGCAAGGCGGAGCCGGAACCTCTGCGAATATGAATATCAATGAAGTCATCGCCAATCGGGCCAATGAATATCTGGGCGGTATAAAAGGGGATTATGATTTGGTACATCCCCTGGATCATGTTAATATGCATCAGTCTACCAATGATGTATTCCCCACTGCCGTTCGTATCGCCGCCATTCGCCTTCTAAAACCGGTTACGGAATATTTTGCCAACCTGCAGACGGCACTTCAGGAAAAAGAAGAAGAATTCTCAAGGATCATTAAAACCGGACGGACTCAATTACAGGATGCTGTACCGGTAACCCTGGGTCAGGAATTCGGGGCTTGGGCCCAGGCAGTGTCCAGAGATCGCTGGCGACTTTATAAAGCTGAAGAAAGGCTGCGCCAGGTTAATATTGGTGGAACCGCAGTGGGAACGGGTCTCAATGCTCCCAAGGCTTATATTTTTAATATGATCGAACGGCTACGAGATTTAACTGGAATCAGTCTGGCTCGTACTGATTATATGATGGACCCAACTCAAAATTGTGATGTCTTTGTCGAGGTATCCGGACTCCTTAAAACATCCGCTGTCACCCTTTCAAAAATTGCCAATGACCTGCGTTTGTTGTCCTCGGGACCTTATACAGGCATTGGAGAAATCAGTTTACCAGCAGTTCAGGCAGGTTCATCCATTATGCCAGGGAAAATCAACCCGGTTATTCCAGAGGCAGTCAATCAGGTGGCTTTTCAGATTATCGCCAATGATACCGCCATTACCCTGGCATCCATGTCCGGACAATTGGAGCTCAATGCCTTTATGCCAGTGATTGCGAAAAATTTATTTGAAACCCTGGATATGTTAGGAAATGTTTTGCCAATATTTATTGAACGTTGTATTAATGGCATTGAGGCAAACGAAGAAATCTGTCGCCAAAAGCTTGAAAAGAGTACTGTCATGCTAACCGCACTAACCAATTATATTGGCTATGACAATGCAACCGAAGCGGCATTAACGCTCAAAGAAACAGGGAAATCGATTAAGGAAATTATTATCCAAAACAACTGGATGAATCCAGATCTGTTGGATGAGGTACTGAAACCAGAACGTCTCACATCTCCGGTTTCCATAAGAAAGGAAAAACCAACTCATGAATAGTATGAATGAAACCCCCATGTCAAGTCGGATGTCAATCGGTCTTTTCGGAAAACGAAATGCCGGGAAATCTTCTTTGCTTAATGCTTTAACGGGCCAGTCCATTGCAGTCATATCCAATGTGGCCGGAACAACCACGGATCCGGTTTATAAAACCATGGAGTTTTTACCCATTGGACCGGTTGTTTTTATTGATACCGCCGGTTTAGATGATTCCGGGGAACTGGGAATGTTGAGAATTGAAAAAACATTTGAGGTCCTGCGAAAATGTCATTTTGCTGTTGTGGTAGCGGATATCGAAACCGGCATCACAGAGTTTGAAAATGATTTTATCGATCAGCTCATTCAGCGCAAGATCCCCTGTGTTTGTGTGTTTAACAAATGCGATAAACGAGAACTGACGAAAGAAGAAATCATTGAATTAACCAAGGCCGTTAAAATCCCCATTGCCTTTACCAGTGTTTATAATGGCACCGGCATTAAAGAAGTCAAAAAGATGATTATTGATAATGCCAACTATGAGGATGTTGAACCCGCATTGGTTGGGGATCTCATTGAATCCGGAGATATGGTGGTACTGGTAACACCGGTTGATAAATCAGCACCAAAAGGCCGGCTTATCCTTCCTCAGCAGCAAACCATCCGGGATATTATTGAAAAAGATGCCATTGCCATGGTCACCAAAGAACACGAATTAAAACGCACACTTGAGAGTTTAAAAAAACCTCCGGCCATTGTCATTACCGATTCTCAGGCTTTTTTAAAGGTTTCTGCCGATACGCCGCCGGAGATTCCCCTCACCTCTTTTTCAATATTGTTCGCCCGACAGAAAACCGATCTTGCTGAAATGGTTCGTGGCATTAAACGGATCGAAAGTCTCTCACCGGGAGACAAAGTTTTGATCGTCGAAGGCTGTACCCATCATCGCCAGGCCGATGATATTGGAAAAGTCAAAATCCCACGGTGGATCAGACAAATTGCCGGAGGGGATATTGAATTCCACTGGGCTGCCGGCGCCCATTATCCCAAAGATATTTCTCAATATGCCGTAATCGTCCACTGTGGCGGCTGTATGCTAAACCGCAGAGAAATGCAATATCGGGTTCGAAAAGCCAGAGAGAACGGTGTCTATATTACCAACTATGGCATGCTGATTGCCTATGTTCAAGGGATCCTTTCCCGGGCTTTGGACCCATTTCCGGCTGCCAAACTGGCATTGGAAGAAAATGATCTGGCCTGAATTTTTCCTGGTAAGATGCTCTTGAAAAAAGCACTGGCTTGATTGAAGCCAAATAAAAAAGACAAGCCGTTCTGTTGCATAACAGTGCGGCTTGTCCTGCGTTTATAGATAAATTCCCAAATAAAAAAAGGGCTGCTTATTCTGAAAATCACAGAACCCGCAAAACCCTATAAACAAACTTTGCCAACTCCTCTAAAGTTTATTTATTATCGTTTGATGTTTCACTATCTTTTTCTAATATTTCTTCTTGTTTAATGGATTCAACTACTTCTACAATGGTTTCTTCTTCCGTAAGGGGTTCCACTTCAATGACTTCTGTTATGGTTTCAACAATAACACTGTCGTCAGTGGGATCATTGGAAACTTTCGCTTCTGTCAATAAGGTAAGGGCACTTGATACTTTTTGATTGATAAAACCAGCAGCGAATAAAAGAAGAGCGATACCTCCGTAAAGAGCGACTGGTTCAAATATTCCGGGAAGCAATTGTGCTGGCATTAATTGCTTAATAACATCCGCAGCAGCATACCCCTGAGTTACATATTGGTTAACATTACTATTAAATAGCATAATATTATCAATCAATAAGGCAACTCCAAACACGGCTACAATTGCACCGGCAATATATAGAAGAAGGGAACCAGAATTTTTTTTCGATTTTTCAGGCACATTTTTTTCATTGAATTTCATAATAATTTGTCTCCATTCTTGCCACTAAGGGCTAATTCATAAATACCAATTTTTGACGCTTCATAAAGAGGATTGTGCGTTGGCGTTGCTAACAAAGATTAGTTTACACCTTTAACTTAAACTTCACCTTAATATTCCAAATGAAAAGGTTCTCTTTATTTATCAGGATAAGATATTTTAGAATAAAAATGCTTTTCTATCGTTTTCACTACGGCGTCACTGTTATTATCGCTCAATCACTTATTCTTTTTATTACTGTTTTCTATTTTTGCCTTACTGTCTTTTTTTTTATTTTGTTTATTAAGATCACAACAATCCAGTTTTTGTCCCTGGAAAGCATCAGAATTTGCTTTTGCTAATTTGTCTAAAAATTTCTGCAACCATTTTGCCATAGGAGCACCTCCTTATTAAAATATTTTTATATAGTCTCATTATACTAATTTCTTATGCAGCTTCCTCTGCTTCAGAAAAAAGAATGGTAAGAATATTATATAAAGTGTCTGACTATGCCGGACAGCCTGTTGTCCTGAATTTTTGGGCTTCCTGGTGCCCGCCCTGTAAAGCTGAAATGCCGATTTCCAACCCACTTTCAGTAATTGTTCATCCGTAACCTGAAACGCATATCTCAAAATATCATTAAATTGAGTTAAATCTTTTGGCTCTAAGTTTCTTAATTCAAGATGCTCTTTAATATCCTTACTCATCAGACGTCCCCTTTCATATAAACAAAACCCGATTATATCATTGTTTCCTATTTTTCAGTCAAAATCACATTTAAAAAATCTATTAGCTATATACCCTCCTCATTATGGTTGAATCAAAGAAGGGTTATGATATACTTAGGTATAATTCAAAAAGCGAGGTGAAAAAATGTTGAATCAGAAGGATGTTGCATTCATTGAATCAATTTTTACATTCTGGAATCGGTTGAACCCCCTTCAAAAATCCCTGATTTTAGGTAATGCCATGCCTGTAAACTACGCGCGTGGTGAAAATATTCACAGCGGAGAAAATGATTGCATTGGCGTACTGCTTATTAAGAGTGGCGAACTTCGGACATATATGCTCTCTGAAGATGGTCGGGAAATCACACTTTACCGACTCACGCAAGGTGATGTCTGCATTCTTTCAGCCTCTTGCATCTTAAAAAGCATTACCTTTGAAGTGCTGATTGATGCATCAACCGACAGTGAAGTCCTGCTCATTAATTCATCAATTTTTCAGCAGATATGCGATGCCAATATTTATGCCGAAAACTTTTCTTACAAGATGGCCGCAGATCGATTTTCCGATGTTATGTGGGCAATGCAGCAAATTCTTTTTATGAGCTTTGATAAACGTCTTGCCCTTTTTTTAGTGGATGAACTCTCACGAAATGGCAAAGATTCCATCGCTCTTACCCATGAGCAAATTGCGAAATATGTGGGTTCAGCACGAGAAGTCGTTTCTCGCATGTTAAAATATTTTGAAAACGAAGGATTAGTAAAACTATCCAGAGGGGCGGTAACCGTTATTGATAAAGACCGCCTGGGAAAATTAACGTAAAAAAAGGCAAACCCTAATGAGTCTGCCGATATTTTTATACTTGAAGCATTTCGAGAATAGCAGCCTTTGGTATAGCGCCTACCGATTTTTTCACCAGCTTACCATCCTTAATAACCACAAGCGTTGGTATACTCATAACCTTAAATTGAGCTGCCAGTTCAGGTTGTTCATCCACATTGATTTTACCAAACTTGGAGTTTGGTTCTTCATTTGCAATTTCATCCACAACTGGCGATAACATTTTACATGGACCACACCATGGTGCCCAAAAATCCAGTAAAACCGGTTTATCCGATTGCATAACCTCTGGTTCAAAATTATCTTTTGTAATTGTTAATACACTCATTGTTGTTCTCCTTCATTATTAAAATTTTTAGCTATGCTTTAATTATAGCCCAATAATAACTTCTATCAGTAACTAAATCACACAAAGTGCTTTATGGAAATTAAAGTTTCTGGGATAATGCCTTAAGCTCTTCTCCGTCAACTCGGTATACGGTCCAATCACTCATTGGTTTGGCACCCATTTTTTTATAGAATTTTATGGATGGTTCATTCCAATCTAAACACCACCAATCTAAGCGTTCACAATTGCGTTCTTTGGCAATTCTGGCCAAACAAACAAACATGGCTTGACCCAATCCCAGACCCCGAAATTCTTTTTTAATATATAGATCTTCTATATATAAATTTGCTTTCCCCAGAAAAGTTGAAAAATTAAAAAAATACGTTGCAAAGCCCACTGGCTTATCTTTGTATTCTCCAATAATTACTTCTGCCTGATGCTTCACAAACAATGAATCTAAGAGAATCTCTTTATTCGCAACAACCTCATGTGATAGATTTTCATATTCAGCCAATTCCAGAATAAAATCTAATATCAGACTGACATCGGTTTCTTCTGCCACCCGAATTCTAAAATCAGTAATATCTGTTTCATAATATTTCATTTTTTATGGTCCTCTTTCATGGAATTATAAAAAGTATGGAGTCAGTATTATCTCTCTCGATGCTTTTCTTTCTAAATAAAACTCGCAAAAACGGATCATCTTAGGAGGCCGGTTAACTACCGGATTCATGCCGCAAATGATGATTGTGCCTTTTAATTTAAAATAATATCCTGGCGTTTTAACTGTCGCAAATTTCTTCAAGGGAAAGGCCCATGGTTTCTCTTCCAAAGAGTGCCACCACCAGAGACACCACTGCAAATACCCCTGTCAACATAATAAATACATAGGTATAGCCCAATTCTGTTCCGTAAAATTTGTAAATAACCGGTACGATAAACGGTGCAATAAACGCCCCAATCCGGCCAAAAGCCGCTGCCCAACCTGAACCGCCGGCTCTAAAAGCGGTGGGATAGACTTCTGGCGTGTAGGCATAGACGCATCCCCATGCTCCCAAACTAAAGAAATAAAGCATACAACCAAACATCAACACTTCATTGATACTTCCGGCATGCCCGAATAACCATGCTGCGATTGCTGTGCCGGCGAAATATATGGATAATACCTTCTTGCGACCAACCCGTTCAACAAGATATGCCGCACTGAAATACCCTGGCAACTGTGCCAAACACATAATAAGGGTGAATTCGAAGCTTTTTGTCAAGGTAAAACCCTTGGCTACCAGAAGGGTTGGAGTCCATAAAACGAAACCGTAATAGCCAAAATTGATTCCAAACCAGATCACCCATAGTACAATGGTGGTTCTAATGTATTTTTTTGACCACAAATCCAGAAATGATATACGCACTTTATTAACCTGATTTTGTAATTCTGTAGTGTGGTTTTCAGAGCTTTGAGTAATCCCCACCTGTTTCTCCATTTTGCAAACTAAATCATCTGCTTCAGTGATTTTACCCACAGACTCCAGATAACGAGGGGATTCCGGAACAGCCTTTCTTAAATAAGCGGCAAAAAGTGCCGGTATCCCTCCTATAAAAAAGGCCATTCTCCAACCATAGACTGGAATCAGCAAATAGGCAACCAGTGCAGCTACAATCCATCCCCAGGCCCAAAAGCTTTCAAGTATAATAACATTTCGACCACGTATTCTTGTCGGTGAATATTCGCTGACTAAGGTAGATGCCGCTGGCAATTCTCCTCCAAGGCCGAAGCCCGTGAAAAACCGTAATACCAGGAGCATGGTATAATTAACAGAAAAACCGGACAAAACGCTTCCTACCCCATAAATAACCAGGGTCCACATAATAACTGTTCTTCTTCCCCATTTATCCGCAGCCATGCCAGATAATCCAGCGCCTAACCCCATTCCTAGCAGTCCGATACTGCCGAGAAGTCCTAACTGAGTTGTACTCAGTGCCCAGTCTGCGCCAATAGCTGCCATAACCCCGGATACCATTCCTTGATCCATAGCATCAAACATCCAGCCAATACCGGTCAGAAGAAGAATTTTCCTAAGCATGGGAGTCATTGGGAGTTTATCAATCCGCGAAGCAATATTTAACATTTCATATCCCCCTAATTTTTTCTTTTACTTGTACCATAAATCTTATCATTCACATTTCTCACTATGACTTCATTGCTAACACCCCCTAATTTTATCCACGTGCGATCTTATTGTCAATATTATTAACTTCAACCACGTGTTTTAATTTAAAACACTTCAATACCATATTTTAGCCATTGTTATCAAAGTCACCAATGAATAAAAGCCCGGAGATGCATGACTGAAGTCATGTGTTTCCGGGTTTTTATTCAAAACATCATTTTATTTGACTCTGTCCAAAGCTTTCAATATGCCATAAATGATGGCCTGGGGTCTGGGAGGGCAGCCGGGAATATAAACGTCCACCGGCACAATGCAGTCAATCCCATTACTGGTAGCATAGGTATTCTGAAATATTCCGCCGCTGCAGGCACAAGCACCTACTGCAACCACTAGCTTTGGATCAGGGGTGGCGTTGTACGTTTTAACCAATGCACGCTGCATATTTCGCGTTGCCGTGCCTGTTACCAGCAGCATGTCAGCATGTCTTGGAGACGCAACAAAATTAATTCCCAATCGTTCAATATCGTTAAAGGGGTTACTCATAGCATTTATTTCACTGTCACAGCCGTTACATGATCCGGAATCCACCTCTCTTATATGAAGGCTTCTTCCAAAGGTTTTTTTTATCTTAAATTCAAGCTCACTGGACACTAATTCATAGGATTGATCTAAACTACTTCTTTCTTCAATAATGATGGTGCTCTTTCTCAGATTATTTCTGTCTTTTTGAGCAAGTTCAAACTGCGATGTCATTTGGGCCGCCCCAACAGGACAAACTTCTTCACACAAGCTGCAGAAAACACATTCATCATAATTGATGCCAATGTCATTTGCTTCTTTGTCCAACACAATGGCATTGGCAGGGCAACGTTTCACGCATTCCCCACAGCGAGTGCATTTTTCTAAATCAATTTCTGGTTTGCCAATAAACGGAATTGATTGAAGAGGATATTTGGGATAATTCTGTGTAACTCTTGGGTACTTTATTAATTTTTTGATTATTTTAAACATTTTTTCCTCCTTTATAAATCATTTCCAGCATATGACAAATTAAAGCTCTTATTAATAAGGGGAAAATCCGGGACAATATTTCCCTTAACCGCATGACACAAAGCAGGCCAGTTACAAAATGAAGGAGTCCTTATCTTGTATCGGAAGATGGTGTTATTCTCTCCTGTCATGACCCAGTGGATGTTTTCTCCTCGTGGTGATTCTGTGATGCCAAAAGCAAATTGATAGGGCTCTACCGCGTGAATCGGCTCAAGAACCTTACCCCACGGCATTATTTCAAGTGATTTTAATATTAAATCAATGGCTTGGTAGCATTCTTCTATTTTCACATTTATTCTGCAGTTAACATCCCCGTTATTATGTTCTGGTATAATAAATTCAAGTTGTTGGTAAGCGTCATTTCTAAAAGATTTTCTCACATCATAACGAATTCCGGACCCCCGAGCAGCCGGCCCTACAGCATTTAAATCAGTAGCAATTTTTTTACTCAGTATTCCAGTATGTTCGACCCGATCGATGAACAGACTATTTGATTTCATAATATCAACCGTTTCCTTAAGCTCTGCTCTTATTTTTCCCAGTTCATCGATAATTTTCAATTCCTTACCGGCAATAAAATCTTTCTTTACCCCACCAAGCTTATTTACACTTCTTAAAAATCGCATCCCGCAAAGCTCGTCCGCAATCCCGTAGGCCCAGCCTTTCATCATCCTAAATTGAAATGCCGCAAAACCATAAGCCACATCTGTGCAGATTCCGCCTAAATCTCCCAGGTGGTTGGTAAGCCTTTCAAGCTCCGCAAAAATAACGCGAGTAAATTCGGCTCTTTCAGGGATTTTTATTTTGGCAATCTTTTCAATAGCCTGACAATAGGCGACTGAGTTTGTAAAACTTTCATCTCCGGATATGCGCTCAGAAACATACAAACACTTTTCAATGCTCTCTCCTTCGCACATTTTTTCGATACCCTTGTGAACAAAATATAATTGTGCTTCCAAATTAATGATGGGTTCCCCGGCAACACTGAACCTAAAATGTCCCGGTTCTATGATCCCGGCATGAACCGGTCCAACAGGAATTTCATAAACACCTTCACTGATAACCTTACCGAAGTTTATTGTTTTTTTCGCAAAATGCGGTTTATGTTTAAGATCAAATGCTTTACGTAAGGGAAATAATTCATCCGGCCAGTTTCCGTGAAATACCAGTCTTTTGGGATTGGGATGTCCCAGGGGAATGAGCCCAAATAAATCCTTGATTTCTCGTTCATACCGTGCCGCTGCATGAACCTTTTCGGTAATGGATTTAAAGGACATCTTAATGGGATCAATCAGGGTTTTAATGATCAAAAAAGACCCTTTTTCCCTGTTCGCAAAGACATAGTAAATGGCGTAATTTTCACACAAGCTTATTTCATCATTGGCAAACATTGAAACCAGAGGATAACCCATTTCACTGTTAATAAAGCTGCAAATTCCAAGTATATTAACAGGATTAACCGTGATGTAAAGTTCATTAGAATTACAATTCAAGCTTTCAAGGATATCATCCGGAAAGATTTCACTTAGTTTTTTATTTATTTCAGTATCTATCAAACGTCTATCCTCCAATAATTATTTGTACAGCATTTTCAATGAGCTCTTTGAGTTCATTGGGTATATAAAGTCCCATGGTCGTGATGATCACTAAAAGTCCAACAATGGTGCAAACTCCAGGTATATTTATTTCACCGGGGCTGGTTTCAGTTGGAGTATCATTGCCATAAAAGATTTTAAACATTGTCAGCACAATCCCGGTAAAAATGATCGCAAGCAAAAGAATTAACAATCCCCCGACAAAAAAATTATTTTCCTGAAAAATAGATGATATCACCACGAGTTCACTGGCGAATACACTAAAGGGCGGAGTGCCTCCGATGGCGAATAACCCCAGAAGAAAAACCGTTGCTGTCACAGGCAGCAGTTTAAACATGCCTTTGATTTTCGAAATTTCTTTTGTATTATATTTTTGGAGGATGTTTCCTGAAGATAAAAACAACATTGATTTTGTAAATGAGTGATTAATCATATGGAGTAAACCTCCGAAAAGAGACAGCGGCGTAAAAAAACCGATGGCAATGGCAATGATGCCCATGTGCTCGATGCTTGAATAGGCCAGCAGCCTTTTGTAATCCTTTTGGGTAAAAATAAATACAGCGGCAGTTACCACCGACAAAACCCCGACTGTGATCATAATTCTGCCAACAAAGATACTATTCCCAAAACTATGGTTGATGATGGCGACGATTCGAATAATCCCGTACATCGCACCATTCAGCAAAACGCCTGACATCAGGGTGCTGATTGGCGAAGGTGCCTGACTATGGGCGTCCGGTAGCCATGTATGCATGGGTGCCAGCCCTGCTTTTGTTCCAAAGCCAATCAAAATGAATATAAAAGCTAATCGTAATGTCGGCCCTTTTAATTCTTGGGCATTATTAAAAAGTGCCGTCCAGTCCAAAAACTGCGAGCTTTCCAATACCCCAATCGATGAAAATTGCAAAAATATGATCCCCAGCAGTGCTATGGCAATTCCCACAGAACAGATAATAATGTACTTCCAGGCCGCTTCAATGGCGTCTTTCCCATTGTAAAAACCAACAAGAAATGCTGAAGCCAATGTGGTGGCTTCGATGGCCACCCACATGATTCCAATGTTTTTAACCGTTAAGGCCAGTAACATGGTGAAAATAAAGGCATACATTAAAATATAATAAATACGAAGCCTTCCTTTATCAAGCTTCTTATGTTTTAATTCTTCTTCCAAATAACCAATGGAATACACGCTTGTCATAAAACCAATAATAACCACAATATCAAGGACAATAATACTTAAAGAGTCAATATAAAAGATCCCACCCAATGCCGCATATTCAATAGTTTTAAAAAGTATCACCTCTCGGGTTAATAAAGCCGCAGCGAGCATTAAAATAATTGAAGCGGCCACACTGACTGCATGTTGGTATTGTTTTTTCTTTAATAGAAAAAATAGCACCACTGCAATGACTGGTACTGCCAGTAAAACAAATCCCATTATTTTATCCTCTCAAATCTTTAATTTTATTGATGTCCGTAGATTCGAATTTTTCATCGATTCTAAACACCATAATTCCCATAATGATGACTGCTACTAATATGTCCATTAATATCCCAATGTCTACAATAAATGGCATTCCCTGGGTGGCAAATAAAGCGGTGACAAAAATTCCATTTTCAATCACCAGAAATCCGACAATTTGACCAATGGCCTTTTTTCTGCTGATCATAAAAAATAAACCAATTAAAATAAGCGAAATGGAATTGACCACTTGCATATTAATGGTTCCTGTGTTGATTCCAGTCGTCGCTGACAATGAAAAATAGGTGAAGACGACAATAAAACAACAACCAATAATGAGTATTGGTATATTGAGTAAAAAATCCTTTTCTACTCTGTATGCTACATTTTCATAGGTCTTATTTAAAAGGAAGGGAATATAGACAACTTTAATCCCTATTACGACCATACAAACCACTAGAATATCAACGTTTCCGTCATTATAGAAACTGTTGATTCCCATTATTCCTGTTAGCAGCGCAATCAGAATTGATTGCAACCTGAAGGTTTTAATATATGATTTTATTCTTTTGTTTCCCATAAGAATAAATGCTGATGTTAGTAATAAAACTGACAATGCATCAAGATAGTTCGACATTTTCAACCTCCAAAAACGAAATATTGTAAAAATCCGATAAATGATAAGATAAACGATAGGGCAGCAAGATTGGGTATGCTGAAAAGCCTGAGTTTAACGGTACTAACCTCGGCAATGGCAATGCAGATGGCTGCCAAAACTACTTTTATTAAATAAATCAGCAGTGAAATCCCAACCGCACCAAACCCGGTTAGATGAATCATCTGATCATGGGGAATGAAAATATTAACCAGCAATGTAATAAATACCAATTGCTTAATGACCGCACCCAACTCCATTAAGGCGAGACTTCTTCCTGAATATTCAAGAACCATGGCCTCGTGGACCATGGTTAATTCAAGGTGAGTTCCGGGATCATCCACTGGAGTCCTTGATGTTTCTGCCATAATGATAATAAACAGCGCACAAAAAGCCATAATATAAACGGGATGAATTAATGGATTATGCACTTCCTGCATAAAATTCATGATCACAGAAACCGTGGTTGATTTAGCAATCAGCCCAACGGTGATTAATGAAACGAGTATCGATGGCTCTATGAGTGAAGAAATCATGGCCTCACGGCTGGCACCCATGCCTCCAAATGTACTTCCCGTATCCAAAGCGGCAAGCATCATAAAAAATCTCCCAAGTGCAAATATGTAAACCACCATAATAATATCTCCTGGGAACCACAATGGTTTTATGAGTGTGGTCACTGGAACAATCAGTGCTGCTGCTATGGCTGTGGCAAATACAATGTAAGGTGTCACCTTAAATATCCATGAAGACACATCGGATACCACGGCAGTTTTTTTAAATAACTTAAACAAATCAAAATACATCTGGAAAAGCGATCCACCCTTTCTCTTTTGAGTGAATGCTTTAACTTTTTTTATAATGCCATTGACTAATGGCGCAACCAAAATAATAACAATTATTTGAACAATTAAATATGTAGCCTCTATCATTTGAAATCTCCTTCTATGCCAGCCTGTTATACAGCATTAATGTTAAAACGGCGATGAAAATATAGATCAGGTAAGCATGAACGCTTCCAGTTTGTACCAAGCCTATTATTTTCAGTG
>JAENWK010000166.1 GCA_016650045.1 Eubacteriaceae bacterium | reverse complement strand
TCAACCTTTCAAGTTGATCATCAGCCGTTAGAAACCGACCACGCAATGATTCAACTCGATCAGGTGATGCCCAACAAAATGCAAGTAAAAGCGCTGGCGGGTATTCAGCAAATTCGAAATGAAGAAGAGAATAAAGCGCTGCTAATCTCGGCAACCGGTACGGGTAAAACATATTTAGCCGCCTTTGATGTGAAAAAAGTTAGACCCGGTCGGCTACTTTTCTTGGCGCACCGAGAACAGCTATTAAACCAAGCGATTGAGAGTTTTGAACGGGTGCTTGGACCCCCGATAAAATGTGGTAAATTATCGGGAAGCCATCGTCAACAGGATTGTCCCTATTTATTTTCCACGGTTCAAACCATCTCCAAAGATGAACACCTATTTTCTTTTAAGCCAGAGGAATTTGACTATATTATTATCGATGAAAGTCATCGCGCCGGGGCCAATACCTATCAAAAGATTTTAAATTATTTCAAACCGCAATTTTTATTGGGCATGACCGCAACTCCAGAAAGAACTGATGAGCATAATATCTGTGCGGATTTTGATTATAACATTGCCTATGAAATACGCTTGCAAGAGGCGATGCAAGAAGATATGCTTTGTCCCTTCCATTATTTTGGTATCTCAGAAATAACCGTCAATGGCGAATTGATTGACGATATCACTGATTTTAATTATTTGACTTCTGATGAGCGGACAAAAAACGTGATCGAACAAATCCATCGTTATGGGCATGATGGACCGAAGGTAAAGGGGTTAGTTTTTTGCTCAAGAAATGCTGAAGCTGCGGTTTTGTCGGATAAGTTTAATCAACAGGGTTTTAAAACAGTCGCCCTATCCGGGAGTGATTCCGGTGAACGCCGTGAGGAAATGATCCGGCGTTTGGAAAGTGATGGAGTCGATTCATTGGACTATATCTTTAGTGTGGATTTATTTAATGAAGGTTTAGATGTTCCCTCCCTCAATCAAATCGTGATGCTTAGACCGACCCAATCCGCCATTATTTTTGTACAACAACTAGGTCGTGGTTTGAGAAAAGCGGAAAACAAAGAATTTGTCGTAATCCTTGATTTTATTGGTAACTACAAAAACAATTTTATGATCCCAATGGCTTTATCTGATGATCGAAGCTTTAATAAAGATACGATTCGACGCTATACGGTTGAAGGCACAAGGGTTATACCAGGCGCATCAACCATTAATTTTGATGAGATTTCCAGAAACAAAATATACGAAGCGATTGATCAGGTGAATTTTAGAAGTGTTAAATACCTGCGAGAAAGCTATACCAATCTGAAATACCGCTTAGGTCGCATTCCTAAACTCATGGATTTTGAATACCATGACTCAATGGATTTAGAAGTTCTGTTTTCTGGTACAATCGGTTCATATCACGAATTTTTAAAAAAATACGAACCAGAATATAAACTTGAATTCAATGATATTCAAGAAGAAATATTATTATTTGTTTCGAAAAAATTTGCTGTTGGTAAAAGACCACATGAATTATTAGTGCTAAAATCTATATTAGCTGGGTTTCCTAATCCACTAAAGCAGATGGAAATTGATCTTTCTGAGAATTATGGAATTGAAGTGAAAGAGAAAACCATTATTAATGTCAGAAATATCTTAACCAATCAATTTCTAGTTGGGTCGGCAAAAAACAGCTTTGAAAACGCGGTTTTTCTTGAAAATCAAAAGCCGGCAACTGCTTTTTTAGAAGAGCTGAAAAATGAACCGTTTAAAGCGTGTTTAATGGAACTAGTCGCATATGGTTTGTATCGTAATACCAAATATTATGGAAAACACTATCAAAAGTCGGCATTATCTTTATATCAAAAGTATTCCTATGAAGATGTTTGCCGTTTATTAGAATGGGAAAAAAATGAGGTTTCTTTAAATATCGGCGGCTATAAATATGATGAAAAATCAGCTACCTATCCGGTGTTTATTAATTATCACAAAAGTGAAGAGATTGAATCCTCGATCAATTACGAAGATCGCTTCATTGCACCCTCCAGTCTTATTGCACTTTCAAAGTCAGGCCGAACAATCGCATCAAACGATGTACAAGTGACCTTAAATTCTGGTCAATTAGGGGTAGATATTGAATTGTTTGTGAGAAAAAACAAAGATGATAAAACGTCAAAAGAATTTTATTATTTAGGAAAAATGTATCCAACCGGGCAAGTAAATGAAATTGTAATGGAAAAAGCCAACAAAAAAGCGGTAGAGATTCATTATCAACTGGATGTACCGGTAAGAGAAGATATTTATGAGTATCTATGTGATGTTCCGGATTAGATATAGAAAATAAAAGGAGAACAAGATGGGATTAGATATTATCCTGGAAGCCTGTGAAACGAAAATATTTTATGAGAATGAGGGTTATTTCAATTTGGAAACCGAAGATGAGATCCCCTTCAATGAAAGATGTCAGATGCGAACCATCGAATCGGTTAAGAATGATTATGAGCTACTGGATGAATTGAGTTTTGTCGTCAATCGTGCTTACAAGGAGATCGATAATTGTAGATATACCATTCTTGAACAAGCAGAATTAGAACAATTAACCCACAAGAATATTTCAGAAGAAGGGTTGGAAGCCATTAAAAAAGTATTGGAAAAAGTTGATTTTGAAAAAGAAACCGTTACCGTTTATCCTTGGTGGTAAAACAAGAGGCCTTGGTGCCTGACACCAATTTATAAACTTGTGAAATACTTTCAGTGGAACCGGGAACCGGCAACACCCGATGGGCAGTGGAAAC
>JAENWK010000038.1 GCA_016650045.1 Eubacteriaceae bacterium | reverse complement strand
TTGCCCTTAAAAGCTATCGTGGATTTGGTTAAACCACATTCTTCTGCAACTACAGTTGTGTTTTACTCTTTCGGCGAAGGTTTGTATGGAGGCGTTTATTATGATACACATACGCTGGACAATTGTCTAAAACCCGGATCAATACTGGCATGGGAAATGAATTATGAGCAGATCACTGAAGTATATGGTGCTCCTCTAAGACTGCGTGTAGAAAATCAGTTGGGATATAAAATGGTAAAATGGATTGAACGAATTGAATTTGTGAAAACACATGAAATGATTGGCAAAGGCTTCGGAGGTAAAAATGAAGATGACGAATACTTTGATTTATTGGCAAGCAGTTAAATAATTTAAAAATAGAAAATATGAAACATCCATTTAAAATAAGCGACCATGTGAAATGGAATTCGGAGGCAGGAAATGTTTCAGGCAAAATTATAAAAATACATACTGCCGATTTTAATTATAAAGGCTACACACATCACGCCAGTAAAGTAGACCCTCAATATGCCATACAAAGCAACAAAACCGACCATGTTGCAGTACATAAAGGAAAAGCACTTACGAAATTAAATAAATGATATGAATACTATTAGATGTTTATTCTTAGATATTGGAGGTGTACTACTTTCAAACGGATGGGGTTACGAATTCAGGCAGCGGGCTGTTGAGCATTTTCACCTGGAGGCGGATGAAATGGAAGAACGCCACAGCCTCCTGTTTGTTACTTATGAAGAAGGAAGAATAACGCTCGATGAATATCTTGACAAGGTTGTGTTTTATGCAAAGCGTGATTTTACCCGCACCGAATTCACAGACTTTATGTGTTCTTTATCCACAGCCAATTTGGAAATGATTGCCTTTATAAAAAAAATAAAATTGCAATATGGGCTAAAAATTATTGCCGTAAGCAACGAAGCAAGAGAATTAAATGCTTATAGGATAAAAACCTTCAAATTGAATGAAATATTTGATTTTTTTGTATCCTCCTGCTATGTTCATCTGAGAAAGCCGGATGCAGCTATTTTCCGCATGGCAATTGATGTCGCTCAGGTACCCGTAAATGAAATTGTTTATATAGATAATGTGCAAATGTTTGTAAATGTGGCGAAAAGTATGGGTATCAACAGTATTCATCATACAGATTATCTGTCAACATTCAAAGCATTAGCAGATCTAGGGTTGTCCGTCAAACAGGAAAATATAGAATATCCAACATCAAACCCAAAAGAAGACACGACAGACCCTAAAAGAAGAATTACGAGTATCGGTGTTGCGTCTGACCATGGGGGATTCGATTTGAAAGTACAACTGGTTGCATTCCTAAAAACTGCCGGTTACGAAGTAAAAGACTTCGGTGCGCATCAACTCAATGCGGACGATGATTATCCTGACTTTGTTATTCCGATGTCGGAAGCAGTAGCTAATGGGGAAGTTACACGAGGGATAGCTATTTGTGGCAGTGGTGTTGGGGCTTGCATTGCAGCCAATAAAATTGCCGGTGTCCGTTCAGCTTTAATCACCGATTCTTTCTCTGCCCATCAGGGAGTTGAGGACGACAATATGAATATAATGTGTTTAGGCGGTCGGATTACAGGACCTTCACTGGCTTGGGAATTGGTGCAGATATTCATCAATGCCAGGTTTAAAAATGAAGAGCGCTTCCTGCGACGTCTTAGCAAAATTACCTTACTGGAAAGAAACAAAAATTAAAAAAAGGAGATGAATAAGCAACTATTAAAAGAGACGATTAAACAATTATTTACTGATGGTAAAGGATTGCTTGCTATGGATGAAAGTACTGGCACCTGTAATAAACGTTTTGCGGAAGCAGGTATTCCACAAACAGTTGAAATGAGGCGTAGTTATCGTGAACTGATCGTTACAACACCGAACTTACATGAGAGTATTGGTGGTGCTATATTATATGATGAAACGATTCGTCAACAAACCAAAGCCGGAATTCCCATTATTGATGTTTTGATCAAAGCCGGTATTATTCTGGGGATTAAAGTTGATATGGGCGCCAAACCAATGGCTGGTTTCCCTAATGAAAAAGTTACAGAAGGTTTGGATGGCTTGCGTGATCGTTTAGTCGAATATAAAAAGATGGGTGTTCGTTTTGCTAAATGGCGCGCCGTGATTGCGATTGGAAATGATATTCCGACTACAGCATGTATTAAAGCCAATATGCATGCCTTATCGCGTTATGCAGCACTTTGTCAGGAAGTAGACATTGTGCCGATTGTGGAACCCGAAGTGCTGATGGATGGAAATCATACGCTACAACAGTGTTATGATATTACAGAGAAGGTATTGAAAATTCTTTTTTATCAGTTGTATCAGTTCAGAATTGATTTGGAAGGAATAATCTTAAAACCGAACATGGTGATTGCAGGAACAGAAAATACTAAGCAAAACAGTATCGATAAAGTTGCTGAAGCTACTGTGAATTGTTTACTTGCATCAGTTCCTGCAGCTGTGCCTGCCATTGCTTTTTTATCCGGAGGACAATCACCTGCAGTAGCAGCAACACACTTAAATGCCATCAATAAAAACTTTAAAGATAAGTTACCCTGGATAGTTAGCTTTTCTTTCGCAAGAGCCATTCAACAGCCTGTGTTGGAAATATGGAAAGGGCAAGAGGCAAATGTTGAAGAAGCACAAAAAATATTATATCGCCGTGCTAAATATGCTGTTGCTGCAAAGTGTGGCAAATATAATGCTGTGATGGAGCAATCGGTCGTTTAACAATTAAAAAAATATAGGACACTTTTAAATTATTGACATGAAACTTAAAACAGAAACACTTGAACTGAAGGGTATAAATACTGTACGGATACTCGCTGCAGATGCAGTACAAAAAGCAAATTCCGGTCATCCTGGAACGCCTATGGGACTTGCTCCTGTCGGCCATGTTTTGTGGGCGGAAATCATGAACTATAATCCCAAAAATTCGGAATGGGCAAACAGGGATCGCTTTATTTTATCCTGTGGTCATGCTTGCATGTTGCAGTATAGTTTTTTGTATTTAACGGGTTATCCCATCACATTGGACGATATTAAAAAATTCCGACAATTGCACAGTAAAACTGCGGGGCATCCTGAATATGGATTATTATCCGGCATTGAAGTAACGACCGGACCGTTAGGGCAAGGATTTGCCAACGGCGTAGGGTTTGCCATTGCACAAAAATATATGGCAGCGCGGTATAATAAACCTGGTTTTGACATTTTCAATTATAAGATTTACACCATTTGCAGTGATGGTGACATGATGGAAGGGATAAGTTCCGAAGCTGCTTCTATCGCGGGACATCTTAAGCTGGGCAATATGATTTATTTGTATGATGATAATCATATTAGCATTGAAGGCAATACTGATCTTGCATTTGATGAAGACGTTTCAAAACGCTTTGAAGCGTATGGCTGGCATGTTCAGGTACTTCCAGATGGCAATGATTTAAAGGCTTTATCCGCAGCAATAAAAAATGCGCAAAAGGAAACAGGTCGCCCTTCCCTGATTAAAGTGCGTACACATATTGGTTATGGCAGTCCCAATAAAGTAGATACAGCTGCTGCACATGGCTCTGCGTTAGGCGAAGCAGAAGTGAAGCTTGTGAAGGATAATTTTGGGTTTGACCCTGATAAATATTTTGTGGTACCTGACGAAGTATTGAATTATTATCGGGAAGCTGGTAAGAAAGGAATAGAGAAAGAAAAGGTTTGGAACGATCTTTATAAAAGGTACAAAGAAAAATATGCAGAACAGGCTAATGAATATGAGTTATTGGTCAGCGGTAAACTACCGAAAGGATGGAAAGAAAAGTTGCCGGTTTTTAACGCAGGAGAAGAAATAGCTACACGCAAAGCCTCAGGCAAAGTGTTAAATGCAGTAGCCGATTATTTACCAAATTTAATAGGCGGTTCGGCGGATCTTGCTCCTTCTACCGACACCAACTTGGAGAAATACAAATCATTTTCAGCGACAAATTATGAAGGTAGAAATTTTCACTTTGGCATCAGGGAACACGCCATGGGCGCTATCTTAAATGGATTAGCACTCAGCAAATATATCATTCCTTACGGCGCTACATTTCTGGTGTTTTCTGATTACATGCGACCACCCATCCGGCTGGCGGCGATTATGAAAATACGGCCCATATATATTTTTACACACGATAGTATAGCATTGGGAGAAGACGGTACCACCCACCAACCCGTAGAACAACTTATCGGTTTGCGATCTGTTCCCAATATAACGGTAATCCGCCCGGCAGATGCCAATGAAACCGTGCAAGCCTGGCGGGTAGCAATTGAACATTCCGGTGGACCGGTTGCATTAATTTTAACCCGTCAGAAAATTCCGGTAATTGATCAGGAAAAATATACAAAGGCCGTTGAATTGGAAAAGGGGGCTTACATTCTTTCGGAACCAAAAACACAGCTCGACATTATTTTAATTGGTACGGGTTCAGAAGTGCAGTTGCTGCTTGCAGCTCAGCAAAAATTAAAAGAACAAAACATAGCCGCACGGGTTGTAAGCATGCCGTCGTGGGAATTATTTGAAAAACAGGATAAAACTTATAAAGAAAAAATATTTCCAAGGTCATTACGGAAACGATTGGCAGTAGAAGCCGGATCGCCATTGGGCTGGCATAAATATGTAACCGACGAAGGCGATATCATAGGTATCAGTAGATTTGGAGAATCTGCTCCTGGAGAAGAAGTGATGGAAGAATATGGCTTCACTGTGGAAAATGTAGTAAAAAGGGCCAAGGCCTTGCTTTCCAAAAAAGGGTAAGGAACTTGATGGGGTATTGAAATAAATACAATTGAAAAATATCCACTTTAAATTAAATGTATGGAATTGAGCAAACTGTCACATAAAAAAATAGGAATCTGTGCAGATCACGGAGAATTTGAGCTGAAAGAGAAAATCGTTCCATTTTTGACGAAAAATAAATTCGAAGCCGTCGATTTTGGTGCTTATGTCTTGGATAATGCCGATGATTACCCAGACTTTCTCATTCCGTTGGCAAGAGCGGTGGCGGACGGGGAAGTGTCCCGAGGCATCGCCATCTGTGGCAGCGGGGTAGGCGTTTCTATAGTTGCCAATAAGGTTGCTAGGGTAAGGGCTGCTTTGATTCAGAATTATTTTTCAGTCCACCAAGGGGTCGAGGACAATGATATGAACCTACTCTGCATGGGTGGCCGAACTATCGGCTATGCAAGTGTGCAAGAGTTGGTTTTGGCTTTTTTGAATGCCGAATTCATCGGTACGGAAAGACATCTTCAGCGATTGCAAAAAATTCAGGATCTGGAAAACAATTGAGGAGAACGCTCGTAGTTCTCTTGGAAACTTTTTGAAAAATAAATTAAAAAAACAAAAAATATGAACCCATTAAATCAAATACGAAAACACGGTCAGAGTATATGGCTGGATCTGCTCGATCGCGAAATTATGGACTCGGGTAAGCTACAAGCCCTAATAGATGACGACGACCTGCGTGGACTTACCTCCAACCCGTCCATTTTTGAAAAAGCCATCAGTGGCAGCACTGACTACGATGATGATATAGCAAAACTCGCCAAAAAGGAAGACGATGCTGCTGCTATTTTTTTCGATTTAGCGATAGACGATATTAAAAGGGCAGCCGATATTTTTAAACCCGTGTATGATAAGACCAACGGTAAAGATGGCTTTGTAAGCCTGGAAGTATCACCACATTTGGCACGCGATACAGAAGGCACCATTGCGCAGGCACGCAATCTTTGGAAAAGGGTGGACCGCAAGAATGTAATGATCAAAATCCCCGGCACCAAGGAAGGTTTGCCCGCCATACGCAAATGTCTCGGCGAGGGCATCAATATTAATATTACGCTACTTTTCGGGCTCCCTCGCTATCGCGAAGTGACAGAGGCCTTTATGGTTGGGCTTGAAGACCGTCTCAAGGCCGATAAACCCATCGATGAGGTGGCCTCGGTAGCCAGTTTTTTCCTCAGCCGCATTGATGTGATGGTTGATCCTATGCTTGAAAAAAAGGGCGCGGATAAGCTGAAAGGAAAAATCGCTATCGCTTCCGCCAAAAAAGCTTATAAAATTTATCTTGAAATGATTTCGGGTGATCGTTTTAAAAAGCTGGAAACAAAAGGCGCACAACCGCAAAGGGTGCTTTGGGCCAGTACCAGTACGAAGGACCCGTCATATAGCGATGTCATATATGTAGAAACCTTGATTGGAAAGGATACCATAAATACGCTGCCCATGGAAACCATTGATGCGTTTCGCGATCACGGAAAAGTGACGGATTCCCTTCCTCAGGGAATGGAGCATGCCAATAGTGCTTTAGAAGAATTAAATGAAAAAGGGATTGACATAAATGAGATAACCCAAAATCTGGAAGAGGAAGGAATAGAAAAATTCAGCAGTGCCTACGACAAGCTGCTCGAAAGTATCGACGATCAGAAACAAAAAAAAAGCTGAAACAATAAATGGTTTGAGCGTTTCTAGAATTAAAGTCGTTTTTTTTGATATAGGCGGCGTACTCCTCAGCAAGGGCTGGGGCGACTAGTTACGCCAAAAGGCTGCGGAAGTTATTGGGTTTGACTATGAAGAAATGAACGCCATACTGCATCAAAATTATGAAACCGCAACAAAAATTCTCGAAAATATAACACAAAAACAACAATATTATGAACAAGGAAAAAAAAAACCAAAATGCCTTTGGAATGATTGGTTTAGGCACAATGGGTTCCAACCTTTTACAGAATATCGCCGACCACGGATATAGCTGTGCCGGCTACGATATAGATTCTAAGAAGGTGGACATCCTTAATCAATTAAACCGAGACAGTATTCAAGGTTTTTCAGATATGAATGACTTTGTAAAAAGCCTAAACAGCCCAAGAATAGTGATGATGCTGGTTCCTGCTGGCAAAATTGTCGATGGCGTAATCGAAGAATTGATTAAAGTCCTCGATAAAGAAGATATTATAATAGATGGCGGGAATTCCCATTTTATAGATACCGATCGACATTTTTTAGATTTAGAGAAAAAAGGATATCATTTCATCGGTATGGGCGTCTCTGGTGGAGAGGAAGGCGCTCGAAGAGGCCCGAGTATGATGCCGGGTGGTGATAAAAAAGCCTACAAAGTGGTAGAGCCTATTCTCAAAAAGATTGCAGCACATGTAGATTCCGAGCCTACAGTGGCTTATATGGGAGCACGATCTGCCGGACATTTTGTGAAAATGGTGCATAATGGCATTGAATATGCCTTGATGCAATTGATATCGGAAACCTATGAGGTTTTAAAAAATGGTCTAAAACTTAAAGACAACGAAATTCACGAAGTATTTGAAAAATGGAATGAAGGCAGGTTGAAATCTTATTTGTTGGAGATTACCCGTGATATTTTTGCGTACAAATATAAGGGAGCAAAACACCTCCTCCTAAATGATATCAAAGACGAAGCAAAAGCCAAAGGAACTGGAAAATGGACTTCCCAAGCTGCAATGGATCTAAATCTTCCTATTCCTATTATCGATATTGCGGTGTCCATGCGAGACCTATCAAAATACAAAGATTTGCGCACAAAAGCTTCTCAAATCTATCCCAATCCAAAAGATTCGGTATATAGTGTTTCTAGTGAAAAATATATCGCCAGTTTGGAAGAAGCATTTTATTTTGCAATGGTTTCGGCTTATGCTCAAGGAATGCATTTACTTTACAGAGCCAATAAGGAATATAAATATGGACTAAACCTTGATTTGATTGCGAAAATTTGGCGTGGTGGCTGTATAATCCGTTCAGGATTTTTGGAAGCTATTTATACGGCGTATAAAAAGAATTCGAAATTGAAGCATTTGTTTTTGGACAACGACATTCACGATAGTCTTGTTAAAAGTATTCCCGGTATTAGAACCATCGTTTCAGACGCTGCTCGCCACGGGATTGCTGTTCCAGCATTTTCAGCATCTTTGGGCTATTTTGATAATTTCAGAAGTGAAAAGATGCCAGCAAATCTCATTCAGGCACAACGTGATTATTTTGGTTCGCACACTTATGAACTTCGAGGAAAAGAGGGCGTTTTTCATACTGAATGGGAAGAAACCAACAATTAAATGTATCATTTTTTGAATCAAAAACTTCTCTAAAATTTAAATTTATGACAAAAATATCAGAAAAAGAATCAAATCCAACCATTTTCATTATTTTCGGTGGAACTGGAGATCTTTGTAGAAGAAAAATTATACCAGCGCTGTACAATCTTTTTCTTGAAAATCGTCTATGCCAAAATTTTGCCATAATAGGTACTGGACGTAGCAAATTGACTGATGCAAAATACCGAAGTACTTTATTAGATGCCGTTGATGAATTTTCGCGTAGGGGCAAGGCCAAAAGAGAAGATTGGGCAAAGTTTGCATCGAATATCAGTTATCAGATTGCAAATATAAAAGATGCTTCCGAGTATAAAGAGTTTGGATCCAGGATAGATACTCTTAAAGAAAACTGGAAGTTAGCCCCTACCATCACTTATTATTGCGCGGTTTCACCTGAATTTTTTTGTACCATTGCAGAGAATATAGTCAAAAGCAAATTAGAGAATAACCCAGATACCACACGAATAATAATAGAGAAACCTTTTGGCAGGGACCTTGAATCCGCACAAGCACTAAACAATAAGTTGCTAACCATCTTTGAAGAAAAACAGATATACAGGATAGACCATTATCTGGGAAAAGAGGTAGTGCAAAATATTATGGCTTTCCGTTTTGCGAATGCTATTATGGAGCCGCTTTGGAACCGTAACCATATTGAACATGTACAGATTTCGGTTACCGAACAACTCGGCGTGGGGACAAGGGGCGATTATTTCGAAAAAGCTGGAATTCTTCGCGACATGGTACAAAATCACTTATTGCAGTTACTTTGCACCATTGCCATGGAACCGCCCATAAATTTTAAAGCGGACGAGGTGCGCGATCGAAAAGTAGATGTGCTGAAGGCCATGCGAAAAATTGAACCCGGCAAGATCGATACCATTTCAGCAAGAGGTCAATACAGTTCTGGATGGATCGAAGGGAAGGAAATGCCGGGCTATCGTGAAGAAAAAGATGTAGATTTTAACTCCAATATCGAAACCTATGCGGCACTAAAGTTTTATGTGGACAACTGGCGCTGGCACGGGGTGCCTTTTTATTTACGCACCGGGAAGCGGCTTTTTAAATCGGCTTCCCTTATTACCATCCAATTCCGGGAGGTTCCGCACAATATGTTCCAGAACGAAGCGGGGAGAATTCCAAAACAGAACCGACTTATTATCAGTATCCAACCAGATATGGGGATACGATTTCAGCTGGAGGGCAAAACACCCGGTCTTGAAATGAGTTTGAATACGTTGGATATGGTTTTCGATTATTCAGGAAAAACAAAATCGGATTCGCCTCATGCCTATGAAACCCTTTTACTGGATATCATTTCAGGCGATCAAACCCTGTTTATGCGTGCCGATCAAGTAGAAGCAGCGTGGGAGGTGATAATGCCTGTGCTTAATTTTTGGGAAAATAGTAAAACGGCGAACTTCCCGAACTATCCGGCAGATTCCTGGGGTCCCGAAAATGCGGAAGCGCTCATTGCAAAAGATGGCTTTCACTGGTTTAACCTACCTGAAAAAAACAAGAAATAATGACGATGGATTTAGATATTTACAAAGATGTGGATGATTTGATAAACGCTTTGGCGCAAGTCATCCAAAAGGTTTCCCAAGAGGCGATTGCCGAGCGGGGACAATTCAATTTTGTACTTTCGGGAGGAAGTTCTCCCCGCAGGCTTTATGAATTGTTGGCATCCCAAGCCTACAAAAACCGCATAGATTGGAATCACACCTATTTTTTCTTTGGCGATGAACGTTTTGTTCCAGAAGTGGATCCACAAAGAAATTCCCTAATGGTCAAAGAAGTTTTGTTTGATCCTTTGAAAATCACAGAATCCCATATTTTCTATGTAGATACAACCGGTTCTGCAGAAGAAGCAGCGCAAAGATATGCGGAATCCATAGCAGTACATTTTTATAATAAACTCATCGAATTCGATTTTATTCTTTTGGGTCTTGGAGACAATGCACATACCGCTTCGCTTTTTCCCTTTACTCCGGTGCTTGAAGAAACTGAAGCAACCATAAAACCTGTGTTCGTAAAAGAAATAGATAAGTATAGAATCACGATGACTGCCGCGCTCATTAATCAATCAAGGCAAATCGCTTTTTTGGTTTTTGGAAAAGATAAAGCCGAAGCTGTGTATCACGTACTGCAAGATACCAAAGGTTCGCCACAGCAATATCCTGCACGTCTCATCCTACCCAAAGCGGGAAAGGTACACTGGTTTTTAGATACAACTGCCGCTGCTCTAATAGAAGTCACAAAAAAACAATAAAAAAAATAACCTTTAAAAAATTTGAATATGTTCCCAAAAATAAATCCTACAAAAACGGCAGCATGGAAAGCATTGCTTGCCCATCACGCCGATATGAAGAAAGTTCAAATGAAAGACCTTTTTGAACAGGATTCAAAAAGGTTTGAAAAGATGTCCATTCAATTTAACGATATCCTTTTCGATTATTCCAAAAACATCATCACTGATGAAACACTTGAAAAACTCTTGCAACTGACGGATGATTGTAAGGTGAAAACGGCGATGGAAGCAATGTTTGATGGTGAAAAAATCAATGAAACCGAAGATCGAGCCGTCATGCACACCACATTGCGAAATTTTTCGGATAAACCGATAATCATAGACGGAAAAGATATTATGACGGAAGTGCGAGAAACCCGTCAAAAAATGAAATCTTTCTGTGAAAAGGTTCACAACGGGGATTGGAAGGGTTATAGCGGAAAAAAAATAAAGAACATCGTAAACATAGGTATCGGTGGGAGCGACCTCGGCCCAGTAATGGTTACTGAAGCCCTGCGTCCGTATTGGATTGAGGGAATTCAAGCTCATTTTGTTTCTAATGTCGATGGTACCCAAATCGTGGAAACCCTTAAAAACCTTAATCCTGAAGAAACACTTTTCCTGATAGCCTCAAAAACGTTTACCACGCAGGAAACCATGACCAATGCGCATACAGCACGCGACTGGTTTTTAAAATCGGCAAAGGATGAAAAACAGGTTGCCAAACATTTTGTGGCGCTTTCAACCAACGAAGAGGGGGTGGAAGATTTTGGTATCGACTCCGAAAACATGTTTATCTTTTGGGACTGGGTAGGTGGGCGTTACAGCCTCTGGAGTAGCATCGGACTTTCAATTGCACTTACCATTGGCTACGATAATTTTGAAAAATTGCTCAAAGGTGCCGAGGCCACCGATTACCATTTCAAATCGACAGAGTTTAAGAAAAATATTCCAGTAATTATGGCTTTAATAGGTATATGGTACACCAATTTTTTCGGTTCGGAAACAGAAGCTATTTTTCCTTATGATCAATATATGCACCGCTTTCCAGCCTATTTTCAACAGGGCAATATGGAGAGCAACGGTAAGCATACCGATAGAAACGGAAATAACGTAACCTACAGCACGGGACCCGTGGTATGGGGCGAACCCGGTACCAACGGCCAGCATGCATTTTATCAGCTTGTTCATCAGGGTACCCATTTAATTCCCTGTGATTTCATTGCGCCGGCCATCAGCCATAATCCCATTGGCGACCATCATCCTATATTGTTATCAAATTTTTTCGCTCAAACGGAAGCCTTAATGAACGGCAAGGACGCCGATCAAGTTGCCGATGAATTGAAAGATACAAACATGGTTGAATCAAGGATGGATAAATTGATTCCATTTAAGGTTTTCACAGGCAATAAACCAACAAATTCTTTTCTACTCAAAGAGATCACCCCATTTTCACTGGGCTCGCTAATAGCGCTTTATGAACATAAAATATTTGTGCAGGGAGTAATCTGGAATATTTTCAGCTTTGATCAATGGGGCGTTGAACTGGGCAAACAATTGGCGAAAAATGTACTGCCAGAACTGGAAAATGACGAGAAGATTGATACGCATGATGCTTCTACCAACGGCTTGATTAATGCGTATAAAAAATGGCGAAAGTAGTAATAAATGAGAATCTGATATTCATTTCTAGTCTAAATTTCAGGATTGTGGGACAGGGGTAAGGTTTCAGGTATATCCATTCTCGCCACCCCTATGCGATCGTCTGCCATTCCATAATATACATCGATTCTATTGGGTTGGCCTATATCATCGCGGCGATCTGTTCCGGTCGGAAATACCACATCGCCAACTGTACCAATAGTTTCACCGGGTAGTTCGGGAGCCAAAACCGGCTCAGGCGAACGGTATATTATTTTTTGAGGTGCTTTTTCAGATAAAATCATAACTCCTGCCGAATATGTGTATTTAGGCTGATCATCGGTACAATCGTCATGTTTTCGCACCCCGTGATAAACCATTAACCAGCCATGCTTCGTTAAAATCGGTGGTGCTCCGGCACCAATCTTTAAATTTTCCCAAGGGTTAACCGGTTGGGCCAGACAATAATGAGATGTAAATTTTGCGTTTTGCAAAGAGGTGTGTTTTCCTTCTATCAAGTTAAAATAGGAAATCCAGATACTTTCTTTGTGTTTATCTATATCCCGATCTTTATCAAGTTTAACCGTTTCTTCAGGAATGGTATCGGGAAAAAGAGGACGATGCAACATGGCAATGGATTTATGATTATGCGGACTGGGAAGGTCTGTTGGAAAAAAACTGGCATCCTTATCATTCACGTTATTAAAATCGAGAGGCTTATAAAGAGTATAATACACCAAACCCATCCGTTCCCAATTGAAAAGATCTTTAGATCTAGCCATAGCAATGCGTGGTCCGTTAGGACCAAAGGCCGTATAAGTCATAATATAATGCTCCACGCACTTCACATATGTTATTCTTGGATCTTCACAACCACCACCGCCATGTGGACGTTTTTCATAGTTAGCTTTGGGTTCAAGTACAATGCCAAGACGCTCCACACCAACTGGGTCTCCGGCCTTGTTAAATTTTACCTTGGCGATTCCTATGCGCGAATAATTATTTTTTGCAACCAACCGCGGAAAAATATATAGCTCTCCATCTGGGCCACGGGTTACGGCAGGGTTGAGCACACCTTCTACTTCATATTCGTTTCCTTTTTCGGGTTCCATTATGGTACATAGTCGGTGTAATTTGAATGGCATCATTGTTTTATATTTTTAATGGGTGTCAACTGAACAAGCAATGACAGTTTCTATTATTCTTTTAGTTTCTTCGGGATCTCTCACTTGAATACAGTCTACACCGGTTTTTCTGGCGGCATGATCATTACCACCTTTGAACAAGGCATCTCCAATAAAAAGCATTTCAGAAATTTCGATACCGAGAATCTCCTTGAGTTTATTTATGCCATACGCTTTATCAATTCCGGGTTTGGTGATATCGATGGAAGTGGTTCCACCCATGCCGACAGAAAATCCTTTCAGGGACTTTTCGAGCGGCTTCACAATCTTTTTACGTTTTGAAAAATCATCATCCCATCCTTTTTTCTCATCAAGCGGTGCTTTTTGACCCAATGCTGAAAAAGTAATCTGGCTGCCACGATCCTCAATTTGATTACCCCAGGTTTTTTTGATGTTGATATCTGCTTCTTTTATGGCGCTGTGGAGGCTGTCAAGGATTTTTTTTCTCTCCTCATTGGTAAAATTTTCTGCATATAACTTTTCCCAGTCTTTTTTGAATTGATAATATTTCGTGCCAGAGGTGGGCAGTATAGATAATTTCTTCAGCAATGATTTTTTAGGTAAATAATCTAATATTTGTTTTTCAAACTGTGACCAATCCCCACCGGAAATGATTGCGACCAGGGCAACATCGAGTAAACTTTTTAAAAGTTCAGCCATTTCATTGTCAATAGAAGACTTGCTTTTGGCTAAGGTGCCGTCTAAATCGAATATAATTAGTTTTTTCATGATTCTTAGTTTGGTTTCTTATCTGGAATGGCTATTTGGAGTAGTGTAATCCCTTGACTTGGGTGTAAGCCGAGCGGCCCTATAATTGCCGGTAATAGCATCACCTCACCTTTATCAATAGCGTATTCCGTATCGTTGTACTTCATAATACCCTTTCCTTCAATGCAAACCAAAATAGCTGGCTCATCTTTAAAACCTACGATAAACTCTGATTTGCTTTTAATTCGCCAAAGCTTAAAGTGCTCATTATCGAAAAGTTTTTCGGCATTTTTAAGGTCATGGCTTTTTACAGGAGTTACCGATCCAATATCCACCTGATCGAAATCGATACAAGCAATGGCTTTTTCCACCTGAAGATCGCGGGGTTTTCCGGTTTTCGGATCTTTTCTATCCCAATCATAAAGACGGAAAGTAACATCGCTGTTTTCCTGAACCTCGAAAACTACGGTTCCGCCAAGTGTATGAACCGTACCTGAATGGATAAATACCGCATCACCTTTTTTGGGCACAAAACTGTGGATTCGGTTGGATACCGATTTGTCTTGAATGGATTCGAGCAAATTCTCTTTGGTCGTTCCCCTTTTTAAACCTGCGTAGATGCGGCTGTCTTCTCCGGTTTCCAATACTACCCAGGCTTCCGTTTTTCCAGTATCCCCTTTAGGAATATATTCTTTTTGGTCGTCCGAAGGATGTACTTGTACCGATAATACTTCTTTGCAATCTAAAAATTTTAACAAAAGTGGAAAGTGATCGAAGTGATTGCCCATTTTACCCATAATATCATAGCGAAAATCTTCCATCAATTTCGTGATTGTCACCCCTTTCAGCTTTCCTTCGGATACCTTGCTGGCATGGTCTTTTCGATCACTCAATAACCATGCTTCGCCTATAGGCTCATTTTCTGGTAGTGGCTTCGAAAGTAAATACGCTAATTTTCTACCACCCCATAAACGATATTGATAAATCGGGTCGAATTTCAAAGGATAGATTTGATTGCTCATCTTAATTTATTTTAGGAGACTTACCTTAATTAACTATTGCTAAAGGTTCTGTATTTCATTCTTAATTTCTAGTGAACTTCTCTAGGATTTTATCAATATTCTCATTCTAAGTTTTAAGAATTTTATTTGATGTTAGATTCAAGTTATAAATGCAACTTTTTGGTTAAACAATAATTGATCCATTACAAATATAGGATTTTTATAGTTGTCTCTTTTTCTGGGTCTGTTATTTAGTTTTTTTTTAACAACTTCTATTTGTTGGTTTGTGATGGTTGTAAAGTCATTTTTCTTAGGGAAATATTGTCTTATTGATCCGTTAAGGTTCTCATTATAGCCACGTTCCCAAGGACTATAAGGTCTTGAAAAATAATATTCAATATTTAATTCTTCTGCTACAATTTGATGCGCTACAAATACTTTTCCATTATCTGCCGTAATAGTTTGTAGATATGGAATCCACCTGAAATCCTTTGTAGCACCTCGTTTTCTGTAACGCTTTCCTTGGCAAGATAAATGCTTATAAAGCGCTCCTTTTTGTTTTTTATCTTGCCAAATATGCTGATAACATTAAAAAAGTAAAATCTTCCTTTAGAGAAAGGATTGATGATAATCCTGCTAATGCGAGAAAAACATGGATAGATATGGCAGCCCGGGAAGCCTTACGGCTAACGAGGTGTCCGCATTGGAGTTAGCGTCTACCCTTATAATGGAGCCTTTCACAACCAGACAGGAAAAAAGTTCTATATTTGTTAGAACAACAGTACCTCCACAAGGTGTAGGTTATATAACAATAGAAACCGAATGAAACGGCCAGTAAAATCTAACGAATTACATGATACACATTCACAGAGCCAGGATAATGAAATGCTCGGTGTTCTGCAACGGAGAACTTTTACCTATTTTCTAAAAGAGATGAATGGCCAAACGGGGCTGATAGCCGATAAAACCCAACCGGGATCGC
>JAENWK010000142.1 GCA_016650045.1 Eubacteriaceae bacterium | reverse complement strand
AGCAAAAATTTACGGTGGTGTTTGTGGTTTCACCACTGAGGTAAGTGCGGAAAAATCAGGGAGAAGCAATATTCTCTTAGAAATTACTTCAGATTGCCCGGCATTTAAAAACCTGGGAGAATCTCTTAAAGAAGTGGATGGTATGACCTGTGCTTTTAGTAAAGTTGGAGAAGGACCCATTTATGATGCCTGTCGTATTCATTGTAAGCATGGTGCCTGTGCTGTACCCGCGGGTATTACCAAGGCTGTTGAGATTGCCGCTGGTCTGGCCCTGCCCAAAGATGTAACTATCGTATTAACAAAATAAGACATATGAATGCAACAAAAGTGTGATCAAATTATTATGAATGGATTAATGATTGTCTTTATTGCCTACCTTGTTTTTCTTATAAAATAGTAATTTATTTAAAAACCCCGGTTGATTGAACTCAACCGGGGTTTTGCACTGTCATTCATCATTTTTTTGACTATTATACTTAAAAAAGTCCCAGTGCAAAATAGCACTGGGGCTTTTTTATTTAATTTTCTATTTAGAATCCGTAATAGACTTGGTCCATGACCATTTCCATATCGGCTCGTGTAACAGTCACTGGATTGGTGGTTGTACAAATATCTGCCATAGCTTTATCAAGCATTTCTTCACGGACTTTGAGATAATCCTCTTCAGAAATACCAAAAACATTCAGCGATACAGGAATATCCAATGATTCACCTAACGATACAATTTTATTAAAGAGGGTGGCCGTTGAATTTCCAGAAACATTTGATATTCCGGAACCACTCAGCAACCGTGCAAATTGATGCTGTACTCTTTCATCTTGGCCATTGAACTTAATGACATAGGGCAACACAATGGCATTAGCAAGACCATGGGGCAGATGAAAGGTGGCTCCTAAAGCATGGGCAATACTGTGGGTAATGCCTAAACCCGCACTGTTAAAAGCGATTCCGGCCATACAGGATGCAATCTGCATGCTACTTTTTGACTTAAGATCAGATCCATTCACATAACTGGGGTAAAGACTTCTAAACACCAATTCCACTGCTTTGTTTGCATAGCACCGGGCAAATGGATTATTTCCAGTTGAAATAAAGGCTTCAATGGCATGGGTCATAACATCCATACCAGTAGCCGCTGTGGCTCCCGGAGGAACACTTTCAATGAGCTTCGGATCTAAAATAGCAACATCCGGCATCATGAGAAGATCTGTTAAAGGGATCTTTATATTCTTCTTTTTGTCTGTTATTACTGCATATTCTGTAACCTCTGAGCCTGTTCCCGCTGTTGTCGGAATCGCAATGAAGGTTGGCTTATGGACATACTGATCTTCAAAAAAAATACGTTTAAAGTTTATATTATAATAAATAATGGCTTTGGCTGCGTCAATAACAGATCCACCTCCAAGAGCGATTAAAGCATCAGGTTTCTTTATAATGATGTGCATCAGCCCTTTTTCCACAATCTCAGTGGATGGATCAGATTCAATATCCGAAAAGATATGATACTCAATTCCTTTTTTATCAAGTTTATCCGTTAACATTTTTAATAAGCCAAACTTCACCATTCCCTGGTCAGTGGCAATACACACTTTTTTAAAGTTATAGTTGTCAATTTGATTAAGGGCATCTTCGCCATAATAAATCGCCGGTTTTACTTGAAAAAATCGCATGGGTTTTCCTCACATTCCTAAATTTATTTTGTAGTTCCCATCCTGGGACAGGACACTTTAATCATCGTTATAACATTTTGATTTATTATAGCAAGAAACACTGGTAAAATATAGTTCATCCCTAAATTTTATTCAATGAAGACCATTAAGTATCTGAATTTTTCTCGTAAAAAAACACCAAACAATGTTTGGTGTCAAATATCCTTATTTAGTCGTGCACTCCACTTCGGCAAACAACCTCCAAGCGTTACTTTGGCAGTTAGCTCGAGTCAGAGTATCCTCCGGCACATAAAAGATCTTACTTACCGCTGCTTCATTCCTGACCTGACGGGGTTCATAAGTTTTTATTGCGAAGGGTCCAACTGTCAACACCACTTTCCTCCGGCAGACCTCAAAGCCTGGAGCCTCAATGGGGAATTCAACCCTGCTATAGCGGATTGCAGGTTACAAAGCACCGCTAACTCTCCATCTAGCACGACTTAAAGTATTATAACGTACTTAACTGTAATTAACAAGGCTAAATGTGTTTCTTAATTAAAATTATCAGATCTTCTCATTTTATAACAGTACACAGTGTAACGGGGTCGTGGCTTTTGGTGGCAGTATGGCTAGGGAAAAAAGACGATACCAAAGAATTCCCCTAACTATTTTTAAATAGTTAGGGGAATTCTTATTTTACTATTGCATACATACATGAATCTAAAATTTTTCCATTTTTGTACACGCTTTTTTTGAGTATGCCTTCTAATTCGAATCCTGCTGCTTCCAGAGCTTTTCTTGAGGCAATATTTCCAGCAAAGGGTCTGGCAAAAATTCTATCGATGTCAAAATTCTTAAATCCATTCTCACAGGTTTCTATGATGGCCTTGGTCATCATGCCATGTCCCCAGAAGGGTTCTCCCAACCAGTAGCCTAACAATGCGCTTTTGCTGCTCACATCAGTTTGAACGGTTAAACCAACCGACCCAACCGGTTCTCCATCAACAATGATGGCTTTAATGGACTGTGTTGTTTTGTCGCTGTGAATACATTGGTCAATAAACCTATGAGCATCATCCAATGTGTAGGGCGACGGAAAATCATCCCGTAAATTTTCAGCCAATTTCGGATTATTGGCATAGCGTACCATGTTTTCCGCATCATCTAGTTTCCAGTCTCTTAATTCAAATTCCATGCTTAGTTCCCCCTATGTAAATTATTTTCAAACCGTTTTCCCGACCTTTGTCTTTTAAAGAGGCCATTTGCTAATATATATATATTCTATTTATACCCAAAAATAATTAAATTATACATTACTTAGAAAAAATTCATCAAAAAAGGAAGACTGCCACCTCAATGCATTATTGTTTAATATTTTTTTGACGACATACATAAAAACTCCCCTTTTGGACAAAGCAAACCACTGATTTCCAGTGGCATGCTTTTTATTAATATTAACTCAATTCCAGAAGCGATGCAAGCCTAATCAAGATTCGATGGCAAAGGCATCTTCCTTTGCCATGACTTTCCCGCTTTTAATCAGTTTTACTTGTTGATTTTCTTCAAGGTTTGTAAACACAATAGGAATGGCTGTGGAAGGCGAATTCTTGGAAATATAATCAAGATCCAATTCTAATAACAAATCACCTTTCTTAACCTGATCTCCCTGTTTCACAAAAGCTTTGAACCCTTT
>JAENWK010000129.1 GCA_016650045.1 Eubacteriaceae bacterium | reverse complement strand
TGCATCTTCCCAACTTATTTTTGACTCGGCCAAGAGTTCGATTACTTTTAATAGTGCCATGGTTATTTGTTTTTTAAATTAGTTCGATTATTTTTTGATTAACTTTTTTTCTTTCGGGACTTTTAATCCTGCTTCTCGCGCCTCACTTATACCGATGGCAATTGCCTGCTCGCGGCTTTTTACAATACCACCTTTACCGCCTTTGCCTGATTTTAATTCACCATGCTTAAATTCATGCATGACCTCTTCAATTTTTTCCTGAGCTTTTTTGGAATATTTAGCCATATTTATTTATTATTAAAAATTGGAGGTGGTTCATCAATTCGGGTCGGGTCGTTTTTTTCGGGTTCGTTTATACCAGGTTCTGGTCTGGTGGGGTCGGGATTTTCATCAGGCTTTGCAGGAGTAGTTGGTTTGTTTGGAAACGGATTCCCGGGAGGTCTTTGTGGATGTTCTCTTTTTTTTCCTGCTGATGGTTGATTCGACTTGCAATCAGATTGCTGACTGCGTTGGTCATTTTTATTTTTTTTCATTCTTAATTTTTATTTAAATTGTGAATGATAATTACACTGTAAAGGTGAATACCTTTATAACGATAAATGTTACACATTTCGGGCAAAGAGTTACATAGATCACAGATTATCTGTTGTTATGTCTTTTAAGTTTTTCTTTGGGCTTTAAAGCGATACATGTTTACGCAGTTTAAATAATTTATATATTTCAAACCAAACGATGGTTGTTAATCCCATTAAACTACAGATACCGATATTGATCAATGTAAGTTTTTGGAACTGGAATAAATCCAGAAAAAACGGAATATTTAAAATCAGTGCCAGAAAGAAAATTGCCCCACCTACAATCCATAATACGGCTTTATTGGGAGTTACTATAATCTTAAATATATTGTCGGTCCATGACCGGTTCGTTAAAATAACTGCGATGTTTGAAACAATTAAGGTGATAAATGCCATTGCCCGTACTTCTTTATCTTCATACCCGAAGTGCAGACCTACGAGGTAAACGGTCAGGGTTAATATAAGGATACCTACCCCCTGCATACAACTGAACAGAATTTTTTTGGCTCCAAAAAAGGGTTCATCTATTCTCTTTGGCGGCCGGTTCATTATGTTTATCTCTTCTTTTTCGGCTTCAAATATGATGGAACATGCCGGGTCGATGATTAATTCCATGAAAACAATATGCACAGGCCATAGAATCAGCGGGAAATTACCCAATAATATCGGGATTAACGCTAATCCGGCAATGGGTACATGGATCGCGAATATGTATCCAAAAGCTTTTTGGAGGTTATCAAATATGCGCCTTCCCATTTTTATGGCTCCTACAATGGATGAAAAGTTATCGTCCATAAGTACCAGAGAAGAAGCTTCCCTGGCGACATCTGTTCCCTTCTTTCCCATTGCAATTCCAATATTAGCCGCTTTAAGTGCTGGGGCATCATTGATTCCATCTCCCGTCATGGCAACAATTTCTTTGTTTTTCTTTAATGCATTTACGATTTTAAGTTTTTGTTCCGGGACAACTCTGGCAAAAACGTTAATTGTCTTAATTTTTTTGCATAATTCCTTATCCGTCATTGCCTGCAATTCATCACCGGTAATGCACATATCAGGATTTTCAAGGCCTATCTCGTGGGCTATACTTTTGGCTGTTACCGGGTAATCACCTGTAATCATAATTACCCTGATACCGGCTTTAAAGCATTCGCTTACAGCTTTTTTAACATTTTTGCGGATTGGATCTGACAGTCCTATTAAACCAATAAAATCAAACTTAAAATCGTGCTGAATTTCCGGCAAACCTTTTGCATTAATTTTTGCTTTAGCCACGCCCAGCACTCTCAATCCGCTTGCGGCTAACTCTTCAACAGCCTGTGACAGACGTTTTTTGTTCTTTTCATCTAAATGGCACAGTTCAAAAATGGCTTCAGGAGCTCCTTTCGTTGCAATAATTCTCTCCTGTGTATCTTTAAACGAAAAAACCCGCGACATCGCCAGCATTTCTTTGGAAAGAGGGTATTCTTTGATCATTTCCCAATTCTTATGGATATGTTCGGTTCCTTTCAGGTATAAATCGCCCATGCTGGTGATTGCCTTTTCCATGGGATCAAAAGGATTGGTTTGACTGGAAAGAATGCCATACTCAATTATTTCATGAAATTCCGAATTAAACTTGTTAGCTTTTGTAACAGTCAGAAAATCGGTTCCGTTAAAGAGACTTGTAACAGTCATTTTATTTTGGGTAAGCGTGCCTGTTTTGTCAGTACAAAGCACTGTTGCTGTTCCAAGTGTTTCTATTGCTGACGGTTTACGCGTTAAAACTTTCTTTTGTGACATTCTCCATGCCCCAAGAGCCATAAATATAGTGAGAATTACCGGAAATTCTTCAGGTAACATAGCCATAGCCAGTGTTATTCCTGCCAATAACCCATTAACCAGACTTCCGCGGGTAAGTGTGTAACCAATTATTACCAGAACACAGAGTACAGCGGCAATAATCGTAAGTTTTTTCACCAGCGATCCCATTTCCTGTTTTAGTTTGGTGGGTTCTTCTTTTACTCCCTCCAGTGCTTTGCCAATTTTTCCAATTTCGGTATTGATCCCTATGCCAGTTACCCTTGCGATGCCGTTGCCCTGAACAATCATGGAGCCGGAATAAACGAAAGGCAAATCGTCGCCACCTGGCTGAATGTTTTTTTCAACCCCATCCCAATCGTTTTTCCTAACGGGTACTGATTCTCCTGTAAGTAATGATTCATCGGCCAGTAAATTAACCGAATCTAATACGGCAGCATCTGCCGAAACCCTGTCGCCTTCCTGCAACACCATAATATCGTCGGTTACTACTTCAAAACCCGCGATTCTTGTTTCCACTCCGTCCCTGATTACCAAAGCCCTCGAACTTGCCATATCTTTTAATGCATCGAGTGCTTTTTCGGTCTTCTTTTCCTGAAAGAATTCGATACCCATGATTACGAAAACAAGCCCCAGAAGCATTAACCCTTCCTGCATATCACCCAGCACCAAATACAAAGTACCACAAGCAACTAAAAGTATAAACATAGGCTCTTTGACCACCCCCAGTGCAATGGAGAAAAGATTTTTAGGTTTTGAAGAAGGAAGTTTGTTATACCCTTCGGTACGTAACTTTTCCTTAGCCTGGTTTGTTGTTAATCCTTTGTATTTTTCGGAAGTAAGGTTTAATTTCATCTTTATATAATTTGTTTTTTAAAGGTCGGATGGACTCGCATGTTAAATATTTATCCGTGTTCGTATTTAGTGAACATGCTCATTTTTAGTTATATTGCATTTATAAAATTGAAATTTTACTGGATAAATATAAAATCATGCACCGACTCATGCATTACAAAACTTTTGAAAAGAATTATGTCATTCACACATTTTCGGGTATGGTATGTTTATGTTGAATAATAGCTAAAAAGCATAAAACTACTTAGCTGAAATTACAAGTTATATGGTGACAGGCGCATCGCACAATATATTGAGGGAGATGCAGCCAGGACAGAGTCTTTTGATCAGATATATCAAACAATATCATGTTCCCATACATCAATCGTAATAAATTAGTTCGCCGGACTTTAGGTTTGGCTTGTCAGATAATTCTCAAGACCCACTTGCTCAATTTGTGCACATTGTATTTCTGTCCAATCGACATGGCCTTCTTCCATTTTTAGTATTTTGGTCAGCAGGTCAACAGTTCCCTGATCATCAACCTCCCGGGCAAGTTTGATTGCTTCATTATAAGCATGTATAGCATTAAGTTCATCACTATTGTCATTACTGATCATTTCAGAAACAGTTTTGCCAATCTTCATCGGATTAAGCTTTGATACTATTGGCGCACCCTCAAAGAAGATAATCCGTTCAATAAGCCATTCGGCATAGTGCATTTCATCCATTGCCTGTTTTCTGATAGCCATGTGAAGTTTTCCATAACCCCAGTTTTCGCACATTTCAGAATGTACCATATAC
>JAENWK010000210.1 GCA_016650045.1 Eubacteriaceae bacterium | reverse complement strand
TACCTCTTTGCTGAAATAAAAAAGTTTATTCAATAAGCCCATTGTGAACGGTTTAAATTTTTTTTGTACTACAGAATCTAAAAGGACCGGAATTTTACATTAACTTCTGTTTCTGGTGTTTTTGCTTTAAAAAGAGAACAATACCAATACTAAGAATAGATAAAATGACAAAAACAATAAATCCCAGCGTATATCCTGATTTGCCATACGAACTGGCAATTGCACCCATTGTTGGGGGAATCACAAATCCTCCGAATGCGCCCAGTCCGCCAATCCAACCGGCAGCTCCACCAATGGCTTTGGGGACATAGTCGGGTACTAATTTGAAAACAGCTGCATTATTTACCCCCATGCCAACAGCGAGAAGGATAACCGAAAAGAATCCGATTAATACAGAATGTGTATAGGAAAGAAAGATCGATGCAACTAAAACTAACAGTAAGGATATAAGACTTACCTTTTCGCCTCCGGATCTATCCGCAAGTTTACCGCCATAGACTCTTGTTGCTGAAGCTGTTAGTGAGAATATAGCAGTAAATATTCCAGCCTTGGTTAAAGAAAAATCATGAAATTGACTCCAATAAATTGGAAACCAGGCAGTCAGGGCGATAAATCCGCCGAAAGTAGTAAAGTACAAAGCTACCAGTGCCCAGGTGTTCTTAACTTTTGCAGAATTGATCAGACTATCTTTCACATTTCCTGCAGGAAACATCTCCTGACCCAATTCCTTCGCCATTCTACGGCTTTCTTCTTCGGTTTTACCCGCTTTTTTGAATTGAAAATAATAGGCATTCTGTCCAATAATGGCATATAGGATGGTTCCCATTAATAAGAACAGGAACCAGGCAAGATAGGCCGAAATAAATCCGAAACTTTGCAGGTAAAACGGAAGAATGAGCGAGAAAATGCCTGGCGCCAGATTGCCAAGTCCGGCATAAGTCCCTAATGCCATGCCTTGCTTTTTCTTCGGGAACCAGTATGAAGTTTGCCCGATACCCACCGAAAAGGTAGCGATGCCGGCCCCACTCAGGAACCCAAGAAAAAGGATCAGGCCATATAAACCATGCATATTATCAGGATAGGTAAGGTTCAGGAGCATAGTAACGCCACCCAGTCCAATCATTGATAGTATCAGTAGAATCAGAAAAGGTTTTTTGCCACCGGTGGTATCGACCCAGGCGCCGAAAGGAATACGAAGCAAAGATCCTGAAAGTGCTGGAATGGCAACTAAAAGACCCATCATGGCTGGAGTCAGATCCATTGCTTCTTTAAATTTTATGGCAGTTGGGCCATAGAGCGACACTGCAGCGAAACCAAAAAAGAAACCTAATGTTGTTCCAAGAAGTCCACGGCCTGGAGAGCCTTTTAGCTTAATCTTGTTCATTTTCAAAATTTAGGATGTTACTTAATTGAGTAAAGGGATCTATTGATTTGGATTCTTTGTTTTTATATCAATTTTAAGATTTTTCAAGGTCAATCTGATACTTTTCTTTTAGATCAGCGAGTGTGGTATTTGTTAGAGTTTCTACCATTTTTGAACGCGCTTCCATCCATGAATCATGCAGAATACAAGGCTTATCAACGATACAGCAGCTGAATCCAAGAATACAATTATTTATCGCATCAGATCCTTCCAGTTTATCAATAACCATGGCGAGATTTATTTCTTT
>JAENWK010000015.1 GCA_016650045.1 Eubacteriaceae bacterium | reverse complement strand
TCTAATGGTTTCATTATTCATTATAATAATCCGATTTGTTTTATTGGATTGATCCAGACACATCAAACCCACATTTTCTGTCATATTGCTGTACTTGCTGATGGTTTCAAACCAAAATATCTGAAGTTCAACTTCCCGGGCTACCATAAATGACAGTGGTCGTAAATAGTTCACTGATGTATTAGATGGAGCCGCCAGAACAATTCCCCCCAGAAGTTCGCCATCATCCCGTTTTATTGGGGTATAGGAAAATATTCCTCCGGTGAGAAATTCAGAATAGTTTTCTTCTCCCCTAAGCGATACGGTTTCTTTATTCATCATTCCTAATGAAACTGCATTGGTTCCAATTGTTTTTTCCGTCCACCGGGTCCCGATTTTAATATGATTATCCGCTGCCCATGAAAGAAACTCATTATTTCCATACAGCTGTAGGAGACACCCCGTTTTATCAAACAACAGTACTCCGCACTCTGGAAAATGAATCTGGGATAATGGGTAATCGATTACACTATTCGTATAGATGTATAAGCGTCTGTTTTTGATTTTTATCTTTGCAAATTCACCAGATGAAATTTTTTCCGGAAGCGCATTCAGATAATCCACTTTGCAGGCATCGCTTTTCTCCCAGCTTTCCCTTAAATGTTTTGATAATTTCTTTCGCATATCAGGATCGGCATGCATACGCATCCATCTGTCTCGGTTTGAATTCTGTTTAATCATATCGTCTTTTCCCCCTGATATTATTCTTTCAATTTTGGTCATAGTATCATAATTTTATATGATCTTCAATTGCAAATCAGATATTTTGTAATATTCACAAATAATTGTGATGCCAATATCAAAATATGCTAAACAATTATATCTTCCTAATAAACAGCTTGATATTCAATTTATTACAAATTGAATATCTCAGAAGCTTCAAGATAATGCACTAAACGAAATGAATACATTAAAGAAAAAACAGTATTGTTGTCATTGAGATCCAAACTCGTAAGATCTCTAATTCGTGTGATCCGATATGTGAGAGAATTACGGTGCAGATTTAAAATCTCTGCGGTATCTTTCAAGTTTTTATTCGCAGACAAAAATGTCTCCAAAGTTCTATAAAAATCAGCAGAATTATTTTTATCATAGTCTTTTAAAATGATCAGAGCTGGATGACAAAATGTATTGAGGGAGGCTTGCCCCCAAATTTGATTAAGTAGATGATAAAAAGCATAGTCCGTGTAATCCAGGACCTGATTGGTTTTCCTTAAAAGTTGCGCTTGTTTTATGGAGGCGACGGACTGATGAAAGTATTTCTTTAAGTCAAGAATATCAAAAAATAGCCAGCTAATACCTATGTTAATGCTTTCAAGCATTGCTAATTCGCTCAAAGCATGTCGTTGATCAGAAGAAATTTCAGGCACTAAAATACCGATATAATTCTTATATTGAAATGAATAGCCCTTTTGAAAAATTCTTTCGAATTCAAGACCGATAGATCTTTTTAGAAATCTATTTTTGGTGTGCACAATAAAACGGGCAATCACAACCTTCATTCCAGAAGAGAAATCAGATTTGTTCAAGATTAACAGATCATGAGAAACGTTTTCACTATCTTCAGAAAGAATATGAGCAATTGCCGAACTGTAAACGGATTTGTAAATTTCATTCTCTGTGGAAATACATAAAAATTCATAGAGTAACTTGGCAATTTGAGGCAGCTGGGTGGTATGAATTGAACGGATGGGTGTATGATGAGCGATCATAATCAAGCCTCCTACTAAATGACCATTTTTCGTGATACGGCTCACCAGTTTTGGCTGAATATCTCCATTAAGTGTAATGGTTTTATTATCCTCTCCTGTTTTGCTCCAAGATTGCATTTCCGAATTGAACTTAACTTTTTTAATAAAATCGTAGGAGTAATGGCCTTGTTTAATATTCTCAAGCCATAAAGGATCCATAATTTCATATATCGTTGAATAGGCAAGCACTTTCATATTTGAATCGACAAGAATTAGGGCGTTGCCAATGAGAGCTGCTACCTTATTCATGAGTGAGACAATATTTTTACTCTCAAGCACCGCTTGGGCAACCTGAAAGGATATTGCTTGAGATTTCAGGTTTTCGTAGAGGATTTCTTTAGCCATATAGTAAATTTCATTCAGAGATTCGCTTTTTAGTATCCCCCAACAGCTTCCTAGCGAAAGCATGTTTTCAAAGTCATCACAATCCGGTGAAAGTATCGCAATTGGCAGTTCCAAGGGAAAATTGATTTGGGAAAGACTGCCAATATAAAGTGTATTGGAAAACCAATCGACTTGACCGCTGGTTAAAAGCACAACATCAAAGATTAAAGTTTGGTTATCAAAGTCTGAAATAGCAATCTCATAACTTTTTTTTAATTTATTCACCATTTCTAAAAAAAGCATATCAGTCTCCTTAAAAATTGAGTTAATTCATTGTCTTATTTTATCACATAACCTTTCAAAATTACATAAGAAATGGGTTATTTATGTAGTTTATGCACAAAGCATAAAAAATCCTGAGGGAATTCGTCTATTGAAACCGTATACAAAAAAATGTATTTTTGATAGAATATGTGTAGATTGGTCTAGAAGAATTTGTGTATCTGAAAAAGAAAGGAAAGACTAACATGATAACGAATTATGATGTACTTATTCCGGCACTTATGTAGATTGGTCTAGAAGAATTTGTGTATCTGAAAAAGAAAGGAAAGACTAACATGATAACGAATTATGATGTATTTGTTCCGGCACTTATGGGGTCCGGAGCTTCACTACGAGTTGGTATGAAAGCAAGAGCATTAGGTTGCCGAAAGGTCTTGGTGGTTCATGATCAGGGACTTAAGGATGTTGGAATAGCGGATATAATAATTGAAAATATTCAAGCAGCAGGTATCGAGACTGTTGTGTTTGGCAATGTTCTTGCCGATCCACCGGACATATTGGTTGAAGAAGTAGCAGAATTGGCCAGAAATGAAAAAATTGACGGTATTGTAGCGGTAGGAGGAGGAAGTTCCATTGACACTGCAAAAGGCGTCAATACGCTTATTAATAATCCACCACCTATCTTACAGTATTTTGGTTATCGTACCGATCTGAAACCCGGAGTGCCTATGATTTTTATTCCTACGACTAGCGGAACCGGAAGTGAAGTAACAAATATGGCTGTTATCTCGTGTACATCCAGAGGAAATAAAGACAGCGTTATGGGCCCTCATTGTCTTGGAACGCTGGCTCTTATTGATCCGGATTTAACCTTGGGTCTTCCAGCAAAAATGACGGCTGCAACAGGGATCGATGCTTTGGCTCATGCTGTAGAATGTATGACTGGAGGCCAAGTCAATCCCTTGTCTGATGCTTTAGCGAAAGAAGCAATTCGTGATATCGTTAAGTGGCTACCAATTGCCTATAAAGATGGATCAAATCTTGAGGCAAGAGAGAAAATGATAAATGCATCTATGTTTGCAGGCATGGCTTTTTCAAATGCTTTGGTTCATTTAGGACACTCCATCGGTCACTCTTTGGGAGCGACTTTTCACATTCCGCATGGACTCGCTTGTGCATTGGTTTTGCCGGAAGTCATTGAATACTCAGCAAAATCAGAATGGAAAAACGTAGCCATGATATGTGAATGCTTTGGTGAGAAGGTTCAAGAGGACGCAACTTGGGAAGAAATCGGAGCTTTGGCTAATAAACTCCTTCGTGAATTTATAAAATCTGTAGATATACCAAATATGAAGGAATTAGGATTCGATCTCGAAAAAGTTATAGCTATTGCGCCTATGGTGACGGGCGATGCTGGATTTGCCATAGCACCATATCGTATAACAGCAGCAAAGGTTGCCAGTATGCTTCAAGCAGCTTTTGATGCTTAGAAGTGATCTAAATTAAAAAGGAGGTATTGATATAATGTGGTCAAAATTAACTGTTAACATGAAAAAACTCACGGTTACAAAAGACAAAATAGAGGAAGATTTAGCGGAACTTGGGGGCAGAAGCCTGATTGCCCAATATATGATTAAACGTATTCCACCTCAATGTGATCCACTTGGAAGTCAAAATAGAGTGGTGATTTGTACGGGTCTTTTTGCAGGAACCAAGCTAACAACAGCACATCGTTTATCTATTGGTTCGAAAAGTCCTTTAACCGGGGGAATTAAAGAAAGCAATAGTGGTGGAAACGCCGCCTATCAAATGGCCAATCAAGGAATAAAAATGATTGAGGTATTGGATGTTCCAGAAGAAAGCGGATTATGGATACTTCACATCGGCGCCGATGGCAATGCAACCCTTAAAGATGCTGCCATTTATAAGGGTGTCAATAATTATGAGTTTGCAGAAGCGATGAAAGAAACTTATGGTGATAATTGTGCAGTCATATCGATCGGTTGTGCAGGAGAACGTCTTTATAAAAATGCTTCGATTCAGATTACCGAGTTTAAATCAGGCCACCCAAGCCGCGCTGCCGCCCGGGGAGGAATCGCTGCTGTTTTGGGTAGCAAAGGGCTAAAGGCTGTGGTTATTGAGGAACCCAGTGAAAAGTTTAAAGTGACTTATGCTGATGAGACAAAGTTTAAAGAAGTTTGTTTACAGCTTAATAAAGTGATCGCTGAAGGGGCAAAAACCGACCCATTCAGTATTATTGGAACCGTTGCGACAACGGATATTTCCGGTGCCTCCGGCATTTTACCTGTGGATAATTTTTCAGGGAAGTTTTTTGGCGATTATGAAAAAGTTGGCGCACAAGCGTTTTTAGATAAGCTGAAATCAGGCGGAGGAAAAAATAAGATCTCCTGTCAACCAGGGTGTGTGGTTCACTGTTCTAATTGCTACAATGATCCGAATGGAAATTATATAACATCTGGTTTTGAATACGAAACGATTGCATTATTCGGACCGAATTGTCATATTTCAGATTTGGATGCCATTGCGCGAATGGATCGTTTATGTGACGACATCGGTGTGGATACGATGGAAACTGCCAATTCCATTGCAGTATGTATGGATGCAGGGAAAATTGAGTGGGGAGATATTCCTGCTGTAATGGGTCTTTTGAATGAATTGAAAGAGGGAACAGAATTCGGGAATTTGCTTGGTCAAGGTTGTGAAGCTGTGGGATTACACCTGGGCTGCAAGCGAATACCAGTCGTTAAACACCAGAGTATGGCAGGGTACGATCCCAGAAACACCAAAGGAACGGGGATTACCTATGCAACTAGTCCTATGGGTGCCGACCACACCGCAGGCCTTACCATGGGTCGAGCATTTGATGATGCTGGTCGAACGGGTCAAGCCTATGCTTCCGGTAAATTACAGGTGGCTATGTGTTTTGCCGACAGTATGATGTGTCTTTTCGCTTTTGCTCATGCTGTTCCTGTTCTTCCTTTGCTTGGGGAACTAATGGCAGCTCTTTATGGAGGAACTTCAGACTTTACCCGCGTGGCTACCATGGGAGTAACTACCCTTCTTACAGAAAGAGGATACAATCAAATGGCTGGTATGACAGCTAAAGATGATCGTCTCCCTGAGTTCTTTTATACAGACAGATCACCTGCTACTGGTTCGGTATTTGACATTAACGATTTGGAATTGGAAGTATTGTTTGATTTCTAATGATTACTATTAATGAAAAAGAATATGAGTTTTATCCAGGATTGACTCTGGATAAAACTTTTAAAAAATTTGGAGTAGTGATTGAAGGGGCGAATATTGTTATAGTGGATGGTTGTGTATTATCACGGCTTAATTTAGGACATCGGTTGGCTCAGGATGAAATGAAAATAACAATTTTAAAACTACTTGGAGGCGGTTAATTATAATCGCAATTTTACTGATGTAATTTATGTATAACGTTTTTGCTTTAAACTCAGGAAGCTTTAACCATCTGTTTTAGGTTTAATGCCAACACCGAAAGGAGACATTCTTCAGTTACTTGATGGATGTCTCTTTTTTTACTCGAAAGACGGGTTAAACAAAAAATCAAGCTGCCAATAAAAATATTAGCAGCTTGAAATTGTAAATAGCCGGAGGTCAACTTTTTTTGCAACGATTATTTTATGTGATTGTGTACATTAAATTCTACAAATTAAATTCCAAATAACTTTTTTCATAATGCCTTCGGCCTGCTCCTGTGTCATGCCATCTTCAACCAAATCATTAACAACTTTTTCAAATGCTTCCATTAAATTATAATCCATTTTTAAATTCCTCCTAATATTTTCCATACTCTTTAGCAAAAGACATCGCTTCAATAAAGTTTTCCGGGGTTCCATCATTCAGATTCATCATACTATAATCTGTGCCATATATAAAACCACCCCCTGGAGCTAATTCATCAAAAGTCTTTTTAACAATATCTTTAATTTCTTCCTTCTTACTGAATTTCAGGTCAGTGACTTTCAAACCACCATGATAAATCATTCGGCCTTTCAGCTTTTCTTTTATTTCTTTGGCATTACCGGTTTCAAATAGTCCAATAACTTTGGCACCTTCCGGAAGATCTTGAAGAATATCTAAATATGGCATCCAATTGTTTTCCATAAAGAAGTGCAGGGTATTTCCCCTTTTCACACTGAATTCTTCAATATATTTTTTCATAAATGGGAAATAGAGTTTTTCAAAATCTTTAGGCCGCATATATGTAGGATAATGCAATGGCGAAAATAACCATTTATCATCTACCGGTAAATTCGAATCTAAAAACATTTCAATCATATAATTGTATAGTTCTTCACAAGCTGCATATAATTCTTCAGGACGTTTTCTTACATCAGAAGAAATTCCAACGAAATCTCTGAGATAATCAAGAACAGCGTCCATCGGCATATAATTAGTCGCTTTTATGACTGTTGGAACGCCTAATTCATTTTCAATTCTCTCAATGACTTCACCATTATAATTCATCCATTCTTTCATGTCTTTAATCGATTTTTTGATTAAATCGACATTTTTTTCAATGCTCTGATCCAATAGAGGGAATTTTCTCACTGCTAATTTATTGGCAAAAAATTCCTGGGCACCTTTTGATAATTCGATGAGCTCATCACCATCCATAAGTTTTCCATGGGAACCTCTGATTTGAACACCATCATCATTCACTGTATAAATGCCACCACCATAGTTCATACCCATCTTAAAAGGAACAGTATTTGAAATACTTGCGACAGCATCCACAGGTACATCATCGGTATATTTTTTGATGGCTTGAAATAAAAGATTGTTGTCATTTAAAAACGCATCTTTGATGCTGATTCCTGCATAATGCAATGCCCAAGTCTCAACAAAAGGACAAAGGGGCACTCGATCAGGAATTTTATGACTTGCAACATCTGAAAACAACTTTTTACGATAATTCAATAATTCTTTTTTATTCATTTTAAATCCTTTCTGAAACAGATTATTTACTCAATTCACTCACGATTTTTACTTTTTTATTTAAAAATAATAAACCGATAGTTCCCAATACAGGTAACGCTGCCAATAATAGCCATACTGAACTAAAGTTTCCAGTCGATTGAAACATTGCTCCTGCAATAACAGGGCTGAGAACCGCACCCAGTTGCCAGGTGAAGTTTGCTCCGCCAACAGCGGTACCTGCATGTTCAACTCCTGCATAATCGACAACTAAACTTGTAAGATTTGAATTTGGCAAATAGGATACAAAGCCATAAACAATCGCAGCAATCGTTAAACCCATCACAGTGGATTGTGCGGCAAAAATAAAGGTGGCGATGATCATACAGACAAAAAGACTGGCAACAAAATAGACGCGGTTTATCTTTAATGCATCAACAACCCAACCTCCGATAAAGACAGCAATCATTGCTGATAAACTATACCAACGCATAATACCCGAAGCAGTCGCCGGTTCAATCCCTATAGATGCCATGTAACGATTAGCCCAGGTTGCAAACGCAAGTACCAACCAAATATAGGTAAAACCGACAAATGCCATAATCAAAATATTTTTTGATTTAAAAACCGTCGCCAAACCACCAAAAACGGTCTCTGTTATTTCTTTTTTGGGCTGTTTTTCAAGTATGACAAATAATAGTACTGCCAGCAACATCAAACCGATACCTAACCAGGTGAACCCAATCCGCCAAGTCCCAAGACTTAAAGCAATGGGGGCAATGGTATTGGCTAATAATAAACCCGCCATTGATGCTGAGAAAAATATACCCATTGGGGTTCCCCGCTTTTGCGGCTCGAAAGAGCTTGCAATCACCCTGGATGAACAGGCAACAATGGTACCTGATCCAAGACCCGCGAGTAATCGAAATATTAAACCAACCGTGTAAGAATCGATATAAGCAACCAGCAATGTAAAAACACCAGTTATTAAAACAGATATTGATAAAACATATTTGACTCCAAATCGATCAGCTAAAATACCACCGGGTAATTGAGTGATCATATAACCAATGTAGAACATCGATACAAATAATCCTGCCTGGGCAGCTTGAATTCCAAGTTCAGTTGATGCGGACGCAATAAATGGTGACCATATCATTCGTGCAGCAAAAGATCCCATAAATGCGGCGGTTAGTAATATAAGAACTAACCATTTTGAAACTTTCTTTTTTTCGTTTTCCATTAAAATTCCTCCATTATTATTTTGTGATTTATAAAATAAAATTTTTCGTAGCTACTAAAAAATTTATTAACATTATACTTTGAAAAAAGGAATAATGAAACTTCATGGAATAATATATCTTGTTAATTTTATTATTTATTTTTATTATTTATTCGTTTACATTCATATAATATAATAATTTTATACTTATCTATTATAGATTACATCAGAAATCGATTTCAGTCAATATATATTTGTAAAATATCGTATTTCTATTATTTAGCACTCTTATCTAGCATTATTGCCTGATTGACGGTGCTTTCATAGGAGGCATCCTGGATCTTACTTATGATTAATAAATTTGATTAACTTATTATATTGTTATATAATCTTTTTATTATATTGAAGAAGGAAAAACATTCATGAAAGCAAATAACAATGAAACGACACGAGATCTAATTCTCCAGTCAGCAAAATATAATTTTTATCACCACGGTTACAAAGCAACGACAATTTCTAAGATATTCAGTGAAATCGACGTACCTGCTGGTATTTTCACATACTATTTTAAGACAAAAGATATGCTTGTATATGAAATATACAAAAGTTTTTTTAATAACATTGATCATTTTATTTTGGAAAGTTACCCTAATTTGAAAAATTCATATTTTTTAAAACAGGCAGTGCTTTCAAAAATTTATTACCAAATTATTCTTAGTGATGAGAAAAATGCAAGTTTTTATTATCAGGTCTTAGAAAACAAATCTAATTTTCGGGTAAACAAACATATCATAGGACCTATTTTTAAGAATTTTATTGATGAATTTAATTTGGTCATACCTGAAGAACAATTCTATTTGATAACAATTCTCGATGCAGGATCACGGCGAGAATTTTTTCTCAATTATTTCAAAAACCATTTAACCATATCACCCTATGAAATATCAAATCTAATTGAAGCATTGATACCTTTAATGCTTCGTATAGATAAGAACGTTGTTGACAGCATCTTATTAAAATCAGTTGGAATTGCTAATTCACTTAAATATGATCATCTTGTATTTTTGGTATAATATTTCACAAATCATGAAAATTCAAAAAATAAAAACAGCATCATTAATTGATGCCATTTCAGAGAATGCTTTTATCATAACTTTCCCATTCTTGTTAGGGTGGTAGTGTCAAGTATGACACTACCATCTCAGCTTGGGGGGTGTCTTGAGGGGCTCAAAGGTATTATCGTCCTGAAAACATCCTCTTCCATAAATGAGAAATGCATATAAACACACTATATCAAAGAAATTTAATCTGTGAAAAATCAATTGACCCGTCATCATTTACAATGTGGGAGTCACCGCTCACATGTTCAATCTCGGTCTTTGAATCTCCCTCTACGGCATCTGCCGCATCCGTATACTTGTTGTCCCTCTTCACACAATTTATAATTGCCGCCTTCTATTTTTAAAACATTGCCATTAATCAACGCATCGGCTAGTTTTTTTCGGGCATCATTATAAATACGCTGCACCGTTGTTCGAGCCACGTTCATACTTTCGGCGCACTCTTCCTGAAGCATTCCTTCCAGGTCAATGAGGCGAATGGTTTCATATTCTTCTACAGACATTGTGATGATGCCCTCATCCAGGTTTTTCGCATTAAGCGGTCCAAATAAATTAGTTTCAGGCAGACAACAGACTTTTCTCCATTTAACGGGTCTTGGCATATGTGTTACTCCTCTTTTAAATTATTAACATATGTCGTTAACACTTTTTATTACACCTCTTTAATAACATATGTCAATTACTATTTATTTAATTTAAAACGATACCGCTACTTCAATTTAAAATATTTCCCAATAACTGATTTCTAACTATTTTAATTTGTGATCCATTTCAAGCTGTTCCTTTATTTAGTATTATACGCTTTAATAAACATATTTCCAGAACTATGTTTATTATATTATAGAAATCTTGCAATGATATGGTGTTTATTTTATAATTTTGGAAGCTTGAAAAACAGGTATAATAAATTGTAGGTGATGCATAAACTCCTCAGGAAAATAATTTTCATACACTTGCTTCACCATAGCCGAACAAAAAAGCCAACAAAACAGAATTTCTTTCAAGAAATACTTGCTTCACTGGCTTATTTATTATTCATATTGTTAAACTAGCAATACTTTACCTTAATAAAAGCCATCTAGTTCTACCCTACCTTCAGACTAACTAAATTTTCAGCACCTGAGTAAGGCAACTTTAACGACTCACTTCTTTTTGTTATCGCTCATTTTTTTGCCATATGGCATCTCGAAAGCTTCATTCAGTTATCTGAAGTCTTTTCACCACTTCTTTCACAAGCCTATCTTATGATTTGTGAATTAATGACTGCATTCATGCCCTTCGTCATGGGCGTGGCACATTTCACCAGAATCCAGAACAGATCCGGAAAGCCAGCTGAGAGCCACTTCTTTAACATCCCCGGTGCATCCCCGGACGACTTCAATGCCTGCATTATTCAGTACATTCACAGCTCCTTCACCCATATTGCCGGCGAGCAAAAGGTTTACACCCATTTGAGAAAGCGTTGTTGCAATATTTGATTTGCAGCCACAGCCTACCGGGGATGGGATAATTTCCTGACTTAGTATTTCTTTGTTGCCATCATTAATGGTGAATACTGTATAATACTCACAATGACCAAAATGACTATCAATTAAATTCTCACGCGTTGGTAATGCAATTTTCATAAATAAACCTCCGTATATATTTGATTTGATATTGATAACAACTAGCTATCGATATATGCTATTAATTATTATAATACATAAAAATCATATGTCAATAACTACATCCAAAATTTAAGCCAATCCTATTTTCTTAAGTTTTTATGAAACTTGCGATCTCACTTCAGCAGATATTTTCATAAAAATAAGCGCAACCATTTGGTTGTGCTTATCATCTATTGAAGATTATCCTTTATTGCTTTAATTAGATAACAATTATTGTCTTTTCAACATGATTGAGTATCTCTAGTCCTGTTTCTGTCATAATCACGGTATCTTCGATCCGAATGCCAAATTGATTTCTCAAATAAATACCGGGTTCAATCGTGAAAGCCATTCCCGGAGAGAGAATCTTATTGTTAACTTGATTGATATATGGCTCTTCATGGGTTGAATACCCGATGCCATGGCCTAGACGAGTTGTGAAAAACAATCCATAACCGCCTGAGACAATCACTTCCCTGGCAGCTCTATCGACTTCTCCAACTGGCGTTCCAATCTCCGAAACCATTTCACCTTTTTGATTGGCTCTATAGACCAACTCATATACTTCCTTCATCTTTTCAGATGGTTCACCTACAAAAATCGTCCTTGTAGTATCAGAACTGAACCCCTTGAACTTGGCTCCTATATCCATGAGAACGATATCCTTTTCCATAATAATTCGCTCAGTTCCCGCATAATGAGGTAGCGCGCTATTGGGTCCAGATGCCACCAAAGCAAAATCCGGTACACATCCTCTATTCATAAAAGAATTCTCAATGAAGTCAACAATATTCTTTTCAGACATACCCGGCTGTATGAATAAGATGGCTTTTTTCATTACCTCGTCCGCTTTTTTTGATGCCTCTCTCAATCCCTGAAGCTCTTCCTGATTCTTGATCATATTCAATTGCTCAATGATTCCCTTTCCATCTACAAAGGTAATCTCCATGGCCTCTTCGATTCTCTTGATATTAAACGCCCTAGCGGTGCCATTGACACCAATGGTCTTTCCAATCAATTCTTGTTTTATCATGAGGTCTTTCAAAACAACTGTAAAGCTGTCATTGTCAAACCAGGTGAAGACTTTCTCGTCACCTAGAATCTCCTGGACTTCATCGCCACTGAGGAGATTGCAAAAATAAAAATAATCCCCGTCACTCTTGACGAAAAGGCCTTGGAATCGTTCGCAAAGAAGTGGCTTGATACCAATCATCATCCTCAATTCATCTGATGGAACAATCAGCATCGCATCTAATTGATTGGCCTTCATCTGAATAGTCATTCTCTCGATATAAACTTTGTTCATCGCTGTCCTCCCAAAATTAAACCGGGTCCTTATAGGCTGTACAAGGACCCGGTATCTATTTCCCGACCTACTCTTGACTCAAAAACTGAGCTGGAGTAAAATGGTCAGGGGCAATTTTTGCTTTGGTCTTCATAGAGATATAGTATACCAGTCCAGAAACCACCAAGTTCTGAATAGCTGGTAAACCTATCGGATTAACATATGTTGTGTAATAGCCTATAATAATACCGGAAATCCAGGCAATTGTTGCCATCCAATTCCATCCTTTATTATCTTGCCATTCCTGCTTTCGAATGAAGAAATCCACAAACATAATTCCTGCCATTGCTGGATAAGCCAATGCTGTTAGATATAAAAAATCCATGAAGTGATTCAATATTCCTGATAATGCTACTGCTATTGCAATTAGAGTCCCTGCCAAAGTAATGACCGAACGCCCTTTGCTTGAAGTGATATTAAATAAATTAGAGAGCGACAATCCCATTGTGTAATTATTAACTAACTGACTAGTCCAAGTTGACAACCACAGTACGATAAATCCCCATAATGGGAAGCCTAACGCTACCATAACCGCTACGATATCCGCTGTTCCCTGACCAATCGCCATCATGGCACCGACGTACATGAGTGGAAATCCGATACCGATGATACCGAGTGGAATCAACATATTATCTTTAATTCGTGGTTTTGCAAAGCGCGTATAATCCGCTGCGATTACCCATTGTGACACATTGATACTAAGTATCAAACTTACAGCACCTAGGAATGTCATAGATTGTGCCTGGGGTTTAAACGCCATAATTGCATCTAATCCGAAGTTCTTAAATGAAAGATAAATACCGAGCGCAACTAAAATCAGACCAGCTGGTACTGCGACATAATCTGTCCATTTCATGGATGAATATCCAATGATTGAAGGAATCGCAAAAATCAAACCGATAACTGTAGTAATGATTGCCCATGTACCCCATCTGGCTACATAGTCAATACCAAGCATAGCGCAAATCGCATTTCCTGCTACAGCCGTTTGAACTGCCCACCAACCCAAACAAACTATAAATATTACAGTTGCGATGATAAAACGCGACTGGGCTGCTCCAAAACTCGATCTCGCCAATACGGATGATGCTCGACCTGTCTTAGCTCCCATATATCCATTGAGTGCATTTCCTGCCCATTGGATAACTATAAAGGCAACAAATAATATTGGAAATAATTGTTTGAATCCAAATGATCCAATTAGCATGGAACCAACCATCAATACCGGAATACAAAATTCCAACCCGCCAAAGATTATTGTAGGTGCCAGCCAGTGCTGCCGTTGATTCAGCGGCACTGCCTCTAGTGGTTCATCGACAATCTTGGTTGATTTATCTACTTCTGGTGTTTCTTGATAATTCGTTTTCTTTTCCATTTCCCCCCCCTATATTTGTTTGCAAAACCTGAGCATTATTTGCCATTTTTCTCCCTTTCAGGGCTCAATCCGATTACTTCAAATGAATTGGAATTGATCTTTACACCGTAATCCTTCAAACCTTGCTCTGCAGTAATAAACCCGTTTTTAATGTCCATAACCACTTTTTCAACTGGACGATTCAAAGGATTCCCATAACCGCCGCCAGTGGCTGTGCTCATGCGTACCGCATCACCTGTAGTTAGTGGCTGACGAGCATATTTTCCATAAGGCCCATCAACGGTTCCGTCCGCTTTAACAAACTCAAACATATTTCTAGAGCCTTCGCCGCCCTCATTCATGCCCCATGGCAAGTACTTAAATCTACCGAATGTACCGGTGAATGAACCGCCTTCATTTTGCTGTCTATATGTTCTGACAACACCTGTTCCACCTCTGAATTCACCAACACCTGCTCCATCTGTTCTTAAACGATACTCATCAACAAACAAACCATAACGTGTTTCCATAACTTCAACAGGAATGTTGTATGTTTCGCCGTCACCGATACAAAATTGACCATTCTCTCCATCTTTGCCTTGCCCTGCTCCCCAGCCTCCGACAGATGGTCCAACAGCGATATAAGGTTCACACGTCTCAGGATGGTTTCCTGTAAAAACAAATGCACATACTGACAATAAATGTCCAGCCGGGAGTCTTTCAGGTAGAATTGGTGCTAGCGCCTTCCAGATTAGATCCTCTCCAGCAATCATTGTTTCCCAATAAGTTGATACAGCTGCTGGCCTTTTTGCATTGAAAATCGATCGATCATCTACAATAATCTCAAGGGGTGTAAAGACACCATCATTGACATCCTGCGAAGGATTAGTTGCAGCCAAGAAAATTGTTCGAACCGCTGATTTCAATCCAGCTAATGCTACGTTAATTGGTCCTGGAACTTGCATATGTGAACCTCTGAAATCACAAATAAATCGGTCCCCGTCAATTGTCACTTTAACTTGAATATTTAATGGTCCACTACCCAGTCCATCGTCATCAATGAAATCAGTAGCTTCATAAACGCCGTCTGGCAATTTCATGACTTCTTTTCTGGAAATTTCTTCACTAGTCTTTAACATTCTTTTTATAGAAGAAATCACTGTGTCTTTCGAATACTTGTCACAGAGTTCAATAAAGCGTTTCTCGCCTGTCTTAAGACCAGCAATCTGTGCCCACATATCACCTATAGACAAGTCAGGAAAACGTACATTGGCTTTAATCAAGTCAATGAGTGGCTCGTTGATCTGTCCTCTCTCAAACAATTTGATACAAGGAAATTGTATCCCTTCCTGAAAAATTTCTGTTGAATCCACTGTCCATGATCCAGGATCCTTACCGCCAACCTCTGTCCAGTGAGCCTTGTTTGCTGAATATGCGACAATTTCTCCTTCGTAGTAAATCGGCATTACAACACCAACATCAGATAGATGTGAACCCCCGCCCGAATATGGATCATTAATGATGATGATATCACCAGGATACAGCTTGCCCTTCTTCTCGAACTTTTCAATTGTTTCTTGAACCATGAAACTGAGAAGACCAATAAATCCTGTAACACCATTACCTTGAGTCAGTAAATTACCGTATTTGTCAGTCATAGCTGAGGCAAAATCAAGAGTTTCATAAATAACTGGGCTCTTTGAAGACCTGGCGACCGAGATAAACATCTCTTCGCCAATTGCATACAATGAGTCCTTAATGATATCAAGTGTAAATTGGTCCATTTTTTTTACTTCACTCATTTACTCCACCTCCGTATTAATCAGTAAATTGCCGTAAGCATCCACACTTAATTGCATTCCCGGGTAGACAACCGTTGAGGTTGTAACTTCTTCAATAATTGCTGGTCCATCTATTACCATTTCAGGTGAAAGTTTATCTCTTAGATAAACTTTGGTATCAATCTCTCCAACTTCCTCAAAAACAACCTTTCTTACTTCTTTGATAGCATCATTTGGATCATTCGATAGAATATCCAGTTTTTTTAATTCAGTCTTTTCGACTTTTCCGAAAGCCGTCAAATGCAGATTCACAATCTCAGTCAAACTGTCGTCTATTCTAAAGTTGTAAGTCTTTTCATGCTCGACATGAAATCGTTCAATAATGTTTGCAAGATTCATTTCATTAATATCATCATTGAATATCGATACCTTAATCGTATGTTCCTGGCCCCAGTAGCGCATGTCCAAATTTCTAACAAAAATAACGTTTTCAGGATCGATTCCCTTTTGAGAATACTCATCAATAGCAATCTGCTCCATATTGTTCCACTGACCATTGATTAGATCGTAATCTATTTTATCCAATCTTATATTGAAAGTCTGGATATCATCCTGTCTGAGGTCTGTCATCAACATGCCCCAAGCAGAGAATACGGATGCAGCAACTGGTATGATCACTTTCTTGATTCCCAGTTCTTTCGCCAATGGTGCAGCATGCATTGGACCACCACCACCAAATGCAACGAGTGAAAAATCTCTAGGATCGTATCCTTTTCTAACTGAAATCAATTTAAGAGCATTGAGCATATTTGCATTGGCTATTCGAATAATACCAAGAGCCGCTTTCTCAATACTGATCCCAAATGGCTTAGCAATCGTTTCTTCAACCGATTTCCTCACCATTTCCATATCAACTGGCATATCGAAATTATCAGGTGACAGTCTGCCAATGATTAGATTGGCATCAGTTGTCGTCGGTTGAGTTCCACCTTGACCATAAGCTACCGGTCCAGGAAGTGCTCCAGCTGATTGAGGTCCAACCTTGAGGGATCCACCCTCATCAACCCATGCGATTGATCCGCCGCCATTCCCGATTTCTACAATGTCGACAACCGGTACTTTGACTGGGTATCCTGCTGTGCGATTTGTTTTTTCAATTTTATGATCAGTGGTAACTTTTACTTCGCCACCATCAATAAGTGAACATTTAGCAGTTGTCCCGCCAATATCAAATCCAATAACTTTCTCTTCGCCTAGAATTTTACCCAACATGGCTGATCCGAAAATTCCTGCAACAGGACCCGATTCAATCATATTAATCGGTGTTTCTTTCGCTTTTTCAAACGTCGTTGTACCGCCATTTGACTGCATGATATATTTCGATGAATTAATACCAATCTCTTCTAGTTTTCCATAGAGTTCATCAATATACTTGGCTGCTATAGGCTTGACATATGAATTCAAAACAGTCGTGCTTATGCGTTCATACTCACGAAATTCCTTTGAAATCTCATATGACCCTGTCACATATACTTCTGGCCAAAGTTTCTTGATCAGATCAACGGTCTGTCTCTCATGATCGCTATTTTTATAAGAATGAAGATATGTTACGGCAATAGCCTCAACACCTTCTTTCTTAAAGTAATCAATGCAGCTCTTCACATCATCTTCTTTAAGGGGTGTAACAACTTCACCTTTGTAATTGATTCGTTCTTCAACCTCCTGTCTGAGATAACGTGGCACAAAAACTTCAGGCTTCTTGTACATTAAATTAAACAAATCAGGCCTGTTCCCTCTGGCAATTTCCAACATGTCTCTAAATCCCTTAGTTGTGATCAGAGCAGTCTTGGCGCCTTTTCTCTCTGTTATGGCATTGATTATAACCGTTGTACCATGATTGAGGCTCTTGACGGCTTCGGTTGATATGCCACTTTTTTTTATAACATCAATGACCCCTTTTTCAAAATTAGGTGGTGTTGTATGTGCTTTTTCAACACCAATTGTTCCATCCTTAGTTACATAGACAATATCTGTAAATGTTCCGCCTATATCCGTAGCTATTCGCATAATATTTTCTCCTCTTTACTTGATTTTTTTAACGCTTACCCAGACTAACTTACAATCTTTATCTGTTTTGTTCATGCTCCAATGCTTTTCTCCTTCTGCGATATAAGAAAATTGCTCAGGGCCCAAAGTAACATGTTGATCTTCAATCTGAGCTTCCAGTTCGCCATCGATGATAAAAGAATATTCATCAAAATCATGAACTCCGAAACCCTCTTCCGGCACTCTGGAATTAGGTCCAAAAACAGCGGATCCTATTGTAACCTCCGAATCCTGTGCTTTATTGATGATTCCTGCAATCAACGAACCATTGCGAAATTCCGTAACCTTCGCGTCTTTTGAATTGATAATAATCATTAATTCACCTCCTCATTATTTATAAATCCCGACTCAAAACAGGGTGTTTATCTAATTATTATTACTAAAAGATTGTCGGAGTGAGAATACTAATCACTTCCAGCTCCTCATCAAAAGGATTTTTTAAAGTGTGTGGAATAGTTGATGGGTAAATCGTCTCTCCAGTTTTAACAATATAACTTTTGTTATCAATCACAAATTCTCCTGTTCCTTTCGTAAGGTAATTTTTTTATCCTTTCGAAATATTCTCAGCTTTTTCCCAACAATATCCATTCCAGCCTCCATTTATTGTGTCATTGCAATATTACAGTATCTCGGTAATTATAGTCAAGTCCTATTTTGTGTGTAAATTCCTCGGCCGGATGAAATAGTTAAGCAGCCACAATGTTTTGTATTGATTGCCGATGATCCATAAAATCATAGTGGTTAATCATATCATAGTAATCAATCATATCATAGTATCTTTTGCCGGATGCCCAGCGTTCATCCTGTTCAACCAGTAAAGCGCCCATCAGTCTGATGGCGGAATCCTCATTCGGAAAAATCCGAATCACACGTTCTCTGCGACGTATTTCCTCGTTGAGACGTTCAATACTGTTTGAGATTCGCAGCCGTTTTCGATATTTTTCGGGAAGTTCCATGATTGCCATTTCAATCATCGCCAGTACCAGAGCCTGTTCGCTTCTCTGGTAACGCTGAAACAGCGTGGTGCTGAATTCACCGTTACGATGACGGGGAACATTGAGTGAGATGGTACCGATACGTGTTGTCAGATAACGTTCCCGGAAGCCATTGCGATAGGCTGTTCGGTCAACATTGCTTTCATAAGGCTCCGCCCCTAACTGTTCCATTGATTGAGCCATCAGCACCTGATTCAGGATTGCTTCCAGCAACTTTGAAAACGCATCATCCCGGCCATCTTTTGTAAAAAGACCGTGCAAAAGTTCAGTATCCAGTGTAATATTTAATTGAGCCATTTGTTCATCTCCTCGATTAGTATTGGTTTCATCACTTTTATTTTAACCGAGGTTTGAGCTTTTGACTCATTTTCTTTTTACACCATTTGTTTCACTAATATGTCCATTAAGCTTACCATGTTATTCCTGATTTGCATAAATTGTGTATGGTGAATTTGTTCAACATATTTCACATTCTCTAATAAATTAAAATTTGGACACCTTGATTAAGAATTAACGGTTTTTCCTTTTATACCAGAATCTCTTTTTATCGGGTGCAGTTTTAGTGCATTTGATAAAAACAAATTTTTTTATGATTAATATAGTCATCTCTACCATAGAATTAAATTTTTCTAAAACATATTCCATCTTGATATGTTTTAGAAGGTCTATTTTACACCTGGACTATTAACTTCACAGAAATTACTCATTAAATTTATTGAAAACGTCTAATATAAATGATACAATATAATTAATTGCTTATGGATTTTCTTGTATCAATAATAACAAATTTATTATTATTCAAGTGATCTTTAACAGAACTTGAAGAGAGAAGGAAAACAATTATGAAACTTAATATTTATCCCTGTCCAGGACGTTGCAATGTCAGCATGATGACTAAAACAGTTGCCCAGTATTTTGGTATTATTGATGAGGAAAACATTACCATACTCCCCCATGTGAGTATGAATATCGCCAAGGACATTGAGGCGGCAGGTGACAGCGAAAAATATATCGCACTCAATGGCTGTCCATCAACCTGTGCATCCATGGCCTACGAAGATGTTGGTTATGAACTCTATGATGAAATTGTAATGACCCCGGATTATGACATTAAATACAATGCTAAATATGCAAATCTGGAGACGATCGATGAAGAAATCGATCACGTACAGAAAGAACTTGATAAAATTATTGAGAGCTATAAATAAGTTTATAATATTGACTAAAACAGACACTGACTATATACGGACTTAATCAATCATCAAAGTGTTCTGCATTATCATATATCTTCTTGACTTCATCATCTGACATCACTGCAGAGAGTATGAAAGCAATAATAAGAATTCCCGGGATATCGATAAGCAGCCTGGTCACCGCAAATTTTGTCCCCAGAGAAGCGACCTCAAAGAGAAACATAGGTATCTTTGTGGTTGACCAGGCCCCAATAAAGATCAAAATATTGCTGAACTTAACGCCCTTTTTCATCAGCACAGCTGCAATTGGAAAGGCCCCATACAGTGGTCCAGCTGCCGCAGATCCGATAAAGATGGCTAAGATAATTCCTTTCAAACCGGAACCTTCTCCCATATATTTGATCATTGTTTCCCGGGGAACCCAAATATCCAGAAGACCCAGTAGCACAAAAATGGGCGGGATGACTAGAATCATTTCCTTCATGGAATAACCGGTGACACTGAATGCTTTTACGCCAAGTTCAACGTTAAAGACGGTCAGAATTAACATGGCTCCTAATACCATTAGAAAGGCTCTGTATCGTTTTAACAACTTTTTCATAAACTCATCACCATCCCGATCACAAATGCGACAACAGAGGAAAATAGAAATGCAAGCACATTTCGATAGATTGTCAGTTTCTTACCAAAATATTTTATTTCAACCGGCATGGTGACCACACCAACCATCATCAGTGACGAAATGAATGCGCCAATCTGCATATAACCTGCGCCGCCCTGCAAAAGTAATGCGGCCATTGGGAAGGCTACAAAACCAGGTATTAACGTGATTGCACCAATAACCGAAGCCAGAAGAACCCCAAACCAACCGGATTTCTCCCCAATGATTTTTGAAATCATTTCTGGATTCATAATGGCAAGCAACAGACCCACCAATAAAATAACCACTAAAAATTCAGGTAAAATATTTTCAAAAGCTTTCCAGGCTTTTTTCAACGCTTTTTTCGTTTTTTGCTTATCTTTATAAAAGGAAAAAGCTAATAATAGTCCAGTGACTACATATAATGCAATATCCAAAATTTTATCCCCACTTTCCAATCAATTCAGTCTATTATTTAAACTTTAAACAGTCGTTTATCACAGCATTTATCGACTTCTGCCTGCAAAGTTATATGGCTGATGCCATGGTGTTCGATAAGCAAATGTTCAATTTTGTCATAAACCGTTTCTACCTCGGATAACCGCAGATCTTCCATATCAATGTGAGCTTCAAAATATATTGTTTTTTCATTGGACATCCAGGAATGGACATGATGGATATTTTTCACCTTATCGATTTTTTCAACATCGGTTTTGATTTCGTCATAGTCCAGAGGTGCCGATGATTGCATCAGAATCTCAACTGTTTTTTTGATAACATGCCAGGTTTCCCGGATAATATACACAGAGATTAATACCGTAATGAGCGGATCAATCCAGACAATACCCCATAACTGAATGGCGATCCCACCAACCAGTACTCCAATCGATGATACCGTGTCGCTGATCAGATGGAGATAGCTGGACTTGATGTTTAAATTTTCATGGGAATCCTTCTCCAGCAAAAATACGGAAACAAAGTTGGCAACCAATCCAATCGATGCGACGATGATCATCAGTGTTCCGTCAATGCTCTCCGGTGACTGCCATCGTTTAATCGCTTCAACAATTAATATAATTGATAGAGCCAATAGCACGGATGCATTGATAAAAGCTGTCAGGATTTCAACTCTTTTATATCCAAATGTTCTTTTAGCATCCTTTGGCTTTTGCGCAATCCGATTTGCAACATAGGATAATGCAATGGCTACCGTATCACTTAAGTTGTGAACTGCATCGGATAACAATGCCAGACTTCCTGATAAAATGCCTCCGATGATTTCGGCAATGGTAATGGTTGCATTTAAAACAGTCACCCAGAATATTTTTCTGCCGGATAATTTTGATACATCGTGGGTACGACCAACTTCTGAATGATTGTGGTCATGATTATGTTCAGCCATGATGCTTCACCTCATTTATTATCAATGACTCGGTAATTCTCTCAATTTTTTTGATCATTTTAAAGATTCTCTTCTTTAATTTCATCATAATAGCCTTGCTTTTTTCTCATTTCAAATCGCGCAATAAATACAGCTGCCAGCATACTAACAATAAATATGACATAAGCGGCATTATAAAATATGGTTGAAACGCCATAATTTTGAACAATCATGGCATTAATACTGGTACCTACAGCACCTCCTACAAACATATTAAACGAAGCAAGCGACATGGCAGTCCCTCTCATTTTGGGGAGTTTTTCCTGTGCCGCCGAAATAAGTGTTGATTGCAGAAATATAAATGCAATTCCAAAACCTAATAGTCCAAGGGATAAGATCCACACATTCTGGTAAGCTGAAAGAGCAAAAAGAGAAATACCGCCAATAACCCCAGCTGAAACTAAGAAACCGTGTTTCAATATCTTTTTCAATGATGGGGCAACGCGACCGCCTACAACTGTACCGACACCAAATAGCGACAGTATTAATCCTACAATCAAAATATTATAGCCGGTCGCCTCCTGAAGCAATTTTCCTGAGTAGGTAAAACTGCCAAAAACACTAAATCCCACAAAGAAAATAACAGCCACCAGCCGCATAAACCGGTAATTGCTCAACGGCTCCTTGTAAGCCTTAATAAAGTTGAGCCGATCAACAACTGGCTGATCGCGCTCTAGAGTTTTAAACATAATAATGGCAACGATCAATTCGGCAACGCCATAAACCAGATAAACATATCGCCATGAACCAAAATAGGCAATTGCGCCACCAATAACAGTGGCAGTTGCTCCGCCGAGAAACATCAGACCCATTACTTTGGCTATGGCTTGCTGACGGTTTTCGTTATCAAAACTCTGACCAACGAGCGCCAGGGTTACCGGAAAGATCCCCGCTCCAAAAGCGCCATTCATCGCTCGAAAAAAAATCAGAGATGGCAGATTAAAGGCAAAAGCCCCCAACATGCTGAACACCGCGGTTCCGATGGCTGCAATATTAATAATTTTTACTTTGCCGTACCGATCCGAAAGAGGACCGAATATTAAGGTAAAGACACCAAAGGCAAGCATGTAGGCGGTAACCGACATCGCTGCCACACTGACTGTTAAATTCAGGTCGCTGGCTATATTGATAATAAGCGGTGCTGCTGCATAATTATCGCCGTTGGCCAGAAATGCCATTAACCCAAGAATCATGATCATTTTATTTTTGTTTTCCATTTTTTTTACTCCTCATATATAATTTTTTGTCTGTAACTTTTTACTACATCAGTAAATAACTGAATACTCCCTTCCAGTCGATCCTGGGTGTTGAGGCCAAATACATTTTGAACCAGTTAAGTGACTAAATAGCTGAGCCACTCCATTTTCAGCAATTGATCATTTAACCATGCAAATACAAACATGCGCTCATTTCCTAACTTTTAAATAATTTTTATAATTGAATCGTATGATGATTACAGCATTGATCCAATAGTTTTTCATTGTCGATGTGTCTGCTTTTATCTAAAACAAGCTGAGGATAATCATCAAGGTTATCAAGAATACTTTTAACAGTCCTGTTTAATATAGGATTGTCTGTTTTTAGTTTATAAAAAACAAACTTCTCTTTTCTCTCCGTTTCGACTAAACTTAAATCCCTTAACTTCGCTAAATTTTTAGATATCTTCGGCTGAGAAACTGCTAAAATCTCACTTAATTCACAGACACATAACTCCTTTTGTGCAAGAAGAACGATGATGCGAAGCCGTGTTTCGTCTGACAAGATTTTATAAATAGTGATTAGCTGTTCCATTACATATTCCTTTCAAATTTATAATATATACATATGCTATTATGTGCATATGTATATATTGTTCTTCTTTCTCTTTATTGTCAAGTGCTTTTATTAAAAATGATGCCTTCTGTATGGAAAGAAGATTGCAATTCCATAAGCAATTGATTATAATATAATTGTAGATATATTTTACTTCAATTGCGATTAGACTAGAGGATATAATAATTATTCAACTATGTTATTTGTAAAATAATGAAGCTCAAACCTTTTGATTCTTCATTTATTTTCTTAGTGGAAAGGCCTTAATTCTTGTTGGATCTTCTTATTATTTTATGTTGCCAAAAAACAATAGAAAAGGTGTTATTTATGAATTCTGAAGATGTTTCGATTAAGTATTCTGTGAATTAATCTACTGCCACCAAAATGCGAAGTGGTATTCACAAATAAAAAAGGAGATGAAATTATGAAAAAGCTTGATGAATTAAATGATTCAGACCTAAAAAAGAAGTTAGCAAGTTCAGAGGAAGACTTGGAAGATAACGAAAATGAAAAAAAATTCATTTTCAAACAATCCGGGATGCATGTTTCCAGTGCCAAAGTAGCTCAGCAAATGGCGGAATATAATGATGAAAGCTTGAGGCTCCAGAAATGTATTAAACAAATCACTGAAGAAATCAAACATCGAAATCTATAAATTATAAAATTGGTTAGGGTGTCAACAGCCATAGCGATAGTCAATTCTGCAAAGAGACCATCGAAAAACTGGGGTTTCAGGACAAACCAACCACGGTGCTGGCAGATGGCGCCTATGCAAGCACCGATAACCACGAACAGGCAGCCCAAAACAATATCGAACTGATCACCACGGCATTACTTGAAAAAATACCCAATCCCATTCAGAGGGAGTTTATCATCGATTCCGACAAACCGGAAGTACGCCAATTCCAGCCGGGCATAAACCTTACAAAACCAGTTACTATGATGAAACTGGCATGTACCTTTCCATAATCAGCAAAGATTGTCGCATAATAATCCTCATATTGATTTTTTTCGCGAATCGATTTTAATCCCTGGAGGGAAAACACAATTTCATCATCCGATGGTAAATGCAAAATTGCTTCCAGTATCTTATTAATCAATTCTTCATTGACTGGTAATCCTCTAACTGTAGTATCCATTGTTGTTCGCTGATCCACACCAATCATTGATGCAATTAAAAGACCACCTTTTAAAACAAATTTATCCCGGTATTTAGAATGCGACAATCAAGCAAGCTTATTCGTTGTCTATATTGGTTGAACCTGCTTTATTCAAGATTAATTCAACGGTGTCAAAGCCCAACCGGTCGATGGTTGTCGCAAATCGCTCTCCGGGCAATCCGTATTCTTTGTAAAAATAGATAATCTTTTCAATATGGTTTAAAACATCTTCTTTATTTGTATAAATCTGTTTCAACGCCTTTCCCTGTTTGCCCCATCGGCCACCGATCATGATTTTATACCCGTTAATACCATCAGTAATGGCATCAAAGGGGCATTTTCCAATGCATAGGCCACAATTCAGGCAGGCTTTTTCATTGATTTTCAGTTGATCATCTTTAATTTCTGCAGCATCAATGGGACAGGCCTTTATAACCGCACAATTTTCACATCCTCGGCAACATTCTTTTTTAAAAACAGGGATCATTTGTCCAATAATACCCAGATCATTTAAATCCGGTTTAACACAATTATTGGGCAGCCGCCAACAGCGATTTTAAATTTATGAGGCAAGGTTAATTCACGAAAACCGGTGTAGAAACGGTCATGAATTTCTTTGGCAAGAGAAAACGTGTCAATTAAACCATACTGACAGGTTGTTCCTTTGCAGGATAAAATCGGACGTACCCTGCGGTGCCACCGGTTTCCACTCCACTCTGACCTAAATGGCTTCTAAAGTCATCAATTTTTTCAAAAGGAATGCCAGGGCATTCGATGGTTAGACGGGTGGTAAGTGCAAGCTTGCCGTTACCATATTTTTCTGCCGCTTCAATGATACATTTTGCCTGTTCAGTCGTGATTAAGCCATTTTCAGTAATCACACGCCCTGAAAAATTATCCGTTCCCTTATTATTTAAAAACCCAATTGCTTTTACTTTTTTTTCATCTTCTTTGCTGATTGTAAGTGTTGACACGATTATTTCTCCGGAAATAGCTACTATTTCAATTTGTTTCTCATCATTTCAGTGCCAATCATTCTTCGAATGCCGTGCATGGTTCTTCCATCCCCGTTTTTATGTGCCAGATTTGACTTCTTAAGGTATTTTCTGAAAATACATGACACAGACACGCCATCATGAAAACCCTTATATGGTGCATAGTTTCTGAGAAACAACGTGTCCAAGCTTGTTTTTGGACGGGCGTATAGAATGTAATCCGCAATGGCTATGCCTGCATTTTGGGGTAATGGCAATATATTAGCTTCGGAAGTCTTGCCCTGAACAAATTGAATTTCATTTCTTTTCCAGTTGATGCAATCCAGTCGGAGAGAAGCGATGTCACCTGCACGCAGCCCAGTTGTGGCGGCAAGAATAAGAATTGCATAATCCCGTTTGCCACTGGTTGTATTTCTGTCGATACTATTCATCATCATTGCCAGTTCGTTTGCATCCATGCAGGGGTTTACTTTCCGATCCCTTGACCTTGGCGCTGCAAGAATAGAATAATATCGATTCTCAATAAATAATTTTTCATTCAGGTACTGTAAAAATTTCTTGAGACCAGTTATTACATCATCCATACTTTTGGGTTTATCAGCTGAAATTTCAACCAGAAAATTTCGAAGCAATACATCGTTTATTGAAGAAAGATTTTCTTTGCCGCTTTTAATCATAAAAATAAGAAAACGCCTGACAATGGATTCATAGTTGCTTTTTCTTTTGTTACAGCACAGCAGTGTGTTGGAAAAATCGATGATGATATTTTCATAAACATCCGGCATTTCCTCTTTTTTCTTCTGACTAAAGACTTTCCATTCAAAAAAACCAGTATTGTATATTTCATCGATAATGCCAATACCCCGCAATTGCCAGTTTAAAGTTTGTTTCAAAATCACTCCCTGTTTGTATTGGAGTTGGTATAAATGATACATTTCAATCATTAGACTACTATCATATAAAACTTTTCCTTTGTCCACATAAAATCTTTCCAAAGGATGAAATGCATATGTTCGATACGATTTAAGCGTTTCATCAGCCAATCCCATACTTGCTAATTGAGATAATGCTGTTTGAATCAGTTCACGAATAAGTTTTTCTTCCATTTTAATTACCTCCATAAAAAATTTGACCTTGTCATATTTATTATCGAAGTAATTATTCGTTTGATTATCCCGACTAATTCTAAGTAAGATGTATTATTTGCTGATAGTTGTAATCAAAATCGGGATAATCTAAAAGTCGGGATAAGTTCTTAGACGAGGGAAAGGGAGTAATCCCTTTTCTTTAATCGATTATACATCAAAAGCGGTGATGGGATTGCTGCAGCAGTATGGACTACGCCAGAGCTTCTCGCGTGTCGGGATGCCGGGTGACAATGCATGGTCGGAAAGCTTCTTTGCGACTATGAAAAAAGAGCTGATACACTGGACGCATTACGAGACGAAAGAGTCTGTCCGGGCGGCAGTGTTTGAGTATATATATTGCTTCTACAATGTGAAGAGAATCCAGAAAAGGCTCGGGTACTTGTCCCCGAGAGACTATCTCAGATCATTGAGAAGAGAGAGCCTAGCGAAGGTAGCTTAGCAAATTGTCTCCAAAAAGTTGACATCCCAATCTAAATGGTATAATATTTAGATAATGAGATAATGCAAAGTAAGTCAAAATTCCAGCTTATTAATATTCACATCAAGTAGTTCTATGACAGCAGGTGTTTGGATTGAATATAAAAAATATTTGAGAGCCTATTTATTTTTTATATTTGAAGATTAATCAGTGAGAAGTCTCAGAACGCCAATCAAAACAACCGAAAGGACGTACTTTTTTATGAGAATACAAAATAAAAAGCGGCTGATTCCGTTGTCATTGACTGTATTGATGCTTATCTTTATGATAATGCCGACGACAGCTTTGGCCTCCGGACCGACAAAAGTTGAGCTTAGAACGACATCCAATTTTGCGGTTTTATCGGGTATGACGATAACCAACGCCGGCCCGACTGTCATTAGCGGAGATGCCGGCGGTGATATCGGACTGCACTCGGGTACATCGATTACAGGGTTTCCGCCCGGAGTGATCAGCGGCGTGGTTCACGATACTGACGCAGTGGCGCTGCAAGCCAAAGCAGACCTGACGCTTGCTTATGACGATGCTGCCGGGCGAACGCCGACCACCACATTCGTCGAAACCGATAACCAGCTCGGCGGGAAAACGCTTACAACCGGTGTATACAGATTTGGCGGTGCCGAAACGGCAAATCTGACCGCAAGTTCTCCGTTGATTCTTGATGCTCAGGGCGATCCTGAAGCCGTTTTTATCTTTCAGGCCACGTCTAGTCTTGTCACAGCGTCCGGCAGCCAGATCCAGCTGATCAACGGCGCCCGGTTTTGCCGTGTGTTCTGGCAGGTTGGAACTGACGTAACATTAGGAACCAATTCACAATTTGTGGGGCATATATTTGCATTGAATTCTATTTGGGCCCAAACCGGTGCGACGATACAGGGACAATTGCTGGCTCGAAACGGCGAGGTTACGTTGGATACCAATACCATCACAAACGGACTTTGCGCGACATTAGCGACACTGACTGTTATCAAGCATGTGATCAATGACGATGGACGTACATCCATCGCTTCTAACTTCACCGTGCATGTAAAGACTGATGGTCTCGATGTGGCCGGAAGCCCGGTGGCAGGCGCTGAATCACCCGGGATCACATATACATTATCCCCGGGTACTTATGTGGTCAGCGAGGATGCGGATGCGCATTATACTGTCAGCTATAGCGGGGATAGTGATTCCAGCGGCAGCGTCACTCTGGTTGGCGGCGATAATAAAACCGTCACAATCACCAATAATGACATTGTGGCAGCCACAGGGTCTGCCACAATCACCAATAATGATATTGGCGCAGCCACAGGGAATGACATTCGGGCCAACCCAAAAACCGGCGCCAAAACAGAATCAGGGTCTGCTTCTTGGATAGGTATTTCGGCGGCCGTTTTAGGCGGGGCGTTGTTGTTTGGCATATTCTTGTGCCTGCTTTATCAGAGGAAGGGCGCCAGTCAGAGATAAGGGATATATAAAATTGTAATCAAGCATGACACACCCCATTTGTTATAAACGGGGTGTGTTTAAGTTAAAGCATTGAGGTATACTTTCATATGAGAAAAAACTTGAATAAGCGCTCAAAACCTCATATCCAAATTAATAAGAATAGGCTAAAAGCTCTGATAGTGGTTACCTTTGCCGTCGGTATCGCGTTGGTGATTACTTCGATAGTGCTTTTAAGCCCGGAAAACACCGCATCAAATACTGCGATCCGGTTTCGTTAAAAGGGAACAACATACTATACGGTCATCACATGAAAGATGGCTCCATGTTTGCGACTCTTGTCGAATATAAGGACGAAGCCTTTTTTAACAGTCACAATATTATCAAATTCGCAAACTTGGAACGAACATATGAATGGGAAATATTTGCTGTTCTAATCACAGACCCAAGCTATGATTATTTGCAAACAGAATTTACTGATGAAGCCCAGTACCTTGGTTTTATAACTGCAATGCAGGAAAAATCGTTATTTAAAACGGATATTAAACTAAGCGGCACCGATGATATACTAATCCTTTCCACCTGCACATACGAATACGATGACGCGCGGTTCGTGGTTGCCGCAAGGAGGATTTTATAGCATCTATTATAAAATAAAACAGAGTGCTGTTACATTAACCAGAAACTTTTAAGGATTATTCACACTTTTATTTCTCACTTGGCTAAAGTTGGGTAGGCTTAGCACTGTATTTTGCTGACCCATACTGCTCATGGCAACGTGGCAGTAACGAAAACGCCAATGGGCTTCTCAGGGAGTTTTACCCCAAGAAGACGGGTTTGGCAAAAGTCGATGAGAGGATTCTGATTGAGAATCTGTTTCTCATCAACTCAAGACCGAGAAAATGCTTGGGTTGGAAAACACCGATTCAGCTGCTATTTCTCTTAATTCTGCTGTATATGCATCATGTAGAACGCCTTTAGCATCTGCATACTTTTGTAAAACGGAAGACCGTCCCCATACCATATCCTTTCCGCAGTTTTCTCCCACACTACCTATGAACATAGCTTTACGCTCATTATGCGAAATAGGTTTAGGCTCTTTTCTATTACAAACTACTTCCCATTTTGGCTCAAGAGATGCATTAATAGTAAGCCGAATAGTCAGGCAAATAGGGCTTCCGTCTTTTGGCTCATCGTCAACATTTTGGATAAGTTGTACGTCATTTCGGCGTAAATACAACCCGAACTTATCCTCTGAAAGCAGAGTTGGCGGCAATTCGGTAAAAGTTCCACTCAAGATAATAGCTTCAATGGTTAAGGCAAAGAAATTAATGGAGCTTTCCATCCGTTTTAATAAACCGATGCGCAAGAGACCCACCAGACTTTGTTCCCGATCGACTTGGCGAAAGACGCTGTTGCTGCTTTGGCCAACCTGCATATCGTATTTCAGTTCGTATGATCTGCGTTTTTCAGGAAGCACATACCCTAAAGGAGAATAAACACAAAGGGAAAGCTTTTTTATGAGCTTATTGATGGTTTCAATGGGAGGGAATTTGCCTTTGGTATCAATCACCGGGTAAATATTCTGTGGCGATAATCGTGTGGGAAATTTTCCAATTTCGTCCAGGTTATAGTATTTTTCAATGTGCTTTCTTGACCAGGCAATGGTGACAGTATCAAGAAGTTTAAAGTAATCCAGGTTCATCATATTAACAAAAATATCGGTGGTGGAAGGTCAACACTTTTTTGGACAAAAGAATAAGCAAATTTAAGAATGCATTCTCTCAAATAATTTTGGCGTTAAATAATCTAACGATGAATGTATTCTTTTGTTATTATAATAATTACTTACATAGCTAAGAATTTCCATTTTTGCCTGTGCTTTTGTTTTAAACTGTTCTATTTCTAAAACTTCTCTTTTGAAAGTTTTATAAAAAGACTCCATCACAGCATTATCATAGGGATTACCTTTTCTACTATTACTTTGGACAAAATGATGTTTTTGTAATAATTCGCGAAAGGCTGATCCAGTGTATTGCGCGCCCTGATCTGTATGGACGATAAGACCAGATTGAGGATTTTCTTTTTCCACAGCATCAAGCAAAGAATCAATCACCATCGTTTCTTTCATATGATTTCGCAATGAATAACCGATGCATTTTCGTGTAAATAAGTCAATAAAAACGGAAAGATAAAGCGTTCTAATAACCGCTCCATCATGTAGCTTCTCTGTAGAATTTGGGCACTAATTTTTTTTCTTTAGACATATTTCTAAGAAGGTCCTTCATTTGCGTTGCTGTCATAATAGTAATCCTTCCAAATAGTGTAAAACCGTTTTTTCAATTCGAAATTCTTTTGCATAATCCATCAGTTGTTTTAAGTTTTTTTCTTTACTGCGTACATACCGATTTAGTCCAGTATAGAACATATTTTTATCCATCTGATTGCGGCTGCGAATCACATCACAAATTGTCCGGTCGATATCATAAACTTGAACATTTCTGCCATGAATGATCTTTTTGATTTCCATTCCCAGTAAATGTAATTCTTTCTTTACTGTATACACTGCCACACCAGATTCCCTAAGCCGATTTGTTGCATAACCTCTTGGTACCGTTACGGAATAATACAGTGGGTCTCTATCCGTCAAGTCATGAAGATAAAGTGCCGTTTCATGAGAAAATATATTTTTTTTGGAACGCACTTGTATGTAAAACATTTCATCAATAAAAGTATCTGGGGTAATATAAATACCTTGTGCCACACGCTCTAATTCATTCTTTCCAAC
>JAENWK010000065.1 GCA_016650045.1 Eubacteriaceae bacterium | reverse complement strand
GTTTTAATGCCTTCTTTTATCAGATATGGATTTTTTGATATCTTTCGGAGCTCTCCCTGATGTTCGTCTAGTCCAACGAGTATGAGGGGTATCTTATATTGCATGGAATACTTCTCCTGAATGAAGTTATCCACATGACGAAAGAATTTTTCATCATCGATTTTGCTCTCATCCTTAGCGCCTCCATAGCCATGATAGGTGGATTGATCCCCTCCCAGACTGGCATGGGACAGATGGCTTTCTGTTAATTGAGTCCCTAAAACACCTTCCAGTGTTGAGTCTTTTTCATCCAATGAAATCTCATGAATTCCATTGCGATCTGCATCGTAAAGAAAGAATCGATCTCGGTTGAGTCCGAGAACATGGTAGCGGCCCTTTAGCTGATAGCTTTTCAATAATGGTTTTATATAGAAGCTATCGGAAACAATGGCACGGCTGGTGACGTCAATGGGCAGTTTGTAAACAATACATTCTTCCTCATCCGCCAGAATGGCCATTCCTTCGGTAGCACCTTCCCAGAATATAGGATCATCTTCCATTTTTTTAAAAAGAGAAAAAAGATCTCTAAAGCCTCTGACTTCTTTTTCTTTTAAAGCGCCCTGGGCGTCTCTCACAAGATTCTTGAAACGAATAGGATTTTCAAGGCGATCCGGTTTTTTAATATGGGTATTAATGTAAATGGAGATAACCGGACGCTTTCCTTTTTTCATAATAGAATGGGGGAATTCTGTAACAAATTGATATTTCATAATATCAAGCCTCCTTTTGTAGATACTTACTATCTACCCGATTTCTTCATAAAATCACACAAACCAGAGGATATTCCACACTATAAAAGATAGGACCGTACTTAACAGAATTGCAGCATCTTAAAATCAAGGTTGTCATTGACTGCTTTGGAATGGGATATTCAGCATTTCTTAAGTTTAAGAAATTTTGTTCAGGGGATAAGGCGCATTAGAAAGTAGTTAATAAAAATTCTTCTTTGAGTTTTTTCATAACCTTTTTCTCAATACGAGAAACGGTCATTTGGGATTTTCCAATGAGCATTGCGACTTCTTTTTGGGTTTTCTCTTTTAAAAAACGTTCTTTAATAATCATTCTTTCCAAAGCGTTAAGTTTTTTTATACTTGTTCTCAACGTATCGACATTTTCCACGTTTTGCATATTAATATCCATGGTTCCTAAAAAATCCATAAAGTTAACGGCCTTGCCAGTGCTATTGTTTTCATAGTCCATGGATAATGACTTTGGATAATAAACATTATTGCTTTCCATGGCTCTGATAATGTTCTCTTCAGTAATTTCAAGATAAACAGCAATTTCAGAAATAGTTGGGGAGTGCATAAGACGATTTTCAAGCAATTCACGCGCTTGATTAATTTGATGATTCAATTCCTGGATTTTTCTTGGAATCCGAATTAATTGCTCTTTATCGCGATGATACTTTTTTATTTCTCCGACAATGGTGGGAGTTGCAAAGGTACCAAACTCATAGCCCCGGGTAGGATCGAAGCGATCAACTGCAAGCAAAAGACCTAAACAAGCGACTTGGAAAATGTCTTCATATTCACCATTTTTATATCCGTATTTTTGGGAAAGAAGTTTAGGAATGTAGAGATAGTTTTCAATGAGATAATCTCTTAGATCTCGATCCTGTGTTTTTTTATACTCCAAAAATAAGTCTGTAGAATCTTTTTTACTGATTTTCTTTTCATATCTCATAGGCTAATGGGATGATTTTTTATCAACCGCATACTTGTGCTCATGCTTGTATTACCTACAATTTTTACAAAAGCCACATAAACAAATTTTCTTTTATAATTATTATATTTTCGCTTTATCAGCATACTTAATTTAATTATGTCCATATCAATCCTCATTTTACATTATATTCTGATTTGAAAAATTCAGGTTACGGGAATGAGTCAGTTGGGATATTCATAATTGCTTTAGCTTTTATTTAAATTAGTAAGCCAAGTATAGCATTTCACAGGCCAAATTTCAATGCAACAAGCAATAAATTTAATATATGTAAAGCAGCAATGGAGGATCAGGATATCCACCAACCCTTTGTTTTGGGATTTATCTGTGTTGTCGGCGATGCTGATAGTTACACAAGTCTTTAGTTTTTAAAAAATTAAAGATGATCACTAGCATTGCCAACCTTGAGTTGAATGTATATTATATATACGAAAGCATGATCATTTTGTATACTTTATATACAAAAGCATGACCATTCTGTATCCGTTTTATTATCATCCCAAAATATTTTGGTAATGACACTTCAGTAGGGCTTGATTTAATAGGAATTAATATATACTTGAGATTATAATAGATGAACTTAATTCACATTTTAATGTATTGTAGTGCCAATTTTGATAAAAAAAGATAGAAAATAGTTAAGATCAGGTGGATACTCTAAAAAAATAATTAAACGTATTCATTTGGCATAAAATTTGCGTTATATACCTACAGGAACAAAATAAAGGTCCCGGTCTAGCGGATTGGCAAGTCACTTCCATTCTATTTCAAAGGATCTTTGTTAACAAAAGAAAAGGAGGAACTCTTCGAATTTGGCAAATGAATCATATTAATAAGGAGGATTAACAAATGGCAACACTCAACACTGTTTTCAACAAAAAGAATGGTATTTTTTTAGCTCTGTTACTGACACTTATCGTGGTAAGCGAATTGATCTTGGAGCACCTGCATCTGCCAACATGGCCGGCTTTCCTAATCATGATCTTTTTCTTTATGGCCCATGAGAATATTAAAGAAGCACCTGCAATATTATTGGGAAGTGCATTTGGAATATTCAACCTGGTTTTGATTGTCTATTGGTTTGGATTTACAGTTCCTCTCCTGGGAGGAAATATGGCAAATTACACAGCCCCTGATACGGTAGAGGCAATGATGGTATCAAAGCTAATTTATATCGCTGTGTTTGTAGCTCTCATTGTTTTATTAAAAGATGTTATTCCCTGGGTGTTTAACAACTATGCGTTTATGTGCTTTACCGTAGCCGCAGCGGTTGCTTCTGGAAATACCGCTGCTGCAGTTGCCGCAAAAACGGTTGCTGGCTATGCCAATAAAGTGGTAGCAGGAACCGATCCCGCTCTGATTGCTGCTATGAAAGCTGCCACAGATAAAGCCATGGCTTCAACAATTCCGGTAACAAATGTTTACCAGTGGATGGCCATTGAATTAATCGGTGGTGCCATTTTAATTGCCGGTGTTTATGGTATCTTCAAGTTAGTGGCTAAGATTCTCGGTGCTGGTGCCGTTTCGACAGTAGAAAAACCATAGAAGAATGTTTAAAAAGCAACTAAATACAATTGCATAGCAAAAAGAGGATTAGCTAGTAACTAATCCTCTTTTTGCGTTATTGGTGTGAAAAAATGTTTTTTTATCAAATTATTTGGGGTATAATGAATGTACGAAGAATAGAGATGGAGGATAGCAATGAGTGAAGAAGCCCAAGCGATAACGACCAGTATTGTTCCCCAATGGGATCGTGAATTCTTATTCAGAATCTTGAATAACATTAATGACGTTGTACTCATTATTGATTCCGATACCGTCATAGTTTATATGAATGAGGCCTATTCCAGGGTTTTAGGGGTGCCCATAGCCAATGCTTTGGGGAAACGGCTGGATACCCTGGACCCTGATTCCACGACCATTAAAGTACTGCGTACAGGGAAAGACAGCAGTAATAACACGGTTTATCTGGCTTCTCTTAATACGACTGTGGTTGGAAGTACCTTTCCTTTATATAATAGTGGAAAAATTATTGGCAGCGTGTCTATTTTTAGAAACGTCACGGATGTTGTCCAATTAAATTCTGAGTTGCAGCAATCCAAAGGTTTAACGGATTATTTGAAAGAGCAATTGGAACAGTGGGAACACCTCCCTCTTTCCTTTAAAGAATATGTTGGACAAAATAGCCATCTCAAGGAAACCCTGGTTTTGGCTGCAAAAGTTGCACGTACAAACAGTACGGTATTGATTCTGGGGGAAAGCGGTGTTGGCAAAGAAGTATTAGCCAGGGCTGTGCATAATTCAAGTCGCCGGAAGGATAAACCCATGATCAAGGTGAATTGTGCGGCCATTCCCGAAGACCTCATTGAAAGCGAACTCTTTGGCTATGAGGAGGGTGCTTTTACCGGAGCTAAAAAAGGTGGGAAACTGGGTAAATTTGAGCTTGCCCTTGGAGGGACGATTTTTTTGGACGAAATCGGAGATATGAGTCTGAATATGCAAACTAAATTATTACGTGTGCTCCAGGAAAAGGACTTTGAACGCGTGGGGGGGACTAAAACTATTAAAGCGGATATCAGGGTCATAGCCGCAACCAATCGGGATTTAGAAAGTATGATCGAAAAAGAGACATTTCGCCGTGACCTCTACTACCGATTAAATATTGTGCCGCTTTTTCTGCCACCCCTGCGTGAGAGAAAAGATGACCTCCAAGCTTTGGCAAAAACCTTTCTAGACAAGTATGCGTTGGAAGCTGGCCATAAACTGACGTTGTCACCCCAAGTGGTGAAGCTGTTCCATGCCTATGACTGGCCTGGAAATATAAGGGAATTGCAAAACGTCCTGGAGCATGCCAGCATTATGTGCAACCATAATACCATTGAACTGTATCACTTGCCGGTTCATTTTATTCCTGCCGATAAAGAATACCATAGTTTCAAGAAAAATCCCTATGATGTTAAAGAAAACGTTGCCAGGCTGGAAAAAGAACTGATTTTGTCAGCCTTATCCACCCATAACAACAATCGGACCAATGCCATAGTGGCACTGGGAATTTCCAGACGGTCATTTTACAAAAAGTTGCGAAAGTATGACATCGAAGAAAGTGAATAACCCATCAATGGATTACTACTGATGTGAAGTGCTCACTGTATACTTTGGATATAAAAAAAAATATTGTTTTGTATCCATTTTAAATGTTAATGAAAACCTCCTGGTACAGATGAGTCAGTATCAGGAGGTTTTTTTGCGTTTTTTTAAACTATCCTTGGGAATCGTTGATGATTTTATTGGAAGAATTCAATGAGGACTGGATTCTAAACCAACTTCCTAAGCCAATCCTTCCAGATAAAGACAAAAATATCGGTAGACTAAGTTTGCTTTTCAAAACTGGATAGTCAAAAAAAATTGACTTGGCACGAACTTTGCGATGTCTAGTAACTATAAACAAAATAAAATTTGGAGGTTTGATTAAATGAATGATTTTAAAATTGTATCTAAACCTGAACTGATTTATGGAGTGAATACTTCCCTGACAGCTGGAACGGTGTTAAAGAAATTAGGGTGTTCGAAGATCATTTGTGTCTATGATCAAGGGGTGAAATCCGCTGGTCTCGTGGACAAAATTGTGAAAGTGATTGAGGGCGAAGGCATCGAAGTGGTTCACTTTGATGGTGTCGTGGCGGATCCTCCGGATACAGTGGTAGACGAAGCCGGAGAAATCGGCAGAAAAGAAAAAGTCAACGGGATTGTTGCCATTGGCGGCGGAAGTGCCATGGATACGGTTAAAGGAATAAATATATTGTTATCCAATCCAGGAAGCATTACCCAATATAAGGCCGGTACGGTTTATAACCTATCAAGAACACCTATGGTTATGATCCCAACTACCTCGGGAACGGGTAGTGAAACGACAACTATGGGAGTTATTACCTCTTCCAAAGAACATAGAAAAACGATTATCCATGGAGAAGGGTGTACCGCCAATGTGGCAATATTGGATCCGGCCTTGACCTTAGGTTTGCCGCCCTATCCCACTGCGGCTACAGGAATGGACGTACTGGCCCATGCGGCTGAATCACTGACCATCAAGAACAACTGGAGTGAGTATTCTGCAATGTTTGCTGAAAATGCCATTGCCATGGTTGTTAAATATTTGCCGATCGCTGTGGCAGACGGTTCAAATATGGAGGCACGGGAAAATATGATGCTTGCAGCCACCTTTGCGGGCACTGCATTTACGGATGCTTCGGTTCATATGGGTCACGGCATTGGGCATTCCCTTGGTGCGAAATTCCATATTCCTCACGGTGTCGCTTGTGCCATAGGTTTGCCTTCGGTAATGAAATTCGTCGCCACTGAAGAAAGTGAAAAAGTGAAAAGAGTTGGCAAAGCAATGGGCTTGACATTTAAAGATGATGCTACCCCGGAAGAAATAGGGCAGCTGGTTGCCGATGAAATGTTTGCACTTAATACAACCGTCGGCATTCCAACGCTTCAAGCACTTGATATTGGACGGGATTCCTTCTCAGATGTTGCAGATTTAGTCATCCAGGATACAACCTATTACAACTACCCAGTTAAAGCAAGCAAAGATGACATTGTGGGAGCGCTGGAACAAGCCTATGATAGAGGAGAAAACTAAGCCTTTAGTATGGATTGATCAAGAAAAATATTTTCAAATGAGAGGCTAGGAAAATGATGGATAAACTATTAAGAATTGATTTAACGATCGGTAAGATTACCACCGAAGATATTCCAGCGGAATATCTTCGGGATTACCTCGGAGGAGCGGGGCTGGCTGCCAGATATTTGTACGATGAAATTCCAGTGTGTGATGATGTGTTTGATGGAAGTAATAAGCTGATGTTTTCAGTGGGACCTCTTAACGGAGGCTATTTTCCGACATCCGGAAGGTACAACGTATCCTGTCGGTCTCCGCTTACAGGGATTTGGCTGGATTCAAGTTCATCGGGGAAATTTGGCTTTTTCATGAGAAAAGCCGGATATATGGGGATTATTATAGAAGGAAAGTCTGCGACCCCGGTTTATATCGCCATTGACAATGATACGGTGGAAATAAAGGACGCTTCCAAAATCTGGGGTTTGACGGTGACTAAAACCATTGAGGCCGTACAAGAGGACTGTGGAATGAAAAAAGCCAGTGTTGCCGCTATCGGCCCTTCCGGCGAGAAATTAATTAAAATCGCCTGTATATTAAATGACTCCGCCCGGGCCATTGGTCGGGGTGGTGCCGGGGCTTTAATGGGTTCAAAAAATCTCAAGGCCATTCTTGTGGCGGGAGATAACAAAGTCCCAAAATTCGAGGAAGATTCCTGGAAAGAACTGGTCAAGGATACCATTGTCAATATTAAAAATGCACCGGTTACCGCAACCCTGGGAAAATATGGAACGGGCATTGGGATGGCAGCAGCTCCGGGCAGCGGCGATGCCCCAACAAAGAATTTCGCACTGGGAACATGGGACAAATACAATCAAATTGATGGTCCCTATATGACCAATACGATTTTGAAAGATCACGCGCCGGAGTGTCATGCCTGTCCCATTCATTGTGCCAGATATGTGGAAATATCTGACGGACCCTATGAAATGAAGGGCAGCGGTCCGGAATATGAGGCTCTGGGCGCTTTGGGCTCCAATGCTTTAAACGATGACCTTGAGTCCATTGCTTATTTTAACATGCTGTGTAATGAACAGGGGGTGGATGTGATTTCGGCAGGCGCTGGAATTACTTTTGCCATGGAAGCCTATGAAAAAGGCATCCTCACCAAGGAAGAGCTTGGCGGCATTGATTTAAAATGGGGTGATCAGGACGCCATGCAGGCACTGTTAACTTTAATTATGAACAAGGAAGGCATTGGCGCACTACTTGGGGAAGGTACCAAGCATGCAGCGACCGTGATTGGCAAAGGCAGCGAAGATTTCGCGGTTCATGTCAAAGGCATGGAGCTTCCCATGCATGATCCAAGAGCCTATTCCGGATTTGCTGTAACCTATGCCACATCACCACGTGGGGGATGCCACTGCCATGGTTATAACGGTGGCTGGGATGGCAGCAGAGACATGCCGGAAGCAGGGGTTGTCGGGGTTATGCCACCCCATCAGGAAGAAGGTAAAAGCTTGTTGGTTAAAGCCGTACAGGACTTTTGTTCGGCCGTTAACGGATCGATCATCTGCTATTTCACTTTGTATACTATAAGTCCAACCCAATTAGCCACGATTCTGACCGAGGCAACCGGGTATGATTATGATGCCAAGGAGCTTTTAAAAACCGGAGAACGCATCTTCAATCTCCAAAGGGCATTTAATAACAAATTTGGGATTACAAGAAAGGATGATAGCCTGCCAAAACGTGTTATGACTTCTGTGATTGGTGGTCCCAATGAAGGGATTGTACCTAACCTGGATAAAATGCTGGCTGAATACTACCTGGCAAGGGAATGGAATGAAGAGGGTAAACCTTCCAAGGAAAAATTGACTGAACTTGGTCTGGACTTTGTGATTAAAGACTTATATCAATAAAACGATTCATGGTGCATAGCAAAAACAATTGTTTTTGCTATGCACTTCATTTAAAATTATTTTTAATAACTTTAGGAGGTAAGGTTCATGATTCAATCTAAAACATTTGGCGTTCAAAATTGCAGTCATGAAACAATGTTTTTTGAAGCTACAAAAATCGACGAATTAATGGTGATGATTTGTGAGAAATCTAATGCAGTTAACATTGATACCCTTCGAAGCTGTGCTGTGATCGTCAATGATGTATTTATTATGAATGAAGATCGAGTCAGTATGGAACTTAAGGATGGGGATGATGTGTTAATATTACTGCCGATTATTGGCGGTTAGTGAGCCTAAGATGAGCTGGCAAAGAATCTCGCATGTTACAAAGATATAAGTAGACAAATAGAAAAAACACCTATGTTTGATTGTAATTGAAAGGACCAGCCACTCGGTTTTATAGAAAACGGGGTGACTGGTCCTTTCAGATTATGATATGGATATTATTTTACGCTGGTATTGTTAGTATCGATATACCGCAGCGATATCTCTTTCTGTTGGCATATCCGCCTTTTCTAAAATCATCACTTCGCCACCATGGCTAAGAACCGCTTCAGCCATGTCGTCGTAAATGTCTCCAATGTAAGAATCTTCTGATGCCCCTTCGGTAATGGTTCCGAGACTTAGATCATATCGACCTGGGTGCACGATATTTTCTTCTAAATAAAGGACTTCCACGCGTTTTTCCGTGATGGCTCTGGCAATTTAAACCACATCATCGGAGCCCATATCTTTTGAATGCGCCTGGTTAAATATTTCCATGCGTTCTTTTAATTGCTTGTTGAAAAGTTCCGTCATGACATTTTGAACCATTTCATGAAGCATTTTTTTGTCCAATGCGTCAATATCAGTTTTAATGCCTTCTTTTATCAGATATGGATTTTTTGATATCTTTCGGAGCTCTCCCTGATG
>JAENWK010000044.1 GCA_016650045.1 Eubacteriaceae bacterium | reverse complement strand
TTTTTTGCAGGTGGAGTGTTTCTACCTGCAATTTTTTTATATGGAGGTATAATATTATTAGCAAAGATGTTCAACACGAAATTAACAATGAGATCCGTGATCGCGAAGTGCGTGTAATTGATGAAGCTGGCGAAATGTTGGGAGTAATGAATACAAAAGATGCTCAACAATTAGCTGACGAAAAGAATCTGGATTTAGTTAAAGTTTCGCCCAATGCCAAACCACCGGTTTGTAAGATTCTTGACTACGGAAAGTTTCGTTATGAAGAAATTCAACGTTTAAAAGAAGCTAAGAAAAATCAAAAAGCTGTGGTCATTAAAGAAATTCGCATGTCGGTTCGAGTTGAAGAACATGATATTAATGTGAAAATTAAGAATTGCATCAAATTCCTGGAACAGGGAAACCGAGTTAAAGTAGCGATCCGATTCAGAGGTCGTGAAATGGCATACACCGAACAAGGCAAAGACGTATTGTTGAATTTTGCTGAACGTGTGACTGATTTGGCTGTGGTTGAAAAATCACCTAAGCTTGAAGGAAGAAACATGGTTATGTATTTGGCCCCTAAAAAAGATAAGTAAAATTTTGATTGTTAATTCAGTATATCTGTTGTAATGACTTGGATACATTTAACCTAGATTTCTCGGATATAGTTTATTATAAATATTCATTGTACAGGGAGGAGGAAATAGTTATGCCAAAGATGAAAACCCATCGAGGAGCTGCAAAGCGTTTTAAAATAAAAAAATCAGGTGTAATCAAACGATTTAAGGCTGGCAAAAGCCATATTCTCAACAAAAAAAGTCGCAAGAGAAAAAGAAATCTTAGACAAGCAACAGGTTTAGCACCTGGTGATGCTAAGGTTGTTAAGAAAATGCTGTGTAAGTAATTTTAAAGATAGGAGGAATAATTAATGCGAATTAAAAAAGGCGTCAACGCCAAAAGGAAACATAAGAAAATACTTAAACTTGCAAAAGGCTATTATGGTGCCAGAAGCAAGTTATATAGAACTGCAAATGAAGCTGTTATGCGAGCGCAACGATCTTCATATGTAGGCCGTAAGGAAAAGAAAAGAAATTTCAGAAGATTATGGATTACTCGAATTAATGCCGGAACAAGAATGTATGACTTAAGTTATAGCAAGTTCATGTTTGGTTTAAAACAAGCAGGTGTAGAAATTGATCGTAAAATCTTAGCTGATTTAGCAATGAATGATATTAATGCTTTTAAAGATTTAGTAGAAGTATCAAAGAAAAATATTAACTAATAATTTTGAATTAAACTTCTCAAAGGATAGTCCAAATCTGAGAAGTTTTTTTTATTCTATTTTGTTGTTGCTTTTTTAATTTAGAATGTTAGAATATTAGCATATGTATGATTATAAAATATATATCTATGGAGATTACTGTGTGAAAATAAAAAAAATCCGAAACAATAAAAACTTCCTTACTCAGCGTTCGCCAACGGAAGTATTAATTATTGGGTTTGCCGTTTTAATTTTTTTTGGAGCATTTTTACTGACACTGCCCATTTCTTCACGATCCGGTGAATGGACAAGTTTTATCAATGCATTTTTTACTGCAACATCATCAGTCTGTGTAACAGGGTTAGTTGTAGTGGATACCGGAACCTATTGGAGCGTTTTTGGTCAGATCGCAATAATTTGTTTGGTGGAAGTCGGTGGCGTGGGCTTCATGTCCTTTGCAACCATGTTTTTTGTTATGGCGGGCAAAAGGATTACTATAAAAGATCGGATATTGATTCAATCATCAGTTAATATGGATTCGCTTTCGGGGATTGTAAAATTCGCAAAGTATATTTTCTTTTCGTCTTTTATTATTCAAGGCATCGGTGCTGTACTGTTAGCCATTGTTTTTATTCCGGAATTCGGATTGTTAACCGGTATCGGTTACAGTGTTTTTCACTCAGTGGCATCTTTCTGTAATGCCGGGTTCGATATAATGGGCAATTATTCAAGTTTAACCCGATATGTTGATAATTATCTGGTTAACTTTGTGATTTGTGCCTTGATTATTATTGGTGGTTTAGGGTTTGCCGTTACCAGTGATTTGTTCTATGTACGCAAATTCAAAAAAATGAGTATGCATTCAAAGCTTGTTCTTACCATCACTGGTATTCTGTTGGTTATTGGCTTTGTTTTCTTTTTTATTTTTGAATTTAATAATCCGAAAACCATGGGGAATTTATCTTGGCACGGAAAATTCTTAGCATCCTTGTTCCAAGCAATTACGCCAAGAACCGCTGGTTTTAATACCGTCGACACAGCAGGATTGACCATCCCTTCCATTTTTCTAACCATGTTACTAATGTTTGTTGGTGCATCTCCCGGTTCTACTGGGGGTGGTATTAAAACAACCACTATGGGAATTATTGTTTTGACGGTTGCTTCAGTTCTTCAAGGAAAGAAGGATGTTGTCGCATTTAAACGGACTATCTTAGGTCCACTCATTCGCCGTGCCATTTCAATTTTTGTCATTGCTGCAGGACTTGTTATCTTTATGATTTTTGTTTTGCTGTGTACCGAGCCTGGGGTTGCTTTTGAATCTGTTGTTTTTGAGGTTCTGTCGGCTTTTGGTACCGTTGGTTTAACAATGGGATTGACCCCCCACTTATCGGTTGGAGGAAAAATAGCAATCAGTCTAACGATGTTTATTGGTCGATTAGGCCCTTTGACAATAGCTTACGCTATTGCCCGCAGTGAAAAACATTTGCGTGAAAATGTAGGCAACTTTACATTACCGGAAGGCAATGTCATGATTGGCTAGAGGAGGAATAATAATTGAAAGAAAAACAGTTTGCAGTCCTGGGTTTAGGACGATTTGGTGAAGCACTTGCTATTACTCTCAGTGAGTTAGGCTGTAATGTTATTGTCGTTGATAAGGATGCAGATAAAATCCAAAATATCGCAAATTACGTAACCTATGCCGTCCAGGCAGATGTTTCAGACATTAATGCTCTGAAATCAATTGGCTTAAAAAATGTTGACGCCGTTGTCGTCTCAATTACTTCGGATATCAACAGCAGTATTATGGGAATTGTTAATGCACAGGAACTTGGCATCAGTGAAATATATGGGAAGGCAAATAATGCTCAGCATGAAAAAGTTCTTTTAAAGCTTGGCATCAAAAAAGTCTTTTCGCCGGAACGTGATATGGGCGAACGTGTTGCTCATAATCTTTTTTCAGGAGATTTTATTGATATTTTAGAGCTTGATACCAATCATTCTATTGTCGAAATTTCAATCTTGCATGCCTGGCAGGGAAAAACCCTGGAAGACCTTGATTTAAGATCAAAATATGGGTTAAATGTTATTGCCATTCGAACACTGGATATTTTAAATGCATCTCCACTTGCTTCAGACATCGTTAATCATGGAGATAAGCTTATTGTTATGGGAGAAAATAAATCAATCAATGAAATCAATAAATTATCTAAAAAAGATCATTAATTTTGAAGATAACCCTGTCATTTTATCTCGCAGCAATGAGAAGTTAAAATATCTTCGAAAGCTTGGCAAAAAATCATTCAGAGATAATGAAAAAGCTTTTTCCATTGAAGGGACAAAGCTTTTTTTAGAAGCATGCCAAAGTCAATTGATTTTCAGACAAATCTTTATGACAGAACAATGGTTTTACTCTCAAAACGAGGGTATTCAAGATTCAATTGCGTCATTAAATGCAAATGGTATCTCAATTGTCGTGGTTGCGAATGAAATATTTAATTCAATTTCTACCATGAATCAATCTGAAGGGATTATTAGCATTGTCAATAAAATTGAATTTGAACCCTCCGATTTTATGAAATATGTTCTTCTTGATGATGTCCAGGATCCCTTTAATGTGGGTACCATTATTAGAACTGCCGATGCCGCCGGTATTGACTGCGTCATTACTTCCGGAAAAACTGCGGATATTTATAATGAAAAGGTTCTTCGCGGATCCATGGGATCGGTTTTTCATATTCCGGTTATTCAGGTTGACTCATTATCCGAATACGCACAGCTGCTTAAAAACAGGAAAATTACAATCATTGGAACCTCTCTTGAGGGCGATTTTTTATGGCAAAGACAATCCATCAAACCCCCTTATGCAATTGTTATGGGGAATGAATCAAAGGGAATTTCCTATGAAATGTCCCAGTTATGTGATATCCTATTAAAAATACCCATACTCGGAAATGCCGAATCCTTGAATGTCTCCACTGCTGCAGGCATTATTTTATATGATATCCTGCGGGAGAATGCTTCTAATTAAATAAAGTAAAAACCATGAAAGAGAAAGTAAATAAAAGATCAACCATGACAGAGAAAAAATCCTAGGCTGAAAGATTTTATGTTTGAATTTATTGAAGTTCACTCCGGAGTTTTAGTTGTGAAAACTTTTGTATGTTTAGCAATTAACGTTGATTGCGTTAAAATATTAAGTGAATGCAAATCTGCATTAATTTAGGTGGTACCACGGAATTATTTCGTCCTTTTTGAGGGCGTTTTTTTATAGTTTTTTATATTTAAAAGTAAGGAGAAACAAATGGAATTAGAGCTTAAACAATTAAGAGATCGCTGTATAGCTGACCTTAATGATGTTAATGAATTAAAAATCCTGGATAATGTGAGAATAAAATATTTAGGAAAAAAGGGTGAACTCACCATCGCTTTAAAAGGCATGGGAAAACTATCAAAAGAAGAACGCCCGATTATTGGAAAATTGGCTAACGAAGTCAGGGAAGAAATCGAAAAGGCTTTGTCTCATCAAAAGCAGGTTCTTGAAAAAAAAGAAATTGATGCCCGTATCAAAGAGGAAGTGATTGATGTTTCCCTGCCAGGAAAAAAACATTTGGCCGGCAGACTTCATCCTTTAACCACAACCATTAATGAACTTAAAGAAATATTTTTGGGAATGGGCTTTTCTATTGCCGAAGGACCTGAAATTGAATGGGCAAAATATAATTTCGATTTTTTGAATGTACCATTAGATCATTCCGCCAGAGATTTTCAGGATACCTTTTATTATGAGGATGACATTGTTCTGAGAACCCAAACCTCACCGGTCCAGGTACGGGTTATGGAGAATCAGAAGCCACCGCTACGTATTATTTCGCCGGGCAGAGTATACCGTTCCGACGCCATTGATGCCACACATTCCCCGGTTTTTCACCAAATGGAAGGCCTTGTCATTGATAAAGGCATTACCATGAGTGATCTAAAGGGTACCATGGATATGTTTGCCAAAAAATTATTTGGAGAACAGACAAAAACGAAATTCAGACCCCATCAGTTTTATTTCACCGAACCAAGTGCTGAAATGGATGTGACCTGTTTTAAATGCGGAGGCGTTGGCTGTAAGGTTTGCAGTAACACCGGCTGGATCGAAATTCTGGGATGTGGTATGGTTCATCCCAATGTATTAAAAATTTGCGGAATTGACCCGGATGTATACAGTGGTTTTGCCTTTGGCATGGGTCTTGATCGGATTACCATGATCAAATACGGTATTAATGATTTACGTTTATTATTCGAAAACGATTTGCGTTTTTTATCACAATTTAAATAGGAGGGTCAATAAATGTTAGTTTCACTTAATTGGTTAAAAGAATATGTTAATATAAAACAATCTCCCTATGATTTTGGGGAATGTCTTACCATGTCCGGAACAAAAGTTGAGACCTTAACGATTGTTTCTGATGTTATATCGGATATTTATACCGGTAAAATCATAAAAATTGACCGCCACCCCAATGCGGACAAGCTGGTGGTCTGTACCGTTGATCTGGGAACTGATAAACGTATTATTGTCACAGCGGCAAAAAATATTTACGAAGGCGCCATTGTTCCTGTTGCCGTTGATGGAGCAGTTATTGCCAATGGCACCAAACTGGGAGTCAGTGATTTTAGGGGCATCGAATCTTTTGGTATGTTTTGTTCCATTGAAGAGCTGGGAATGAACACCGATTTATTTTCCAAAGAAATTATGGAAGGCATTTATCTTTTACCTGAAGGAACCCCCATAGGAATGGATATCAAAGAATTGCTTTGGTTGGATGATGTGATTATTGATGTTGAGCTTACCGCCAACCGTGCGGATTGCCAATCGATTATTGGTATCGCCAGGGAATCCGCGGCTACTCTCAATTTGCCAATGGAAGGTTTTAAAACCTATTCCAAAGTTGAAACAAATAATGAGATTGTACAGTATTTAAACGTAACAGCAGAAAGTGATCTGTGTGAGCGTTATATTGCAAAAATGCTTGAAGTCAAGAAAATTGAAGCATCCCCTTTGTGGATTCAGGTAAAATTACTAAATAGCGGAGTAAGACCCATTAATAATATTGTGGATGTGACAAACTACGTCATGCTGGAATTAGGTCAGCCTTTACATGCCTTTGATTACGAAAGCCTTCATTCAGATAGAATCGTGATTAAAACAACCAATGACAAAGAAATGGTTACCCTGGACGCAAAAGAACGGGTACTTGACTCTTCAATGCTCATGATCACCAATGGCATCACACCTGTGGCCATTGCGGGGATTATGGGAGGGGAGAACTCCGAAATTACTGAAGCCACACAACAAATTATTTTAGAGTCTGCTTGTTTTAATAAAAGCAGCGTTCGTTTAACCGCAAAAAAACTGGGCCTTCGAACGGAAGCGTCCGCACGTTTTGAAAAGGGAGTCGATCCTGAATTGGCCATGGTTGCCGCAATGCGAGCGACATGGCTGCTTGAAGAGATTGGCGCCTGTGAAGTGATAGAAGGCCTCATTGATGTTTATCATCACCCAGTTGTTTCCAAAAAAATTTCCCTGGATGTGGCCTGGGTCAATGGTTTTATTGGTATTAACCTTTCTGAGTCAGAAATGGCAGCATTGCTGAGACGATTATTTTTCAAAGTTTCCAGTGAAAACTCAGGGATTTTAGAAATTGAAGTACCCAGCTTCCGACAGGATATTGAAGCAAGAGAAGATCTGGCCGAAGAAGTTGCCCGAATATTTGGCTATGATAATATCCCCAGTACCATTATGGGCGGCACCACTATGATCGGTGGCAAGACCGCTGTTCAAAAGTACGAGGACGACTTAAAAAGCCTTTTGGTTGGCCAGGGGTATTTTGAAACACTGACCACCTCTTTTACCAGTGAAAAACGACTATTAGGCTTAAATAGCCCTATGCCATTGGATCTTGTGCCGCTTATAAACCCATTGGGGGAAGAAAACAGTATAATGCGACCTTCATTGGTTGGTCATCAGCTTGAAGTGATTTCTCTGAATTATGCTCGGAAAAATCCTTTCGGTCGTTTTTTTGAATTTTCCAATACCTATCGTAAAAATGAAGCCAAAGATTCCCTGCCCTATGAAGAGAAAAAGCTGGTTCTAAGCACCTATGGCAATGAAGATTATTTCGAATTAAAAGGAATGGTTGAGCTATTATGTGCCCATACCGGCATTAAGAATCCTTCCTTCATTGCCGGAGGATCCGAGTTTTTACATCCCGGGCGCAGAGCACTAATTTATGCCAATGATGTGGTTTTAGGGGAAATCGGCGAAATTCATCCTTTGGTTGTAAAAAATTATGAGTTGCCAAAACGAACCTATGTCTGTGAAATATCCTTTACCGCCTTGTATGAAAGTGGAACAATGGAAGAAAAATTTGTTGAACTTCCTAAATTTCCAGGGTCAAATCGGGATCTAGCCATTCAACTGAAAGAAACCATACCAGCGGCATTGGTGAATGACATCATTCGAAAAAATGGCGGAAACATTCTGGAAAGCATCGAATTGTTTGACGTTTACACCGGGGAGCAAATTCCTGAAGGTTATAAGAGCCTGGCCTATGCCCTTAACTTCAGACATCAGGAACGAACCCTTAATGATGATGATATTAATCCCGTGGTTGAGCACATATTAGCAGAATTAAAAAGCTTATTAAACGCTCAACTCAGAGAATAAAAAGTATTAATCGTGAATAATATCAATTTGCATCGAAATCTTATTGCACTTTTACAACTCGATGGCATTGGTCGCAAAAAAATTAAAGCAATTTTTAAACACCTTCAGCAACCGGAGAATTTAACACTCTTTGAAATAATTGAGGCTGGAAAAGAGTTTGATCTTATCCCTGGAACGATGGGAATGGATGCCCTTAAAAAAGCCGGTGCCATGGCGGATTTCATTATTGAAATTAATGCGAAAAACCATATTAAAATGCTTTCATGTTTTGATAAAAGCTATCCTGATGCCCTGGTGTTTGAGGATTCTCCCATCATACTTTATTACCAGGGAAATCCCAAGCTTTTAAAAAACGATCATCGTGTTGCAGTTATTGGGAGTCGAAAGCCAAGTAGCGATGGCATTAAATTTGCCGAAAACACTGGTGAATTTTTGGCCGAACAGGGTTTTGTGGTGATTAGCGGTCTGGCCACAGGCTGCGATGCCGGAGGCCACCGTGGCTGTTTAAAAGAGGGCGGGAAAACATTGGCATTTTTGCCTTGTGGACTTCTGAATATTTATCCCTCGGAAAATGCTGGGCTGGCAATGAAAATACTGGATAATGGCGGATGTCTTCTATCAGAATACTCCCACCAGGAAAGCATTGTTCCCTATAAATTCATTGAACGGGATCGACTCCAGGCTGCCAGCTGTAATTTTTTAATTGTGTCAGACTTTTCACCTAAAAGCGGAACCATTCACACCTTGAACTTTGCAATGAAGTATCATAAAAAGATTTTTACCACACCAATAATTTTTGAACAGTCAATGAAAGGGTTCGCTGAGCTCAGAAAACGAAATATTCCCTATGAGATTTTGGAAGAAAAGACACTTCATAACTTAATTAAAAATTATAAAAATAATAAATCATTTGTATTTTTATAAAATATTACTTATAATAGAGTCAGGAATAGAGCTATTATATTGAAAATTAAATTTTATTTATTACAGGAGGAAAAAGATGCCTGAACAAACTATAATCGAATTAAGAATTTTAGATACGGATTTTAACTTAAAGACAAAAGACAATGAAGAGCAGATTAGACTTATTTCAGACTATGTCAACAGCGAACTTGAAAGTGTAAAAGCTGCTAATCCATTTACAAATCATATTCGGATTGCTATTCTGGGTTGCATGAATATCACAGAAAAATTTTTTGCTACACAAGATGAAGCAAAAATGAGCGAAAATGAAAAAATGAAAGAAATTGGGGCAATCAATTTAATTAAAGAAGAACTCGGTGAAGCCAATATTCTTTTTGAAAAAGAAAAAACAAAAATGAATATTTTAGCAGAAGAAAAAGAGCTTCTTCAAAATCAGATTGATGAACAAAATGAATTGCTCAACCAGTATCGAGAGCATTTAAGACAAAGTAAAGTTGAAAGCGAAACAAATCGAAAAACCATTTTAGAATTGCAGAATCAACTTTTTGAGAGCCAGATTGAATTAGTGAAGGTTAATAAAAACCACATTGAAAAAGATATTTTTAAAAGTATTGAAGACAAAATAAAAATTGACTAATAAATTTTGAAATGTTCACCGATTTAATTCACAAAAAAAGATGTTTTCATAACATCTTTTTTTTGTGCCTATACCTAAAGTCAAATGGATAACCGAAATCCCTTGTTGATGACAATTGTTTTACTCGGTTGTGCGTCTCATGGCAAACGGGCCTGACCTGTGGGAGCCTGGAGCGACCCAGAATAAACATCAAAGGCAACGATGCGATTTTTTTATTTAAATTTTCTGATTAAACCAGTTACTTTTCCTAAAACACTTATTTCTTCTTCATTAAAAAAGGTTGGCTCCATGGTTTTGTTTTCAGGCTGAAGACGAATTTGATTATTTTCATAAAATATTTTTTTTACCGTTGCCTCATTATTCTCAAGAATCATTGCCACAACGATTTCCCCGCTGGTTGCTGCGTGTGTTTTATGGACAATGATGTGATCACCGTCTAAAATCCCAGCTTCCACCATACTCAAACCCTGAACTTTCAAAATAAACGAGTCCTCACTGCCAACAAAATCAAGAGGTAAAGGGAATACGTCTGTGATATTTTCAGTGGCCAGAATTGGATCACCTGCTGTTACACACCCTAAAATTGGGAGAGAAATAAGTGTCTTCTTTTCAAATAAAGCCGTATAGGTTTCGTTTGGATCATTACATACAATCTCTATGGCCCTTGTTTTTGTGGGGTCACGTATTATATACCCTTTTTCTTCCAAATTCTTTAAATAACCATGTACCGTTGAGGTTGATTTTAACTGGACCGCTGCACATATTTCACGTACCGAAGGGGGATAGCTTCGTTCACGCATGCATGCTTTAATGCATTCAAGAATCTGGATCTGCCGTTTATTTAAATCTTCATACATATGAGAATTCCTCCGTTTTGTTTTCTTGGACGTATTATAGCACATCATTTGCCAAAAAACAAACATTAGTTCCTAACGGCAGTAAAAATATATTAATCTTCGGGTTCAAATTGTGCTAGGGAAAACTAGAAATTTATTTACTTTTGAAATAATACCTTCTAACACTGATAAACACTGACAAATTTCAATAAAGTCCATTTAAAAAAGTTCTGTAGCATCCATTTTTTCTCACTTTTTATTTATTGTCTAATTATTTTTAGCTCAATATCTCCGATTTATTATTATAGCATAAGTGATTTCTATTATATCGGTTTAAACACAAAGTTACTACTTATTTTATCAACAATAATTAGTGATTCAAACAAGATGATGGGTTCAATACAGCAACGCATCCGGGTTACCCGAATGATGCACTTAAAATACATCTTTACTTTTCTTATGAATGAAGAGATAATAAAATAATTAGTATTATTTGATCATAAGAAACTAGGTGGTAAAATGGACTTACAGTATTATTTTTCCGATGATTTTTTAGCATTTGAAGACTACTTTTCGAAAATTGAACATAAGGTACGAAAATATAAAATAAATGAACCTGTTAATGCATTTGGAGAACCCATGGATGAAATGTACTACATTTTAAATGGAACCATGTCTGCCTCAGTTTTACATGAATCCGGAAACGTTAAAACCTCCTCATTCTATGGAAAAGGGTATCTGGCACCCTTGTATTTTCCCGGAGATTTATCTATTATGCGATCCACGGCGTTTACCGCTATTTCCGAACTTGAGGTTTACGTCTTTAATCGCAATACTTTTGATCAGTATATAAACAGCAACCCGGAGCTTAATATTGCCATGTATAAGGCCTATATAAAACTGGTTTCCTTATCCAGCCAGGAACTGGCCAACCAATTGTTCTCCACCGGTATGGAAAAAATCTGTAATTTTTTCTATATTTATTTGGATAATACAAAAAGTAATGAAAATATTATAAATTTATCTCAAAATGCCATCCAGGAAATTGTTGGATTAAACCGGGGGAATGTGGCAAAGTATCTGAGGATACTCAGAAATGAGAAAGTGATCAAGACACAACGAAACAAAATTGTGATCCTAAACATGGAAAAGCTCCGGAATTATTGCTCAAAACAACTATAAAATCTTAAATAATGAATGTTTTACAAATAAAAGCGTTGAATGTCTTTTAAAAGATAGTTCAGCACTTTTTTATTTGCTATGATAGCGTCAACAATGAAAACGTTAAACAATATAGAATATTTGGAGGATTAAAAATGAGTGATGTTTTTAAATTACAACAGGAACGCGGAAAGTTATACAGTGATTTTTACTCAAACAAAATACCAGACAGAATGCCAATTGCGGTTACTCTGCCAACCCATTTATTAGCAGAATATGATGGCCAGAATTTATTTGATTACCAATTTGACTATTCAAGACTTGCAAATCCCGCTAAAGAACTCTGTGGAAAAATTTATTCTGACAGTTGTCCCGTACTACCGGCGAATTTTCTCCTGTCCAGAACGCCATCAATGTATCAATTGTATGGGTCTCAATCCTTTGTAATGGGGAAGGGCGGCTTTGTCCAACATCCTGAAGTTGTTGGTATGTTGGATGACGAATACGGACAATTAATCGAAAACCCCTTTGATTTTTTAGTGAAAACCGTTATTCCAAGACAGCATAAAAATCTTGATACCAAAAATCCCATTAAAATGGCCACTGCCATCCAAATGGGGAAATTAGCATTGCAAAATGACGAAATGTCTTTTCTGCCAACCTTTATGGAACTCATTCAAACCCATGGTTATTATATGGGCAGCCCTTTGGGTTCATTTAATTTCACAGAAGCCCCCATTGATTTTATAGCCGATCAGCTTCGTAGTTTCTCAGGCATCAGTATGGATATCAGACGACATAAAACACAGCTCATAGAAGCAGCGGATGCTGTTATGCCTTTACTGTTTCATTGGGGAATGCCAGGAACTATTCATCCCGAAGGTGGGGTATTTATACCCCTTCATATGCCGACCTTTATGAGAGAAAAGGACTTTTCGGATATATGGCTGCCATCCTATAAAATCATGCTTCAACAATATGCAGCTCTGGGCGTAAGACCCAAAATGTTTTGCGAAAGTGACTGGACTCGGTATTTGGATATTCTATTATCAGAAATCCCAGCCGGTTCGCAACTTATGTTTGAATACGGCGATCCTCAAACCATAAAAGATAAACTCGGCAAGAAATTTATGATTACCGGTTTGTTTCCAAGCAGATCTCTGATGACCGATACCCCTGAACAAATTGTTGATCGGGCGAAAAAATTCCTGGATATTATGCTTCCAGGCGGCGGTTATATTTTTGGCTTTGATAAAGGTCCTCTGACGCTTAAGGAAATAAATTTAGACACTTTAGCTGCATTAACGGAATTCGTACGTGACTATGCGAAATACGACAATGCCGGTGAATCCTTCGGAACACCTCTTAACAGTGAAGGTTTCTCATTCGATGAAAGGCTGGTCCCCAAACCACAATCCGACTATTTATTTAATTGGAATGAATTTAAAGCAAAATATCCGTTAACTCCAGATTTTGCCAAAGAAAATTTTGAACGTTTCAGTAAGCAAACCTTTGATTTTTATATGGATCTCCTAATCTAAAAGCCCAGGAAGCGGTTGCGGCCATCCAGGTAGGCATGGATTCAGCCGTTATGGATCCATTGAACCCGGGATATGATGGGAACCATATTCGCAACCTATGCGCTTCTCGGACACGACAAACACTGCAGAAAATACAGCAAAGCATTTAGAGCAGGTCAAATAAAAATCCAGTGAAGGAGAAAGTAATGGAAGAAGTATATGATTATTTGAAAAAATGTGGTACGCATTTTTTAGCAACGGAAGAGGGAGACCAAGCACGGGTTCGACCATTCGGAACAATCGACATGTTTGAAGATAAACTTTATATTCAAACTGGGAAAGTGAAAGATGTATCAAAACAGATGTTGACGAATCCTAAAATTGAGATTTCAGCTTTTGAAGGAGGCACTTGGATTCGAATTCAAGCGATTGCAGTTGAAGATAATCGTGTTGAAGCAAAAGAGCATATGTTAGAGGCTTATCCAAGCTTAAAAGAAAGATACTCTGCCGATGACGACAATACACAGGTATTGTATCTTAAGGATGTGGTAGCAACTATTTCATCTTTTGCAAATGAACCAAAAGTCATTGAATTTTGAACCGTGGTTTAATCAATTGAAGAAATAATAATTATAAAGTTTGAATTAGGAGTATAAATTGGAAAAGAAGAAAATTAAATTTGCTATCATGTCGATCTCAACCTTGTGCATGATTTCGATGACTGCATCAGCCATATTGGCTGATATTCAGGCATATTACGTTGGGGTTGATGTATCATTGATTCAAATGGTT
>JAENWK010000209.1 GCA_016650045.1 Eubacteriaceae bacterium | reverse complement strand
GTTAGCGAAAAACTTTATGATTGAATATGATGAAACAGGAAGTATTGGAAAGCGTTACCGTCGCCAGGATGAAATTGGCACACCTTTCTGTGTTACTGTGGATTTTGATACTTTAGATGACCAATGTGTGACTTTAAGAGATCGTGATACCATGAAGCAGATTCGCCTGCCCATTGCCGATGTTGTTGATTATATTGCCAGGGGAATTGATTTTTAATTTTAATTCCTTACCAGCTGACCGGTTAGATCAAAAATTTGACATCCAATTAAAGGGTGAGTTCTGTTTTACACAGATCTCACCCCTTTTTATATTTCATGTTTTTTAGGCATTGTGCCAAATACGATTGTTGTCCTTAGTAAAAATTTTAATGCTTTCATGCTTTACGATTGTTGTTTTAACTTCTGCGCTTGATCACTTGTTATTAAAGCATTTACCATTTCATCAATGTCCCCATCCAAAAAGGCTTCCAGCTGGTAAACTGTAACACCAATACGATGGTCTGAAATACGTCCCTGAGGGAAGTTATAGGTTCGAATCCGTTCACTGCGGTCACCGGTGCCAACCTGACTTCTTCGATTTTCAGCAATTTCACTTTGTTGTTTCTGGGTTTCCACTTCAAGAATTCTGGCTTTTAATATTTTGAAGGCTTTATCTTTGTTCTTCAGCTGGGACTTTTCATCCTGACAGGTGGCTACCATGCCTGTTGGGAGATGGGTAATTCGAACAGCAGAGTCTGTGGTGTTAACACTTTGTCCGCCATTACCGGATGAGCGGTAAACATCAATTCTTAAATCGTTGGGACTGATATCAATTTCCACGTCCTCGGCTTCGGGAAGCACTGCAACGGTTGCGGTTGAGGTGTGAATACGACCTCCGGATTCAGTTGTTGGAATACGTTGTACCCGGTGAACCCCACTTTCGTATTTCAGGCGACTGAATGCACCGGTTCCTTCAATGGAAAAAATTATTTCTTTAATCCCACCAATATCCGGAATGCTGGAACTCAAGATTTCACTTTTCCACCCTTGGCGCTCGGCGTAACGGGTAAACATTCTGAAGAGATCCCCTGCAAAAAGGGCGGCTTCGCTGCCACCGGCTCCCGCACGGACCTCTACTATCACGTTTTTATCGTCATTGGGATCCTTTGGTAATAGCAGGACTCTCAATTCCTCTTCCAAGACAATTTTTTGTTCGGTGAGCTCATGGAGCTCGGCTTCAGCCATTTCCTTAAAATCAGCTTCCAATTGTTTATCGGAAAGCATTTCCCTGGTTTCGTCAATACCTCTGAGTGCTGCTGTATACTCATTGTATTTTTCAATGATGGGCTGCATGTGCGATTGCTCTTTCATGAGCTTCCGCCACTGATTCTGATCCCCAATCACTTTTGGATCGCTTATTTTTTCATTTAATTCAGCATATTTTCCTGCTAAAAAGTCTAACTTATCTAACATATTTCTCCTTGTTTATTTTTATTTTTCTGTCGATCTGCTTCCAAGATATCACAGACAGAATCAGTAATGATTTTAATCGTCATGCGTGGGTTTCCTTCTAAACTTTGGATGATGGATCACCATGCTCGTTTCCGATTATTTTACCACAGTTTCCTCTTTTTGTGAAAATAAATCTTCTGCATATTGTTTGGGATCTTTAAAAAGGATTCGTCCTTTGGCTTCCAAATAATCAGT
>JAENWK010000111.1 GCA_016650045.1 Eubacteriaceae bacterium | reverse complement strand
GGTGATCATGTTCTTAACATAATCGGCATGGCCTGGGCAATCGACATGAGCGTAGTGACGGGCTGGGGTTTCATATTCAACATGAGCTGTTGAAATAGTGATCCCACGTTCTCTTTCTTCTGGGGCTTTATCGATATTTTCGAATGCGACTGCTTCCCCTGTTCCGTATCGTTTATGTAAAACAGATGTAATTGCTGCAGTTAAAGTGGTTTTGCCATGATCGACATGTCCAATTGTTCCAACATTAACATGTGGTTTGTTTCTTTCAAATTTTGCTTTTCCCATTGCTCTTCTCCTTTAAAATTAAAAAATTTATCGTTTAAAACCTATGCCAAAATTAATTAATGATATAAAAATGGAGCCCTCATCCGGATTTGAACCGGAGACCCCCACCTTACCATGGTGGTGCTCTACCTGCTGAGCTATGAGGGCTTATAATAATGGTGGGAGAAGATGGATTCGAACCATCGTAGACGCCGTCAACGGATTTACAGTCCGCCCCCTTTAGCCACTCGGGCATTCTCCCACTTGCTTATTAATTACAGCCTCTGTATGATAAGATATATTTCCGTTCTTGTCAACTTATTTCTGTTTTTTCTTTATAATTGTTTCCCGATTTTCTTTCTAATTCGTTGCAACGCATTGTCCACCGACTTATTGCTGCAAGCCAGAGCCATTGAAATCTCCTGATAAGACGCGCCTTTGATGTAATAGGACAATACTTTCTTTTCAAAATTCGAAAGTTCTCGACGAACATCTTCAATTAACTGCTGAAGTTCTTCTTCCTTAATCAGCATCACTCCTGGCTCAACAACTTTCCGAGCCATCAATTGATCAAGAATAGTGATTTTTGGATACTTTTCTGAAATTGGGGAGTCAATCGAAATTGAATTGTTCAGTGGCAGATGTTTCTTCCGATTCGCTGAGCTAATGGCTGTTTGAATCTGCCGTTCAATACAAAGGTTGGCAAACGTAGAAAACTGTGCCTCACGATCGTTTCGATAATCCCAGATGGCATTAAATAATCCAATCATACCTTCCTGGATCAGATCTTCATTGTCTCCTCCAACCAAAAAATAGGAACGTGCTCTTACCAGCACATTTTTCCGGTATTTTTTCAACAGAAGCAACTCTGCTTCCTTATTGCCATTTTGAGCACGATGGATGATTTCATTTTCCGTCATTACAGAATTTTTATTTTCTTCCATTTTCCCCTCATATTACTCTTTGATTCGCATCGCTCTAAATTGCTTCAGAGTTTTCTCATCCATAAAATCTGTTAACGTCACACCCTGTTTTTCGGGTGCTTTTTTTTTCTCTTCTCTAAATTTTTTCAAAGTCAGCTTCATGTCTTCAATCAGCTCTCTTGTCGGAATACGTTCTCCGCCACTGGCCAACACCATTCGCTGAAGTGTATAATCCGAGGTCACCACCAACACCGTATAGGCTTTTGGCAACCCAAATACAAGCTTCTCGATATAAGTGTCAGCGGTTTTGTTTTTCTCTGTGAAAACCACTTTAATCTGCCCTCGGATTTCTTCACGTTTATCAAGGGACTTGTGTCGATACGCATCGAAAACAAGAATGGTTTCCCATCCTTTGAAACCAGCGTAGCCATTTAAATCCTCAATTAGCTTTTCCCGTGCTTCTTCGAGTTGAATATCGGAAAGGCGTTTCAAATCCTCGGAACCATGGATGACATTATAGCCATCCACAATTAGCAGGGTTTTCATTGCAATCTTTGTTTTGCAGCCTCTGCAAAAATAATAGCGGCGGCGGCAGATGCATTAAAGGATTCAATTTCCCCATAAATGGGAATGGTCACTGAAAAATCACATTGTTTCTTGATTTTGGGACTGATTCCAACGCCTTCGTTGCCAATAACAATAGCCAGAGATCCCTTATAGTCTGCTTTATAATAAGGCCGACCCTTCATATCCGCATCCATAATCCAGAAACCTTTTTTCTTAAGTTCTTCAATGGCTTGGCTGAGATTCGTTACCTTGACAATGGGTGTATGAACCACTGCACCGGATGAAGCCTTGACTGAAACAGCTGTGAGTGAAGCTGACCGCCGGCTTGGAATAATAACGCCATCAGCACCGCAGACATTGGCACTTCGAATAATTGCACCTAGGTTATGAGGATCTGTCAGGTGATCTAAAATAACAACAAAGGGTTCCCGACCCTTTTTCTTGGCATGATTTAATATATCATCAATGGTACTAAAAGGAAATGGTGCCATAAGTGCGACAATCCCCTGATGATTCTCGCCGTTTGACAAATATTCCAACTTGGCCTTATCCACAGAATTAACAATAATATTGCGTTTTTTCGCATTATCCATGATTTTTTTAAGCACATGATCCGTGTTGTCTTTCAGAACTAATAGTTTGTCAATGTCCTGTCCGGATCGAAGAGCTTCCATGACCGGGTTTTTTCCGATAATAACAAAGGTTTCTTCGTCCAACCCTTCTTGTTCACGGTTAAAGCCGTCAAATTTTCGTTGCGGTTTACGATCATCGAGTCCGCGAGGATTTCGGGATCCTCGCCCTTCAAATTTACGAGGGGTTCGTTCCTCTTTAGGTCCCCGTCCTTCAAATTTACGTGGGGTTCGTTCCTCTGTTGGTCCTCGGCTTTCAAATTTACGAGGAGTCTTTTCATCTTGAGTTCCACGTCCTTCGGATTGATAAGGTGTTCGTTCTTCCTTGGGTCCGCGTGCTTCAAATTTACGGGGTTTTTTATTGCCTCTGGAAGTATTTCCAGCTTCACCGCCTTTTGATGGACGATCTTTATTCTTGCCTCGGGGTTTACTGGTTGTCGTGCTCTTTGATTGATTATTTGTTTCTCGTTTCATCTTTTCACCCATTCTTTATTTACTATTTTCAATCTAATTCGTTCGTGTCAATTAAAATTTCAACTTCGTCAATCGGTTTTCGTTTTCGTGGCGGCAGTGGTCCATAATATTGGTAGAAATGGGTTTTAATATCCCCATTGTAGAGCTTTCTATTTTTTGTTGAGGGTTCTCCAAAATATTTTTCGAAACGATCATAGCCGGTAATAATAAAATAAGACCATTGATCAAGACTTCTGAAGACTTTTCCCATATCCCGATAGAGCCTTTGAATTTCTTTTTCTTCCCCAATGCGTTCGCCATAGGGAGGATTGGTAATAATAACCCCATATTTTTTCTTTGTCTCGACTGATTGTACCGGCAGTTTCTGGAACGCCACATAATCTGTCACTCCGGCGAGTTCGGCGTTGATTCTTGATTGCTTCAGAGCCTCAGGGTCAACATCTGACCCTAGAAGAAGAAATTCTTTGTCATTGATAGCATCTTGTGCCTCTTGACGAGCCTCATCCCATAATGTTTGTGGAATAAAATCCCAGGATTCTGAAACAAAGTCCCGCTTAAGTCCTGGGGCAATATTTTTACCCATCAGGGCGGCTTCAATAACAATGGTTCCTGACCCACAAAGAGGATCGAGAAAAAAACGCTCTGGCTTCCATCGCGACAGATAGACCAGTGCCGCTGCAATGGTTTCTTTTAAAGGGGCTTCGTTTCCGTGCTGCCGATAACCACGTTTATTGAGACCTGAACCGCTGGTATCAATGGATAGAGTGACTTCATCCTTAAGAATTTGAATATGTATGGGATATTTCCCGCGATTTTCCGGGAACCAATCAACATGGTATTTTGATCTAAGGCGCTCAACAACCGCTTTTTTAACAATCCGCTGTCCATCGGATTTGCTATAGAGGGTTGATTTTACACTGGTAATTTTCGCCGCTGGAAACTCACCATCTTCTGGAATCCAGTTTTCCCAGGGCAATGCCTTTGTTTTTTCGAAAAGCTCATCAAAGGTAACAGCTTTAAACCGGCCGATTTCCAAAAGAACTCGGTCTGCACAACGCAACCATAAATTAGACCGGGGTATGGCTTCCAGAGGTCCGGAATAACGAATTTTTCCATTTTCCACCTCGTTTATTTCATATCCCAGTTTTTTAATTTCATCTTTGACAACACTTTCGATACCAAAGGCAGCGGTGGCAATTAAATTTATTTTTTCTGACATTCAGTTTTCCTTTGTAAATATATTTGTTAACGTATAATTATAGCACAGTTTTTTTTAAATTACTATCTATAAAAATGTTTGGAGGTCTTAACCGTAAAGAAGCACCAGAATCGGTTTCCTACCGCACTGGTGCTTCTTCCCATTGATGCTCTTTAAAAGCTTTTTAACTCTGTATCTCTGCCGAATACCATAAAACCTTCATAGTGTCCATTATCACAGGCACCAATCTGTTTTCCGAATTTTTTCTTCATGACCATGAGATTGATGGTGTAGCCTTTTTCTCGCCAAACATCCCCCTGGGCAATGACCTCAGCAATATTATCAATCTTAGGGTCGTAAAATAAAATTGCTGACTTTTCTTTGTCAACCAGCTCCTTTTGTTCTTCCACCAGGATATTGATAATCCGCTCAAAACCAATGGAGAAGCCAACTGCCGGTACTGACACTTTATTATATTTACCAATCATATTGTCGTAACGTCCGCCACCAGCGACAGAAGCTCCATAGGGCCCATAACTGACTTCAAAAATCAAACCCGTATAATAACCCATTCCTCGAATCAGGGTGAAATCAAAGACGACTTTGTAATTGTCCTTAGCCAGAAGTTTACTGGCATTAATGACTTGGGTTATGACCTCGATTGATTCGGCCTCTTCCACCCACTCTTCAAGGTTTTCCAGGGTAATGCCGGTTACACAGGTCATCAGGCGTTCAACCGCTGCTACATCATATTTCTTATTCAGCAATTCCTGGGTTACCCCGTCGATGCCGATTTTATCCATTTTGTCCAAACAGATGCAAATGGATCCCACGGTCTCCGGATTAAAACCGGATTTTTGAATAATGGCACTCAGTAATTTTCGATGATTTACCTTAATGGTAAATCCTTTAAGGCCTATGGCCAATAAGGCTTTAGCCGTGGTATCCATTAACTCAATTTCAGCATTGATGGTCGGATCCCCGATAATATCAATATCACACTGCTTAAAGGCTCGATACCGTCCTTTTTGCGGACGTTCTGCTCGAAATACATTGCCAATTTGAATGGCCTTAAAAGGGCTTTCTAAGACTTCCTGATTGTTGGAGTAAAACCGGCTAAGAGGTAAGGTTAAATCGAAACGTAAGCCCATGTCACAAAGATCAAGTACACT
>JAENWK010000079.1 GCA_016650045.1 Eubacteriaceae bacterium | reverse complement strand
GAACGTTACCACTGATACCCTCGGGCAAAAGGAGAATGTCTACTCCGCAAACAGCCCAAACAATGTCTGGGCTGTTTGCGGTTTTAGTTTGGAATATGTGTTTTAAAAATCAATCGATCCTTTTCACACCAAGGAAAGCGGTTATAAAAGCATCCATCTTTTTCTCATCAGACATAGCTTCTAAATAATCCTTCATCTTGTTTCCATCATCCATAGCTTCCATAAATTTATTCTCACAGATAAAACAGAAATTTCCGCCATCGGGTGTTTGATCATCAGCTTCATTGATTTGACAAATATCGCATTTCATAATTGTTATTCCTCTTTTCGAAAATTTAATATTAATTGGTTATTTCATCGTTTGTTTTTTTTTTAGTTTCAGCCATATAATCGGTCATAAATTCGCCAAAGGGCTGAATAGCTCATCATAGACGTGAATCAGCCGCTCCCAAATGCCAAAGATCCAGGCATCCCCAATGTATTCCATGCCGTTTCCAAAGGGAATGTTTTTCCTGATTTCCTCGATGGTTCTGTCCTTTTCTGAAAGTTCTTCACTCCATATTTTTATGGCTTCATAGTCCGGATCATTCCCAATCCGGACTCCATTTAAAAATATTTCTTCAAATTATGGGTTTCTAAAATCTCTTCAAGCTGTGCTGATCCAGTATACTCATCCCAGGGCATATACCGTGAGACCTCGGAAAGTGTCAGCTCAGTTGAAACGGTATCCATCGTCAAATTTAACGTTTTCACAATCTGGATTTCATCGATTTGATCCACCTGTACGATAATGGTTGATGGATCATCCCATGATTGTCCTATAATGATTGGTTTCATTCTGTTCTCCTCTTTATATTTCATTTATTTCAGTTTTTTTATCTAAAAGTTAAGTGAGCCGGGCACCGTCAAGGTTAAGAGACTTATTCTAAAGTCTTAAACAAATAAGAACGCATACATTATATAAAGTATGCGTTCTTATTCTATAAAATACGGTGCCTAAAACGATATAATTATTTCTGAAGGCTAGGTAAATGAAGCTAATCGCATTCTACCAGACCTTATATCATTATCTTTATCTGATTAAAGTTTCATGCAAACATCCCACGCACGCCAGATTACAGTACGGAGGTTGCCCACTTCGTTAGCATCGCCGACAAGATGAACATGTCTGGAGGCTTTGACGAGCGGTGTTGGCTTGTATCCGATTGAGACGATGACTGAATCACCCTTCAAGTCAAAAGTTTTTCCTTCTTTGTCTTTCACAACCACGCCATCTTCCTTAATTTCAAGGAGCATCGTTTCAAGATAGATTGGTGTCTTTTTAAAAGCGAGCATTTCGCGTAGAAAAGAAGAGTTGGCAAGACATACTCCCTTGACAGCGATAAGATCATTCTTCATTTCAACGATCTGTGGCTTTTTGCCCTTGAGGATCAAATCGTAGGCTATTTCACATCCTGTCAGTCCGCCACCGACAATAATAACATTATCCCCGACTTCCTTGCCGGAGAGGTATTCCGTCGCCTCAATTGAGTATTCGATACCTTTGATTGGTGGATGTTTTGCTGTAGAACCTGTTGCAATAATAATTTCATCTGCCTGTAGTGTATGAATATCCTTGATTTCTGTATTGAATTTGATCGTGATCGGATATTTTGAGATTTCTCTTTTGTACCATTCCATAAGTTCTCTGTCTTTTTCCTTATAGATTGGAGCAGCAGCCTCATTGAAAATGCCGCACAAACGATCTGTTTTTTCGTAAATTGTCACATTGTGTCCTCTTTGAGAGAGTACCAGTGCAGACTCCATGCCACCGAAACCTCCGCCGATAACCGCAATGTTCTTTACTTTTGCTGCTTTGCTAATTTTATATTTTTTTGACTGCATAGTGCACGGATTTATGGCACAGCGTGCCATATGGATTGCATCAGTAAGATCCTGAATATTCGCTGTACCCTCATATCGTGCCATATTGAAACAGGCATTATGACAATGGATACACGGTTTGATGTCGGCTTCGTGATCCTCCATAAGTTTTGTCACCCAGGTAGGATCTGCCAAAAACTGTCTTGCAACTCCCATGGCGTCAAGTTTTTCCTCTTTGATTGCTTTTGCTCCTACGGAAGGCGTCATCTTACCTGCGCAAACTACAGGGATGGTAACAAAGTTTTTGATGTGGCTGACATCGGAAAGGTTGCAGTTTTCAGGCATATATGCTGGTGGATGCGCCCAGTACCAAGAGTCGTAGGTTCCATTGTCGCAATTGAGCATATCATATCCTGCATCTTGAAGAAACTTTGCCGCTTTTTCCGATTCTTCCATATCACGGCCGACCTCGATAAAGTCATCTTCACCTGGTACCGCTCCCTGACGGAAGCCTTTTGTCTTGGAAGTGACGGAATAACGGAGTGAAACAGGAAAATCGTCGCCACATGTTTTCTTAATGGCCGTTACAATTTCTACTGGAAAACGATATCGATTTTCGAACGAACCACCATATTCATCGGTTCGTTGATTGGTATATTTCATGGTAAATTGGTCAAGCGTATAGCCTTCATGAACGGCATGGACTTCGATTCCGTCAACGCCGGCATCCATACAGAGCTTAGCAGTTTTTGCAAAAGCTTCGACAATCTGATGAATTTCAACGACGGTAAGTGGACGAGAATAGATATCATCTGCCCAGCGGTTAGGTGTTGCGGAGGCACTTGCACAAATATAATCCATATCGAAGATTGGCTTTGCGATTGTGCCGAATGCTTTGTTTTTTATCATTTTAACCATTAGGTCGTTGACTGCCATTGACCGTCCCATGCCAGCAGTCAGCTGGATGAACATTTTGGCACCGGTCTTATGGAATTCATCCATAAATTCTTTCAGCTCTTTGAACTTCCCTTTGTTCTGGTAGAGCCACTTTCCGCCCATTGTGTCGCGGATAGGGGCAATACCAGGCAGAATCAAACCAACATTGTTTTTTGCGCGTTCCAGTAAGAAATTTGCCGCTTCTTTATCAAAGTGGTTTGGTTTCATCCATCCGAAAATGGAGGTCCCGCCCATGGAACACATGACAATTCGGTTTTTGATTTCGAGATTACCGATTTTCCATGGTGTAAATAATACCTCATATTCTTGTTTCATTTTTGCGCTCCTTTATTTTTATTTATTCGACCGTTACAGTACCATCAGTGTCAACAGTGATAGTCATATCATCTTTAACAAAATTTAGAAAGTCCTCACCGAGACTGTCTACAACAGGCATTTTGGCCTCTGTCCAGTTTGCAGCAAGAATTGCTCCACTTGCCGCAAGAGAGTCGATTGGTTTGGAAAAAAGCATACATGCTGGTTGTTTGCCGAGGGCACAGGCTGCGTAAAGAATCATGCCACCAGTTGTTGACCCGATTGTTTCTGGAAGGCAGAGTGCTTTGTCAATCATTGGTTTTTTATAAAGATCATTATTATTTTGGTCACCGCACTTGACTTGTTTGTCCTTGAACATCAATGCCATTTGATAACTTGCAAGCGTATTGAATCCGTTGTGGGAAACAAGTGCTTTTGCTTTTGCTGTGCCGGGAGCGATAATGCGTCCCTTAAATGTCTTTGCCATATTACTGTACTCCCTTCGTAATCATTTTCAAAATCTCATCGTCTAAATAAAATCTAGCACTTGTATATGTACGTAATTTGTTTGAAGAAGTTATGACTGGCATTTTCTTTGAGAGCGGGTTGTTCATATACATAAGCGGACAGATGTAACTGAGGATTATTCCTGTTGCCTCTAATCGAGTGGCATATTCGGTTTCCTTGAACTCACGAATTACACCAGGGGCTGAAGTGAAAACGGTCGGAATCTGTACTTTTTTGTTACCCGCTATTTTTAAGCTTTCTTCAACGCGTACGGTCCAGTCTTTAAGTTGTTGCAGAGTCATATGTGGACATCCCATGAAGCAAAGTTTCGGTTTGGCGTCAAGATCTTTCCAGATGCAAGGATAACTGTTCTTTACTCTATCAAGCTCTGCATCATCGATGACATAAACAGAAGCACCTTCACCGATCAACTTTTCACCGTAATCGACAGCTTCTGGAGTCAGATTTTCGATATGATACAGACCTACGGAGCCATTGGATGCAGTTGCTGCACCAAAATCTTTAAGATAAGCGCAGGCATTGTCGTTTAGTTCTTTGCCAATCCACTTGTCGAGACCCTTAATATAAGGAACCTTTTCAAGCACCTTCATACCGATTGCTGAACCAAGAAGCTGTGCTTCCGGCATTTTTTCAGTTCGAATTTCTACAACCCAGTCAGCTTTACGTCCTTCGTCGGTCAGGAATCCGAATTCTGGAACGAATCCTGCTACGGAACCCATCATATCAATGATACCAGAATTGCGGTTACACCTCGCACCAAGTACGCTATTTGCATAAACGACAGCGGAAGACTCTGCCCATGAGAGAATGTCCCCACGTTTTGGAGTATTTCCAACTTCTGGTAGATAACAGGCACAGGTGTATGCGTCCTCACTCATTATTCCTAATTTATCAAGTTGCTCTTCGTAACGTTTTTGCTGGTTATACATGAATTTGAAAACTACATCTTGCAAGAATGAAGATGGTACATTCTTATCAAGAGGTCTTGGATCGGCAGAGAATTTCTGTTGGCTGACTGCGTTATCCAACAGAAGCTTTTCATAGAGTTCATAAACTGGCTTCATGGCACCTATACCAAAGCTAATAACTGTATGTCCGTATGTGCTTGTGATTGGAACCATTCTTTCGGCGTTAAAAGTATCGCCATACATCACTAATGTCTTCATTACCTTTGCCATGGTTTCACCCTTTTCACCGTCTAACAGGGCCTGTTGTTCTTTTGTAAGAATCATCTCTTATATCTCCTTTTATAGTGGATTGAGTTCCTTCGCTAAAATTGAACACTGAGTTGTGATTATATCTCTTGGTTTTCAATTGATCAGTTTATATCGCAAAGCATGATAAATTTAGTAACTCCTAAATTCCACGTGTAATTTTCATTCGCATGAATTAATATGATTTTACAAAGAATCTAGATCGTTACGTGAATATTGTACCATTTATGGCACCACCTTTCAATTATTTTTCAAATTTCTACTTGCGTATATTTATTAAACTTTGGATGGCGTTCCTCGGCGAATGCATCATAGTTCCGATAATAGTCAAAGGCTTTGCTGATGCCCTGCTCTATCCCAGTCTGCAGGCTCCCACTGTCAGGCATCGATCTCCCGTATGGCGTTACCTAAATTATTGACTTCAACCGCTATTTATAATGACTCAATTTGTAAGCAGCAACGATATCTTTTATCTCCTCGGCAATGACTTTTGCTTTTCGCTCCGTCATGCCAATATTTTTTGCAACCATAAGAATATCCCTGAGACCCGGATTTTTTCCATTTCCATTAACACAGGTTGCATGCTCGCCTTCCATGGAAACGCTATAGGTCAAATCATAAGCCGGGGAAAGAAACCATCCATCCTTTTCATCATTATACAGAAAAGTGAAATTCTTCGAATGGTCATCCCTATTATGGGCAAAAACATTGAAGCACATAAGTCTGAACATTTTTTCAACCTCAGAAAAATCTTTTGTCAATTCTAACGTCAGCTTCATCAGGATGTTATAATCCAAATTTGGGATACGATGTGAAGTCTCGAGGATCCCACTCACTGAAAGCATATGAATGCGCTTTTCTTTCCCGTTGCTATCGATCCTTCTGTCAAATCTCCGGGTTCCAAAATAACCCGGGCCAGTAGCAGATGAAAAAAGTTTTGTTTCTTCCATTGGGATTCCACATTCCCGGGCACACAAAGAATACTGATATTCCTGTTCGCCGATGTTTTTTGCATCATCGGATGAAGGAAATTTTATGATCCATTCACTATCGTCAATAATGGTTAATATCTTAGGTCTTGCCCCACCTGAAGAACCACCAAGCCTGAATAGATCATCCAAATTATCCGAATAATCCGTCCGGAGCATATTGGCACATTCAGCAGCTATCTTGTCAAGATCGACGGCTTGATTCGATAATTCGAAATGATGGACTGGTTCATAGGTCAAGGCGCCCATTCCCGATGGCCCAACAATTGCCAATCTGTCCATGCTACTGAATTCAAAAGGGTTAATATGATTTTTTAATAACAGTCGATCTACCAGCAAACGTCCCCATCCGTCAGGCAGGCTGTCTGCAAATACACCATATAAGCCCTCAAATGGTTCAACTTTTGGTATGAATACACGTTGAGTAAGTGGCAGTGAAAATGGACTGATGGAAAAGCCATCATTCAGCCATTCCTTGCTATATTCAAAAGCGGCCTGTCTATTTTTGTAAAGTGCCATTGTTCCAACAAGCCTGCCATTATATCGGACTGACACGGTTTTAATTTTGTCCATCGATTACCTCCTGTATGGATTCAAAGGGTAGATCCTGAAATAAGTTGATCAGATCATCTTCGCACTTTAATGCGATTGCAATTTTTGTCAATGAACTCAAGGAGATTTCACCGCTGCGTTCAAATCTTTTCACAGAACCCAAGCTTACTCCTGATTTTTCACTCAGTTTTTCCTGTGATAGCTTCTGTCTTTTACGGATGCTTCGAATTCGTTGCGCGATTAAGGTATCAATCTCATGGGGGGGTTTTTGATTAAAAAATTCAATATTCATAGCTAATATAGTATCTATAAACACTGTTTTTGTCAAGTAATAGCTATTATATTAGCCGCATATTTATTTTATGGTTTAAGCATTTCATTATTTCCATTCAAAAAGAATCAGCGATTTTGACCGGGTGAAGCTCCAGTATACAGTGCCCGGTCCTTTCAGGCGACGCAATGTGTATATCGATCCCGACGGAATGAAACGGATCTAGGCTGGTGGCATGAAGCGACGGTACTTTCGTGTTCAAACGAATGGAATCTGCACAGAAGAACCGTCCCTCCGATCCGTCCATCCGACCGCACACCCATTAAATATTCTATGACCTTTCCCCTTGGATACAACACGACATCCCCCGGTTTAGAAAACGTCAAATACCACCGTGTCAAAGACGATCTCTACGGGCTTGGTATCATAACAGCCAAATCACCCAG
>JAENWK010000109.1 GCA_016650045.1 Eubacteriaceae bacterium | reverse complement strand
ATCATTTTTACTGGTAAAAACCAAAAAAGGATCAAATCCAATAAAAGAATATCGTCCCAGGTTATCAGAATCTCTGCCACTGTCTAAAAAAAAGCTGTAAGGATACTCCTTAAACAAAACAAATAATTCAAAACTCGTTAAGGTCGTCTTTATTTCTTTGATAATCATATTTCACCATTTTCTTTTGTTGATTTGAAAAAGTTGTCCAAACATTCCATACCCATTTCCGTAAGAATGGCTTCGGGATGAAATTGAACCCCTTCAATCATATAGTCGTTGTGTTTCAATCCCATGATCTCATCTTCACTGGTTTTCGCAGTAATCTCAAAACAATCAGGCACGGACGCCCGATCAACCACCAAAGAATGATACCGGGTAACCTTTAAGGGATTATTCAATCCTTTAAACACACCATTATTGTTATGTGTGATGCCATGGACTTTTCCATGAACCGGTTCTATGGCTTCGATGATTTTGCAACCAAAGGCTTGCCCAATGATTTGATGACCCAGGCATATTCCTAAAATTGGAATTTTACCTTTAAAGTAATCTACAACCTCCAGACAAATCCCTGATTCATTTGGCGTACATGGCCCTGGCGATAAAACGATCCAGGAAGGATTCATTAAAACTATTTCGTCAATGGTGATTTTATCATTTCTTTTTACGATCACTGTCTCATGTAAACACTCCAGATATTGAACGAGATTGTAAGTGAAAGAATCATAGTTATCTATCATTAAAATCAATTTATTACCCCTTATAATTTTTCATTGTAGGCTGTATTGTATCATGCCGACCCCGAAGAATACAACTGGTTCTAAGTGGAATTTTTGGTGGTTTTCCAACCCCGATCAAACCAATTACCTTGATTTATTCAGTGATTATTTACCTCTGGATTGGGAATTTCAATAAATAATCATTTGACAAATGCCCTCTTTTCATGCTATTATTTTCACAACTTAATAAAGTATTTTTGGTGCCTTGAAAAAGGAGAATAGGGAAACAGGTTAAAATCCTGTAGGGACCCACCACTGTAATGTTGGAGCCATTGTCAAACCACCTCACGGGAAGGGACAATAAGCTGTGAAACTAACTCAGGAGACCTGCCAATGGTAAAATTATATGAACGAAGGTAAAGTTCACATCTGAAATATGGTGTGGGCTTTTTTTGTTTAACAATGGTACCTATATTCAATGATTCACTTTTTCAATCAAAAAATACTTTATAATAAATCTAAGGAGTTTTACATGAAAATCAACACACGTAATTTAGTTCTTATGGCCCTGTTCATTGCCCTTTCTTTTGTCGGAGCTCAATTAAAAATCTTTAGCACTGTTGCATTCGATTCGCTTCCAGCCTTTTTAGCTACTCTTCTGATGGGTCCACTCTATGGTGCCATTGTTGCCATTATCGGTCATCTTTTAACTGCACTAACCTCTGGATTTCCTATGACTTTGCCGGTTCACCTTGTGATTGCTTTGGGCATGGGTTTGACCATGGTGGCTACTTGGTACACCTTTACCCTGGTTAAAAAGATATCCAATGAATATATAGGATTAATGGCTGCCGTTATTATGGCAGGCCTCTTTAACGGCCCTGTACTTCTACTGCTGTGTTCGCCACTGCTGGTTCCTATGTTAACCTGGCCAGGTCTTATCGGCATGATGCCTCTATTGGGTATGGTTGGTGGTCTTAACGCCCTTATTGCCGCAGTTGTTTATAAGGCATTGCCCCAATCCATTAAAAGCCAGTTCCAACTTGCAACAAAATCCATCGTTTAAATCATCAAGGAGATTCTCCATGAAAACTTATCAATACCGTGATTTATCCATCACTGAATTTCACCAATCCCTTATTATTACTGCTTGTGACAGCAGTGCCGGGGTTGGTGAAAAGCCCGGTGATGAGTTAAGGGTTCTAACAAAATATATTGCCATGTTTGCAGCCCGCGTCTGTTTCTTTGAACTGCTTTCGGTTGGCGCCACCATCATTGCCATTGCCAATACGGTTTGTGGTGAAATGCACCCCACCGGGGAAGCCATGATCCAGGGCATCCAGGAAGAATTGTGCCGGGCAGGTGTTGAGAATGTTACTATCAATGGTTCTACCGAAGAAAATTTCAAAACTAGTATGACCGGGTTTGGCATTTTTGTTATGGGATCCGCCGATGCCCTTCGGGTGAGCCCCTCCTCCCCCGAGGATGTTGTGATTTGCATTGGCAAGCCAAGGTTTGGCGCCGGTTTAAACGTTGAAGGTGATGATGAAATCGTAAATTATAAAGACCTCAAAACACTGATCGCTTTAGATCAAGTGAATGAGATCATTCCCTGCGGTTCAAAAGGTATTTTATATGAAGCGCAAAATCTGGCTTCGATTCACGGCTTAACCTTTTATCCGGAAGTAACAGATCTTGATCTTATCGGGTCTTCGGGACCGGCAACTACCGTAATTGCCAGTGTAAAGCCAAGTCTTATTACTAAACTCTCATCCATATTCGGAACTAAAATGACTATTATTGGCCAACTACAAATAAAATAAAAAAGACCTCCTAGTATAGGGAGGTCTCTTTTTAAAGGGGAGGAGAACTATTTGACACTCTTTCCAGATGTCACAATATCCAGAAAGAATTTAAAACCTAGGGTTTGAATATCAAGGTTATAATACTTGATACGGTCTTCTTAATTTCAGTATACTCTCATTATAAATTATGTCAACACCCTCGTCATTTTCCTTAAAATGAAACGTTTTTCAAGGTTTTTGCCTGACGTATCTCACCCATGGCTGTTCGTTTTTCACGAACAGAGGTTAATTTATTGATCAATTCCGTTTTTTCTTCGGCATTGATCATTGCTTTCATGCTGTCCAGGCTCGCCTCGAATTTTTCTATTTGGCCCAGCAAGTTTTTCCGATTACACATAAAGAGTTCTGTCCACATTGGCGCATTAATCATGGCAATGCGTGTCAGATCCCCAAAGCTTCCACCCTCAAAATCAGTAATGGAAAGATCATCCTCACAGTCCACCAGAGCCGCAGCAATCACGTGACAGAGCTGGGAAGTAAAAGCGATTTTTTCATCATGAATATCACAGGTCGTTTCAACAATATGATTGAAACCCAGAGCCATCACAATTTCTCGAATGAACTCAATGTTTTCCGGTTGGTTGGAAGGCAAAAGGGTCAGAATATAATTCCGGTTTTTAAAGATGCTGTCGTCAGCACCTCCATAGCCTTCTTTTTCACTGCCTGCCATGGGATGTCCCGGAATAAAATCAATGTCTTTTCTCAACAGATTACCAAGGTTATTCACAATAACCCCTTTTACCCCGGTAATATCCGTAACGACGACTCCCGGTTTAAAGTCTTCCATATATAAGGCCATAAAGGCTAAAGCCTCCATTGGACTTAAACAGATGAAGACTAAATCGCACTGAACCAGCATTTTCTGAAGCCCCTGAGAATCAGAAACGCCTTCATTAATAACATTTTCACTGAGTGCTTTTTCAATAACCAGGGGATTAATATCATATCCGAATATTTTCATGGGCCCTTGTTTCCTGAGCCCCATGGCCAGTGCACCACCCATGAGACCCAGGCCAATAAAGCCTACAATCGAATCTTTTAACTTTTTCATTACATGACCTTATTTTCAAATTCTGCGTATTTTTTCAAGGTGACCATGATTTTATCGAATTGTTCCGGCGTAATGGATTGTTCGCCATCACAAAGCGCCTCTTCAGGATTATTGTGAACTTCAATCATAACTCCATCCGCACCAACTGCAATGGCTGCTTTTGATAGAGCTTCCACAGTCCAGGAAAGGCCGGTGGCATGACTGGGATCAACAATAATCGGTAAATGACTTTTTCTTTTTAAGACCGGAATGCAGCTGAGGTCCAAGGTATTTCGGGTGGCGGTTTCAAAGGTTCGGATGCCGCGTTCACATAAAATAACCTTGTCATTTCCTTCCTTCATAATATATTCTGCTGACATCAGAAATTCACTCATGGTCGCTGACATACCCCGCTTAAGTAAAATAGGCTTATCGATTTTCCCAAGTTCCTTGAGTAAAATGAAGTTTTGCATATTTCTTGCGCCAACCTGAATAATATCCACATCTTCAAAGGCCGGGAGCTGTTCTAATGACATAATTTCACTGACAATGGGAAGACCCGTAGCCTTGCGGGCAATCTTTAACAGATCTAACCCTTCGTAGCCCAGTCCCTGAAAAGAATAAGGTGAGGTACGGGGTTTGAAAGCACCGCCGCGAAGGAATGTGGCGCCGGATTGCTTAATACTTTGAGCAATCGATACGATTTGTTCCTCACTTTCCACTGAGCATGGTCCGGCAAACACACTGATGGTGCCTTCACCGACTTTTCGACCTTTAACATCAATGATAGTGTCATCGGGGTGGAAGAGCCGATTGGCTTTCTTATAGGGTTCCTGAACCCTTAAAACATCTTTAACAATACGGCTTGAACGAATCTTTTCCACATCAACCAAAGTTGTATCCCCAACGATTCCTAAGATTGTATGATCGACACCTCTTGAGAAATGAATCTTAAGGCCCTGAGTTTCAATCATTTTTATTAACATCTGGATTTCCTCATCTTTTGTATTTGGCTTAACAACAATAATCATTTCTATCCTCCATTATTATGACTCTATGGCCATTTTTCTATTCACTTTTTTATTTTTATTTTCTGTGCACTAAAAAATAAAAATAAAAAAAGGAGGCTTCCTTGGAAGCCTCCTAAAAAATCAAATTTCACAAAACACAAAAATGTATTTTCTAAAAAAAATTCATGGGTTTAGACTCTTAAAGGAACTTAATTGATTGCATGTAAAATAACCAAAGCTAAACCAATAACTTTGGTTGATAAAATAATATGCATTTAAGTTGCTTCTTAAATCCTTCATGATATCCCCTTCAAAATACTTTTGTGGCTTCTCTGCCACATTGTATCGCTAACACTTTGTATTGTTAACCATTGTAGCGCTAATATTTACAAATGTCAAATAAAAATTATCCTTTACCTTAAACCTTTATTTAGGTCAGGTTCTTTCAAACTAATCCATAAATATAAATCATCGGCTAATGTCGCATATGATAAATTTATTAATTGAAAACAAAATTGGCCAAATTCCTGTGGCCAACATTGACAACCCATTATCATTGTGATATCGTACTTATAATTCCTACTGGAATGATATGTGATATAATGGGTTAATTTTAAAAAAAAGAGGAGAAAATATATGAAAACACCGTTAAAATTTGAAACACTCCAACT
>JAENWK010000181.1 GCA_016650045.1 Eubacteriaceae bacterium | reverse complement strand
GGGAGAATATTCACCTAATTTTTCATATTGATCTTTTAAACTGCTAAACTTAAGGACGATCTCATCCACTGCTTGATCATAGGGAATGAGAAATTCTTGCCAATATTTTGTTCCCAAGGCATTTACCTCTTATTATCTTTTACCAGAGAAAAGTCTTCCCTGGCAGTAATTTTCGTTATTCATTTGAGCTTCAAGTTCATCTCTGATTTTCCACCAGCTGGTATCCCAATTGGTGACAATACTGTCTTCTTTGGGTGCTCGGCCAATGAGTCGTTGCACCACCACGTCAGGCGAAAGGTTTTCTAAAAATAGGATGGCTCGGCGGATGTATGCTTCTTTTGTCAGAAGCTGCACCTTCCCGTCGTTATACCAACGTTCTAACTGGGTGTTTTTTTCAATATAAAGACTATGGCATTTTACAAAATCGGATCCTTTTTCAGAAATGATTTTTGCACTATTAACAACATCCACTTCCTGATCCCAGGGCAAGTCAATAATTAAATGGGTGCAGACCATGAGTCCGGCCTCTTTGATGCGATCCATTGTTTCAATGTAATCCTCAAGGGTATGTCTCCGGTTGATGATCTTTAGCGTCTTTGAATTCACACTTTGTAAACCCAGTTCGATGGTTATTTCAATATTATTTTCTTTTTTTATTTCTTGCAAAAACGATATCTGTTCATCTGTGACACAATCCGGACGTGTGGAAATGGCAATTTCAACCACATCAGGTCGAATACATGCCTTTATCCAATCTTTAAAATCCGAAAATTCGCAATAGGTATTAGTAAAACTTTGAAAATAGGGAATGAACTTTTTGGCATTGTAACGTTTACCTATATATTTGGAATTAATTTCCATTTGTTCTTTGACTGACAAGATATTGGAAAGGGTTTCATTACCGCCGCCTTTTTCCCCACAATAAATACACCCATCATGTCCTAGAGTACCATCTCGATTTGGACAGGTTACAGGTATGTTTATGGGTATTTTATAAACTTTTTCCCCGTAATGTTTTTTTAACCAAACAGAGTAGACTTGATAGGGTTTAGATTCTTGACTATTCATTTGCTTCCTTTAAAAAAGATTAAATGGACGAACCCAAATGTATAACACTTACGGATTCGTCCAACTTCATCGTCTATATTAAATTTTTAACGCATTGTGGTAACTCGGATTCATCACAGCTCATGCTCAAAACAAATTTTATTTCATGATTTTGATTAATTGCTTGTAATTTCTCAACGATTTCACAAACATCTTCTGGTGTTTTTGAATCAATAATACGTAACAAGTTATCAATATACATAATTTTCACATCAAAATTTTCTGAAATGGCACCGCTGATAAAGCCAATTAACTGGCCAGTACCGACAATTCCGTATTCTTCTAAATTTGTAAATCTAATCTTAGTATCAATCTTTACTCGATATTTGTCTCTGTCATTAATAAAAATGATATCTCCCTTACAGGTCTCAAGATCTGTGTTGGCCATGTCGATCATTTTTTTTGTCTTGCCGCTTCCCTTTGAACCATATACAAATTCAATCATCTTAGATACCTCTTTCCATATTGATAATATCATTATAAATGGAAAAAACGATTAATTCAATCCTTATTTAACTAATTCCTTAAAACATGTGAAAAAGAAAGTGAAAAATAGTAAATCGAATTAATTCTAATGTAAATCTAATGTTTTTGCGATAGAATTATGCCGAATGATTTATCGGGGATTTGTCTTTATTATGAATCTCCAGAAAGGACGGTTTATCATGTCTCAATCTAAACGCATTCTTATTTTAACCTGTTCCCATGGTTCGGGTCATCAAATGGTAGCCGCCTCACTTAAGGACGGCTTTGAATCCATGGGACATACAGTTTCTGTTCAGGATTTATTTAATGAAACCAACCCTGCTCTTAATCGGTTTATTGAAAAATCATATCTTTTATCCTATTCAATTGGCAGTAGTTTTTACCAGCGGATGTATTATGATTTAGAGGAATCCGCACATGGAAAATTCATTTACAGCCTTTGGCATCTTACTGATAAAACATTGCTTGGAATGATTGAAAAATTCAAGCCGGATTGTATCATAAACACTTATCCTTACACTATTTCTTCAATCATGAAGGAAAAGTACTATCCTGAGATTCCTGTTTTTACAGTCGTCACAGATTTTTGTATTCCAAAGGCTTGGATGCATAAAGATACGGAACGTTTTTATGTTGCCTGTGAAAATGTGGAGTCAATCCTTCTAGCTGATGGTTTCTCCCCTTCACAAGTTTTGAAAACAGGAATTCCAATTCGGGAGACTTTCTATCACAAAGAGAACCGACCTCGGTTAATGAAAAAGTACGGTCTGGATCCCAGTAAAACGACTCTGATTATTTTTGCGGGCACCTATGGTGTTCTAAAAAATATAAAAGAAGTCTGTGCGCGAACGGATTCACTGAAAAACCTTCAAACCGTTGTTAT
>JAENWK010000106.1 GCA_016650045.1 Eubacteriaceae bacterium | reverse complement strand
TTTTTTTGGACAATTATGGACAGCAATTATTTAAAGCCTTTGACCAAATAAAAAAATCAAGCATGACCCGACTTCATAAATCGGGCATCAGCAAACTCAAACCCCATGAGTTTTTTATGCTGATGACCATTAAACACCGCTACGAAGAACTAGCATTGGAATTTCAAAGCCTTGGCACCCCATCCCCACTCGGGGTGAAAATATCAGAGATCAGTCGTTATTCCTCAATATCAATGCCTGGGGTTTCCCAAACCATTTCCACTTTGGTCAAGCAAGGTTATGTAAAACGCATCACCACCGAATCCGATCGCCGCTTAGTTTATGTTAACCTCACCCCTAAGGGCAAGGCACTGGAAACACAGATTTCTAATTCAAGCTTCCAGCTTTATGATGAAGCTGTAGATATTTTAGGCCCGGAAGAAACCCAAACGCTGATCACCTTATTGGAAAAGCTTTCAGCAGCCTTTGATTCTATTGAAGAAAAACAAAATGAACAACCAGAAAGGAAAACTCCATGATAAAACTGTCACGCTATTTAAAGCCCTATGTCATTATGCTGATACTGGCAATTGCCCTACTGTTTGTACAGGCCATTTCGGACCTTAACCTTCCAAATTATATGTCTGAAATCGTCAATGTGGGAATCCAGCAAAGTGGTATTGAGCACGCAACGCCCGAAGCCATCAGCGAAGATGGTTACACCCTTATGACTGCCTTTATGACAAAAGAACAACAAAAAACCGTCGCCGACAACTATACATTAATGACAACCGGGGATACTAACGCAGCCGGCTATGAGGCTGCACTTAAAAGCTATCCTCTGTTAGCCACCCAAAATATTTATGTATTAAATACCAGGGATTCTCAAATTTATACAACCCTGAATCAAATGTTTGGCCAGGCGACCTGGACCTTTATAAATTATTCGCGTTCACTGAATCCGAGTACTTCAGATTCCAGTTCTACCCAAAGTATGAGCAGTGTGGACTTTACAAAAATTTATGCCATGTTACCAGTGCTTACCAGGCTTCCCACTTCCACCTTTGATGAGGCCCGGATCCAAGCCGCCAAGACCCCTCAATCCATGCAGGAACAAACCGCCATACAGTTTACCAAGCAATTTTATAGCGAGCTTGGTATGGATATCGGCGCCATGCAAACCATGTATATTTTACAAATTGGCGCCATAATGCTCCTGCTGTCTTTCATCAGTATTGCCGCCGCCATTGGCGTTGGCTATCTTTCCGCAAAGGTGGCTGCCGGAGTATGCCAAACCCTGCGACAGGATATTTTTAGAAAGGTACAAAATTTTTCCAGTACCGAGTTTAATAAATTTTCCACCGCATCACTGATAACGCGAAATACCAACGATGTCACCCAAATCCAAACCCTATTGATTATGGGCATTCGGATTCTCTGCTATTCTCCGATTCTGGCGGTTGGCGGCATCATTTTTGCATTGCAAAGATCCTCCTCCATGGGTTGGATCATTGTTTTGGCCGTGATTTTGGTTATGGCAATCCTTGGGATTGTTTCTATTATTGCCATGCCCCGATTTATAAAGATTCAAACACTGGTGGATAAACTTAATCTGGTCACCCGGGAAAACCTTACCGGCATTATGGTTGTTCGAGCCTTTGGCACTCAGAAATTTGAAGAAAAACGATTTGATGGTGTGAACCAGGAAACCACTGCCAACAACCTCTTTGTGAACCGTGTAATGGTCTTTTTAATGCCTACCATGATGTTTATTATGAATGGCATTACCTTACTGGTTATCTGGGTTGGTGCCGGCCAAATCTCCCAATCCGCCATGCAAGTCGGTGATATGATGGCCTTTATGCAGTACGCCATGCAAATCATTTTTTCCTTCCTTATGATTTCCATGATGTTTATCATGATTCCAAGAGCTGCAGTCTCCGGGGATCGTATCCAGGAAGTATTAGCTGTCGAGCCCAGTATTAAAGATCCTGCTGCTCCTAAACAACTTCCAATAAATAATCGAACCACCGTGAGCTTCGATCATGTATCCTTCCGCTATGAAGGGGCCGAAGAGGATGTGCTCCATGATATTAATTTTGTGGCCAAGCCCGGTGAAACCACTGCATTTATTGGATCCACTGGGTCTGGAAAATCCACACTGATTAACCTGATCCCGCGATTTTTTGATGTCACCGATGGCGAGATTCGCATTGATAATATTGACATTCGGGATGTCACCCAACATGATCTCCGGGAAAAAATCGGTTATATTCCCCAGAAAGGCGTGTTATTTTCAGGCACTATCGCATCAAACCTTCGATACGGTGATCAAAATGCCAGCGATGCCGACTTAACCATTGCCACTGAGGTGGCACAAGCCACATCCTTTGTCGGATCCAGTGCTGAAGGGTTTGATCGGGAAATCTCCCAGGGTGGCAGCAATGTCTCCGGCGGACAAAAACAACGCCTTTCCATTGCCAGAGCTTTGGTCCGTAAACCGGATATTTACATATTTGACGATAGCTTTTCCGCCTTGGATTACAAAACCGATGTCACCCTGAGAAAAGCCTTAAAGAAACATACCAGCAACAGTACCGTACTTATTGTCGCCCAAAGGATCAATACCATTATGAATGCCGAACAGATCATTGTTTTGGATCACGGCCGTATGGTGGGCAAGGGTACACATAATGAATTATTAAAAACCTGTGATACTTACCGAGAAATTGCATCCTCACAACTTTCAGAGGAGGAACTGGCACTATGAGTAATCAAGAACAACCAAAACAAACGCAACCTGCCGGAGGCATGAGACGAGGTCCAGGCGGAGTTTCCATGATGCCCGGGGAAAAGCCCAAAGATTTTAAGGGAACCCTAAAAAAACTCGTCGCCTATTTGAGTGTCTATAAAGTAAGACTGATTTTTGTCTTTATCTTTGCCATTGCATCCACCCTCTTTATGATCGTCGGACCTAAGATATTAGGGAATGCCACAACCGCCATTTTTGAAGGCGTTATGAATATGATCGCCGATAACGGCAAAGGCATTGACTTTAACTATATTGGTCAAATCATACTTATCATGTTGGGACTTTATACCATTTCGGTTATTTTTTCCTATATTCAAGGATATATTATGACCGGTATTTCCATGAAAGTTACCTATGACCTGCGACGAAATATTTTTGCCAAGATTAATCGTCTTCCCCTGAAATATTTTGATAAAACAAGCTATGGAGAAGTTCTATCCTTTCTCACCAATGATATTGAAACCGTGAACCAAACCCTGAACCAAAGCATTACCCAAATCATCACTTCGGTTGTCACCATTGTGGGTATATTGGTGATGATGCTTTCCATCAGTTGGCAGATGACCCTGGTGGCACTATGCACCGTGCCACTTTCCTTTATTGTGGTTATTTTCATTGTCAAACGCTCTCAAAAATATTTTGGAGAACAACAAACCTATTTGGGACATATTAACGGACACGTTGAAGAAATGTACAGTGGACACAATGTGGTGAAGGCATTTAACGGTGAAGACTCATCTTTTGAGACCTTTGATCATTACAATACCACCCTCTTTAGCTCCGCCTGGAAATCCCAATTTCTATCCGGACTGATGATGCCCATGATGACGTTCATTGGGAACGTTGGTTATGTGGTCATTTGTATTCTTGGTGGTTATCTGGCGGCAAACGGCTGGATAACCGTTGGGGATATTCAGGCATTCATTCAGTATGTAAGACAGTTCACTCAACCCATCATCCAGCTTGCAAACATCTCCAATGTTTTACAGCAAACAACCGCAGCTGCGGAAAGGGTTTTCACTTTTCTTGAAGAACCTGAAGAAATTACTGAAAAAACCACCGATTTTGATCTTAAAAAGGTTGCCGGCATTGTCGATTTTGATCATGTGAACTTTGGTTATCATCCTGGCAAACCCATTATCAAGAATTTTTCCACCCATATAAAAGAAGGACAGAAGGTGGCCATTGTTGGTCCTACCGGTGCTGGAAAAACCACCATCGTTAAGCTCCTCATGCGTTTTTATGACATCGACTCTGGCGCAATTCTCGTGGATGGCCATAATATTCAGGATTTCAGCCGAACTGATCTAAGAAGTCTTTTTGGTATGGTCCTTCAGGATACATGGCTGTACAATGCCAGTATCCGGGATAATATTAAATACGGTCGATTGGATGCCACCGATGCGGAAGTAGAATCTGCAGCCGCTGCGGCTCAGGTGGATTTTTTCGTTCATACTCTGCCGGATGGCTACAATATGGTTTTAAATGAAGAAGCCAACAACGTTTCCCAGGGCCAGAAACAGCTCCTTACCATTGCCCGGGCTATTTTGGCGGATCCTAAGATTTTGATTTTAGATGAAGCTACCAGCTCGGTGGACACCCGTACCGAGGTTCTCATTCAGAAAGCCATGGATAACCTAATGGAAGGCCGAACCAGCTTTGTTATTGCCCATCGCTTATCCACCATTAAAAATGCCGATCTTATCCTGGTCATGGACAATGGTGACATTGTGGAACAAGGGACTCATGCGGCAATGATTGAAGCCAATGGTTTCTATGCCAGACTTTATAATTCACAATTTGAAAAAAACGATGAATTGGAAGAAAGCACTGAAGAAACTCTTTTCTAAAACCCAACTCAAAATTCGAAAAAACTGTTCAAAAAAAAAGTCCAGAAACGGTCATTCCGTTTCTGGACTTTTTTTTGTTTTTGACAAGCTTTTGGTTTAATGGAGACTATGACATCACATTGAGGGCCATGGGACACCTGGAAAACTTGTCCGCTCTTGACTGGATACAACGATTAATGATGGTCATGAAAAATCGTATCTATTCGCGCGGCAGTTTCATACAAAAGCGGCTGCCTTCACCAACCATACTTTCCACCGAAATACTGCCACCATGGAGGTCAATAATCCGCTGGCAAATAGTGAGACCCAGACCCGTTCCCGGAGTACTTCGGGATTGATCCCCTTTATAAAATCGATCGAATATTTTTTTCTGATCTTCTTTTGAAATACCCTCTCCAGTATCTTTAATTTTAAAAACAATGTCCGCAGTTGTTGCCTTTAGCAAAAGTGTAATCACACCATTTTTCGGGGTATGGTTAATGGCATTGGTCAAGAGATTAATGAATATCTGGGCCATGAGCTCCTGATCTCCCCAATAGGAGACCTCATCCAATTGGATGTCTAATTCAATGTTTTTGTTTTCCCATTTTTCCTGAAGCAGAAGTATTACCCTGCGAATCCCTTCATCCAATGAGAACCGTTCTTTTTTTAATCCAAGGATCCCATTTTCAAGTTCTGAAAGCTTTAATAAATTCGAAGAAAGTTTCCATAGGCGATCACTTTCATAAACAATAATATCCACATATTC
>JAENWK010000092.1 GCA_016650045.1 Eubacteriaceae bacterium | reverse complement strand
GGTATATTATTTAAATATAAAATTTTTACGGTTGACAGACTGGTTATAAAAATGTTCCCAAAAAGTTGAACATTAACACTTATAAAAACGAGTGGATTGTGAAGCAGAAAACCCATGTTTCAGAAGATCAAAACAATCCCCAGAAGATGTTGGGCAGATCACTTCGATGGGCCTGTTTATTGACTAAGATTAATTCTTTCATTATCCGGTTGCAATTCAAAGACAGCTTTGGTATGATCTATGGCAAGAACAAATTGAACATTGTATTTTTTACGAAGGAGTTTAAAAAGGCATTCACGCTACCAATATTACCGATCTAAAGCTTTTAAATGAGAAGCTGTAATTTACCACAAAACTGGTTTTCAGAAGAATACAGAGACAAATGGAAACACTGCCAGATACCGGAAGACACAGAGTTTCAGACGAAAAATACAATTGCTTCAAAACTGATTAACCAGGTGATATCGAATGGCTTGTTTCAGGTTAAATGGATTGGATGTGATGCGGCTTTTGGGTGTGATCACAAATTTTTAGAAAGTCTTCCCAAAATGGTTTCATACCCTGCATGGCATCGTCATACAAGGTGGCGAAAGCCACCTTATTTTTCACCAAATGGACATTAGATAAACATTGATAAGAGGAGCCGCTATTGTGAACAACATTACTAAAATTCCATATCGTATTGACCGAAAAGAATTGTTTGAGCGAATGCATATATTTAAGGAACAAGCCATGTATGCGGAGTTTGTCTCAGCCTATGATAAATTGATTGCTCAGTTACCAGAATTATTGACCATTCAAGCTATTCATGCATTCAAAGAAAATGATGAAGAAGAAAAAATCCATTGGGGGCTTTGTGAGGTCAGTCATTTGGTTTATTGTCTGGTAACCCTGGGCTCTAAAATCAGTGAAAAATCCACGGAATTTTTTAAAGATAAAGATTTTTTAAAGGGACTGATGATCGACAGTATGGCGGATATCATCCTTTTTAATGCGACCAATGATTATTATGAAGTCATTAAAAAAGAAATTTATGAGAACCAGGGGTATGCCTTAACGGTGCGATACGAACCAGATGATAATTTGATTCCAATGAAATTTCAAAAAACAATTTTGGATCATACGGATGGTGAAGAACTGCTTTCAGTTGGAATTACCGAGGGTTTCATGTATTACCCGGTCAAAACACTGGGATATGTCTATGGAGCTGATAAAGACATTGAACTGGCAGAAAAAGATCATGACTGTGCCAACTGTTCCAATGTTACCTGTGAATATCGGAACGCTAATTAATAAAAAGACCGTTTCCCTAAAAGTGAAACTTTTGTGGAAACGGCCTTTTCTATTTTCAATTCTTCTGTCTGATGACAGGGATTGCCAATTGATATTGGAAGAAATGGAAAGAATTACATTTCTTCCAATATACGTCGCAAGCTTGAAAAAAACCCGGGAGAACCAAAGTATATTTTAACCGAGGTAGGGGTAGGATATCGGTTTGTGGAAGAGCTTTAAATGGTTGAGTGTAAATAAAAATAAGGCGCTGAAAAGAGGCTTTCCTCTTCTCAGTGCCTTTTGAAATCAAAAAAATTAGCATTTATTCATGGTTCGGGTAGAGACAACATCAATACCAAGTCCCAGGAGATTTTTTAAAACAACGTCACCAGTTTTAATGGGGGCTTCCACAACCACCTGATTAATAGCCGCCATTGCATCAAAAATCTGTCCTTTTGGAATGGGTTGAGCTGTTTTAACCGGAAGTCTTGGCAGCATGGCGTTTTTAATCACAACCGTGGTGGGAATCATACGGGTAGGATTGGTCATTTCAGCATAGGCATACTTTGGACCACGTTTACAGCCATTCCCAGTGACTTCAAAGGTTCCATCATTTTTTGGCTCAACGGTTAGCTGACAACCGATGGGGCAAACAATACATGTCATATTTTTTTTCATTTCTTTGCCTCCTCTATAACAAAACGGATTTCCCCGGCGGGATATTGTGCCAATATATTCTTGGCAATTTTAAAATTAACCATTTCAGCAGGAAGAAGTTTCTTCTCTTTTTTAGTGGCGATAAGAGTCTCGCCGATATAGGCATTAACCACCTTATCTTTAAACACTTGTCGCACACGCATGTAGAAGGTTACTTTTTCTTCCACATTTTTTAGTGAAACCTTCTGTGGTACCACATAACTGATGCCGTCCCCATTGAGGGTGGTAAATGTTATATTGGTATCTAACTGGCCTTTAAGATATTTGGCAGCACCTTTGCCGGCAAGAACAGCCTCTTCACTTACAAAATCCACCAGGTCATGGACATGCACAACATTGCCACAGGCAAATACACCGGGCATTGAGGTTTGGCGGAGTTCGCCAACCACTGACCCATTGGTACGTGAATCCATTTCGACCCCTGCGTTACGGGTGATTTCATTTTCTGGGATCAAACCCACAGACAGAAGAAGGGTATCACAGGGAATAAATTCCTCAGTTCCGGGAATGACCTTTAAGTGATCGTCAACTTTGGCAACGGTAACACCTTCCAGACGATCTTTACCATGAATAAAGGTGATGGTGTGGCTTAATTTCAAAGGAATATCATAATCATCGAGACATTGCACAATGTTTCTAACCAAACCATTTGAGTAAGGCATTAATTCGCACACGGCTTGAACATGGGCACCTTCCAAGGTCATGCGACGCGCCATGATCAGTCCAATATCACCAGAACCCAGGATGACAACTTCCTTACCGGGCATATAACCTTCCATGTTAACAAAGCGCTGAACCGTGCCTGCGGTGAAAACACCGGAAGGACGGTAACCTGGGATGCCAATGGCCCCGGAAGGGCGTTCGCGACAGCCCATGGTTAAGATGACTGCTTTGGTTTGAATAGCCATGTAGCCTTCTTTTTCATTGATTACGTGGATAACTTTGAGGTCGCCCTGATCAACCATATCTAACACCATGGTATCTAAAAAATAGGGAATACCCAATTCGATGACCTGATTAATATAATGCTCTGCGTATTCAGGACCCGTTAATTCTTCATTAAAGGTGTGAAGTCCAAAACCATTGTGGATACATTGGTTTAAAATCCCACCTAATTCGCGATCACGCTCAAGGATCAGAACATTTTCCGCACTTTCTTTTTTTGCTTCAACAGCGGCGGCCAAACCGGCTGGGCCGCCTCCTAGGATAACAACATCATAAATCATGACTTTACCTCCGACTTAGCTGATTTTGTTTTGCCAGAAAGAATGTAGGTAGAATCCTGTTGATCATACATTACTTCATCTAAAGGACAGTTTAGCTCACGGGCAAGAATTTCTATCACACGTGGTGAACAAAAACCACCTTGACAACGACCCGTGCCGGCACGACAACGTTTTTTAACGGATTTTACCGTTCGAGCGCCGACACTGCGGTGGATAACATCCATAATTTCCCCTTCGGTAATGGTTTCACAGCGACAGATCACCTTACCGTATTTAGGGTTTTCTTTAATAATGGCTATTTTTTCTTCCTCGTTAAGTTCATCAAAACGAATACGGGGACGAATTTTTGGATTATAGTCCATATTTTCTTTTATATCAGGAATCATGGGCTTAATAATTTCTTCAACCACATAGTGGGCAACCGCTGGAATGGAGGTTAATCCCGGAGATTCATAGCCAGCCACATTAATAAAACCTTTTACCGGTGATTCTTCAATAATAAAGTCACCATCGGTGGTGGTAAAGGTATCCGCTACCGGGGTATTTCGGAAACCGGCATAGGAGCGAATGATTTTATTAAAGGGAAGGGAAGGGCAATTTTTCAAAGCATTTTGTTTAATATAATCCAGACGATCAGCGGTGGTTGAGGTATCCCCTTTTTCCACTGGTTCGGCATCAGGTCCGATTAAAATATTGCCATGAACCGTTGGAGCGACTAAAATGCCTTTTCCTTTTTTTGAAGGACAAGGGAAAATAACATTATTAACAAGGTTACCCACTTCTTTATCAAAAATAAAGTAGTTTCCTTTTCTGGCAAGCAGTTGAAAATAGGGTTCGCCTACCATTTCATAAATATCATCGGCATAAACCCCGGCGGCGTTTATCACAAATTTTGCTTCAATGGTTCCTGCATTGGTTGTAATACTGAAATGATCATCTATTTTTTTTATATCACTGACTAAGTGATTCAGTTTAAGGGTAACCCCATTATCCACAGCATTTTCAGCCACGTTAACACAGAGTTCAAAAGGGGATACCACCCCGGCGGTTGGGGCATACAGAGCACCACAAACAGTTTCATTTAAATTTGGTTCCATGGCATGGACTTCTTCTTTAAAGAGAATTTTCAAACCGGGAACACCATTAATTAAACCATTTTTATAGAGTTCATGAACCGTTGCCAGTTCATACTCATCATGGGCTACTACCAGTGAACCACAGCGCTTAAATGGAACATCAAGATCGGCGCATACTTTTTCGTACATGATGTTTCCGACAGCATTGAATTTTCCTTTAAGCTTATAGGATGGTGCGTCAAAACCGGCATGGACAATAGCGGAATTCGCCATGGTAATCTGATTGCCTACATCGTTTTCACCATCAAGCAAAACGACGTTTAGTTTGTATCGGGATAATTCCCGGGCAATGTAGGATCCGGCAATGCCAGCTCCAATAATCGCGATATCATACATTTCTTATTCCTCCTTAGGACTTGTAAAAATTAAAAACCACACAATTTTTTTAAATAATGATATTATTTAAAAAAATAGTGTGGCTCTCCGTTGCCTTATATTTAATTGTAGCTTATTTTTCCAGCAGTGATTTTTGTTCACTGCGAATAAGCGGGATTTTATCCCACAATGGTTTGTGAGATGTGCTGACTGATAATGCACCAGCAGTAAGACAAGAGCGAACCTCTTCGACAGTTTCAATAAAACCACCGGTGACAATGGGAATATTTATTTGGCTTTTAACGCTTTTAATGAGTTTCGGCACCAACCCCGGAAGAATTTCAACCGCATCGGGTTTTATTTTCTTTGCTGAGGTAATAGAGATATCCATGGCCGAAGAATCAAGTAAAAACAAGCGTTGTATGGTCAACAGATTTTCCTGTTTGGCACGAGTTATAATGTTGTTTTTTGTTGTGATAATTCCGGTAGGATTAATCTCATCTCTGAGGTACTTAATGAAATAGTTATCCTGAGAATAACCTTTAATGAGATCTAAATGGGTAAAAACGTATTTGCCGGCGTTGCTGCAAAGTTCCACCATTTTTTTAAGGTTAAAAACATTTCCGGTCAGTAAAAAAATAATATGTGATTCAGAATTGATTGCATCATAGATATCCTTTGGATTACGTACAGCAACGATGATGGGATTATCCTGAAACATGAGAAGACATTTTCTTGTTGACATAAGCCCCTCCCTGAGATTGTATTTGTTCTGGTTTATTATAACACAATCACTTAAATAGGAAAGAGTAAAATCTTAAATTATTGGGGTGTTGATCAACACCCCCAATAGCTTTTCTTGTTTAATTCATAGGAAAAGTTTTATTCGACGTCTTCCCAACCCTGAGCACATTTAACTGCTTTTAACCAACCGGCGTATAATTTAGCACGAACGGCTGCATCCATCATTGGTTCGAATTTTCTGTCAAGTTTCCAGGCTTGTGTAACAGCATCTTTGTTATCCCAGAATTTAACAGCCAAACCAGCGAGATAGGCGGCACCCATAGCGGTGGTTTCCACAATGGATGGACGTTCAACGGGAACCCCAAGAAGATCAGATTGGAATTGCATCAGGAAGTTATTGGCACAAGCGCCGCCATCAACTTTTAATTCTGCCAATTTAATGCCGGAATCTTTTTCCATGGCATCCAAAACGTCTTTTGTCTGATAAGCAAGTGATTCAACCGTTGCCCGGATAATGTGTGCTTTATTTGCGCCACGGGTTAAACCAAGAATGGCACCACGTGCATACATATCCCAGAAAGGAGCGCCAAGACCAACAAAGGCAGGCACCATGTAGACACCGTTAGTATCAGCAACTTTATTACAGTAGTATTCGGAATCAGGTGCAGAGTCAACAAGTCTCAAT
>JAENWK010000118.1 GCA_016650045.1 Eubacteriaceae bacterium | reverse complement strand
GCTTTTGGATAAATCTGAGTAAATTCTCTTTGTGCAACACTCACAATTTCGCTGTCATGGTTAAACAAAATTGCTCTTGAACTTGTAGTTCCTGCATCCAGTGATAAGATATACTTTTTCATAAGTATAACCCCCCTATTTATTTTTTTTATTTAATTATGTAAAACATAATAAAATCATAGAAAATGATGACCAAACTAAAAAAGCACATACTAACAGATTTACATATTCACTTAATGTAAAAAAGAAAGTACGGCTCTCCAAAACTCCTGCCAATATATGAAATTATTTTTATTGTCTAAAAAAATATACAAATGCTCTATGGGAATATACTAACATAAATCAAATAGGATGTAAAGGATTACCGGTAATAAAATGTTGTTATTTTTTTAACTTAATTTAATTCAGAGTAGTTCCTATTATGTGTCATTTAAGTTTATTGGGAAAATAATCTTCGAGTCAATAAAAAAAGTTGATGGAAATATTTTTTTCGGATATAATGTGTGTTGAAAGTTTTATAACTAAGTCACACAATGATTAGCATAAAAACAAAGCTGGAGAAGAAAGGGATTCAATGGAAGAAATAAGTTTACAGGAGATACTGGAACGCCTAAAAGAAAATTGGAAAATGATTATAGCCATTACCGTGCTGTTTATGGCATTGGTAACGGTCTTTACCATTTTCTTCATTAATAAAGAGTATAGCAGCAGCACCACTCTCATTGTCGGGAAACCCGAAGGTTATACGAGTTCAGCATCAGATAATGCCAATGAGTTGAGAACTAACCAACAATTAGTCGGAACCTATAGCGAAATTGCAAAGAGCAAATCCGTTATGTCTGAGGTGAACTTAGGTCTGGGATTAGATATAAGCAATAGTGCTTTGGCAAAGATGATCTCAGTATCAACCGTTAATGAAACTGAGATCATTGAAATCACTGTTACTTCACAGGATCCTGTTTTGGCCACAACGATTGCCAACAAAACAGCCGCTGTGTTTATGACGAATGTCACAGACTTAATGAAAATTAACAACTTACAGGTTGTGGACATTGCTGAAGTTAATAAGAATCCGGTATCACCAAATTTGAAATTGAATATTGCCATCGCATTTTTACTTGGACTTGTAGTGAGTGTATTCATTGTATTCATTCGGGAAACATTAAACACACGGGTTAAAACAGTGGATGAGTTGAAAAAGCTCATTGAATCCATCCCGATTGTGGCAATTATTCCTGAGAGTGCTGAACTAGATAATGGCGGGGGAAGATAATGCAAGATTCAATTATAACGTTTAAATCACCAAAGTCACAAATTTCTGAAGCATTCAGGAACATGCGAACGAATATTACTTTTTCCGACATTGATAATGAACTCCAGGTGTTGGCTGTCACCAGCAGCAGCAGTAGCGAAGGAAAAACAACCATTATTTCAAATTATGCAGTGGCGCTTGCCCAGAGTGGAAAGCGAATCTTATTAATGGATTGTGATTTGAGACGGCCACAGATACATCGGAAGTTTGATTTAACTAATAAAAAAGGGTTGACAAATATTCTGCTTAAAGAAATTCCCATTGCCGATGGCATTCAAAAAACTGAAGTGCCCAACCTCTTTATTATTGCTTCAGGGCCTATACCTCCAAATCCTTCGGAAATACTGGCCAGTCGCAGAATGGGTGAGTTAATCACTGAACTTAAAAAAGATTTTGACTATGTGCTATTGGATGCACCACCCCTTGGCCTGGTCACCGATGCCGCTGTTTTGAGCTCTGTAGCCGAAGGATACATTATTGTGGTATCTCTTGGGGAATCCGATCGAGATGGGGTCAAATACGTGATTGAAACCATTCAGAACATTAGTGCGAATATTATTGGCGTGGTGGCGAATAAGGTTCGCAGTAATAAGCGGTACATGGATTACGGTTACCATGGTTATTATGAAGAAGAGCGACCAGTGGATAAAAAGACGAAAAAAAAGAAATGGACAAAACAAAAAGAAAAGCTGGCAAAATAAGAGATTGACATCTTTTCAATTTAAATTAGTTTTAGTAATATCTTGACAAAACTTCTAAAACTGAAGTAAACTATAATCAATAAACACAAATAAAATACTTTAAGGAGGATTGAATGAAATTTTCACATTCAAAGATTTTCGTAATGATCACCATAATCGCCATGATCTTTTCATCGGGTTCAGCAGTATTCGCTGCAAGTCCAAATGACCAGGTAATCAGTGCCATTAATGGCGCAGGAATCCCTGGAACAGCTTCCTATGCAGGTTTAGCGGATAGCTTTTTAAGAGATACTGGTAAGGTTCTTACCCAGACTGAAGCAGATCAAATCAGCGTAAACATTAGTAATGCAACCGCTATTTATAATAAAGCAGGTGGTGTTATGAATCTTGCTGTTTCACAGGACATTTATAAACAATTTGAAGCAGCTACCGAAGCTGCCGGATTTACACTTAGCGATCTTTCCAGAACAGCTGATGGAGTTTATACCTTTACAGTATATGATCCAGCTTCAGGTAAGTCAGTTACTGTTCAAGGAAATGTAACAACTGGAGTAACAAACACTGGTACTGCAGCATCAGGATTTACAATGGTTGCCAAGACAGCTCTTGATAATAGCTTATTTGGTTTAGCCGCTGTTTTAGCCATCGCAACAATTGGTGCGGGTGTGGTTGTTTACCGAAAAAAAGCAATTCAATAAAAAAGTGTTAAAAAGGAAATTATAAACTATGAATAAAGAGAAGACGAACAGCTTTAAGGAGTCCTCTCGAAAAAGAAAAAAAAGAAAAGTAGGGGCCTTATGGTTTGCCCCTGCTTTTCTTTTATGTGTCACTTTAATTGTTTTTACCATTGCCTGTCGTCCCTATATTGACTTTGCCTTTTCCATGGCGAGAATGTTTTTAGTGGATGAGCGAATAGAATATAATGGCGAAAAAATAATAACGGCACAGGGAGTATTCCCATCTTTTGGCGAGGAGTTCGGAACAATAATCATTGAAAAAATCGGGCTAGTGGGACCTATTTATCAAGGCGATACCGAGGAAATACTCAGCATGGGTCCGGGACATTTTTATGGTTCGGCTCTTCCGGGAGAAGGCTCAAATGTGGTGATCAGTGCCCATCGAAATACTCAGTTTGCACGATTGGGCGAGCTTGTACCTGGGGATAAAGTCACCCTGGATACCACTGCGGGAAAATTTGAATATGAGATGGAGGATTCATTAATTATTAATGATTACGAAGAGCAATACATTTCACCTACCCCGGTCGAAGTGCTCACGCTGCTGACCTGTTATCCCTTTGATTTTATTGGTTCTGCCCCAAATCGCTACATTGCACGGTTCCGTTTAATCGATGGTCCTTTAAATGCCTGGGGAGGTGTCTAAGTTGTTTGATTTTAAAGATATTTTGAGGATATTGATTTCCTTTCTTTTAGGTATCGTATTGATTTTCTTTCAAACCGTTCTCTTTGTAGACCTTGTCCTTTTAAACCCTGTGTCTTATCTGGAGTATGCCAATACCCCAGCCTATTATGACAAACTGAGGGTGCAAATTGATTTCGGGTTGGAAGAAGTTGGACGTTTCACCAATCTTCCTGGTGACTTGATCACTCAGTCGGTATCCGATGTGGAAATAAAAGACTATACTCAAACCGCCATATCAGAAATGATTGGATTCCTGCGTGGGGATATTAAGGATTACACTTTAAAATTTGATACGTCAACCATCAACAAAAATCTTGAAGGCTATGTGAAGGATTATGTGGTCCAGAGAAATTTACCCTATACCGAAGAACAGGCCGCCCAAGTTCAGAAAATTTCAAAAATGTCGGGAGAACGGATTGAAACCTATTCAATGATCATTGATCCAGGATTACTCAAACAAGTTGGGGTAGACAAAGCCCTGCAGAATGTGCTGAGTAAAATACATTTGGCAGAATTCTTTTTAGGCGGATTAATTCTTCTCATGGTGTTCTTACTTTGGCTGACCAACAAACATCATCGAATGCGAACACTTTGGTGGACAGGTTCATCACTTCTTGTCAGTTCCATTGTATTGTTGATTCCAGGAATTACTGTAATGTTTATGAATGTCGCAGGCCGAATTGGGCTTAAAGATAATTATGTCACCTGGGTTTTGGAACGAACAATTAATAGTTCAATCACCAAATGGAACTTCACACAATTGAGTTTTTTAGCCCTTGGGATATTACTTATGGCAGGGTATCTCAGCTATCGTCATAAGCAAAAAAAATCTTCAAAACGATACCATTAATTATTAAATCCACACCCATAGAAAAAGCACAAAATTGTGTTTGTTCTATGGGATTTTTTTAACCTTTTTTTCATTGGGATAGAATTTTGTGGGCTGGGATCAATATTACCCGACTGGGACAAAAGTCTATTTATTTATTTGAAATTATGGTATACTATGAAGCAATTAGAAATTTATTAAGAAGACAAACAATCAAAAAATTCAAGAATGGTTAGTAATATGGAAAACAAATTCACGCATTTGCATGTACATAGCGAATATAGTTTATTAGATGGTTTTGGTCGAATTAACGCACTTGCAAAAGTCGCTGCTGAAAAGGGAATGGACAGTGTGGCGTTAACCGATCACGGGGTTCT
>JAENWK010000182.1 GCA_016650045.1 Eubacteriaceae bacterium | reverse complement strand
ATACATTCAGCATCGGTAATTATATCCGACTGTTCAATATCAATGTTAACGGGACAGGTTTTGTTGCATTTTTTGCAATGAACGCAAAGATTATCATCCCGCTCAATTTTTGTAGGACTTGTTTTACCAATGATGGCATAGAAAGCGCCGACAGGGCACAGATATTTACAGAAGAATCGATCATACAGAAATGAACCGACCAGTGTAATAAACAACAATGCGAAACCGATGATCGCAAATGGATCTTCTTCGATGGAACCAGCTATTGACGATAAATGCGAGTATGCTGAATACGGGTCATAGGGAGCCAGCCAGAGTGATCCATAATACCAGGCCATTCCCAGGGTAAGAAGGAGAACGACGTATTTGAGATACCGGGCTACTCGATCAACTTTTAGGGGAATGATAAAACGCCTCATAAACAGTTTTTGCCGGAGCTTCCCGAACAATTCCTGAAGCACCCCAAAGGGACAAAGCAATCCACAAAAACTTCTGCGAAAAAGTATGGCAAGTATAACCGTGAGTCCCAGTAAGACCACTGTTCCAGAATAGATTTTTTTGATAAAACTTCCTGTAAAGAGTAATGTATACAGGCTTTCCAATGCGCCGTACGGGCACAGTGCATGGATTGAGGGCGATTTTCCACCCCCAAGAACCTGATGCATGTAAGATTCATAGGTGATCCATATCAATAGACCCACCAAAATCAGTAGTCTGGACCATTTTGCAACTTTATTCCAATTTAAATTCATTCTAATTCCTCCAATATTCGTTTTTGCTAATATACTTTAATGGGGGAATTGTATAATTGTTATATGTCATTTGTGTGTCAAATGATAACATCCATAGACGTTTTTCCTCCTTAGCAAAGTATTATGCTATTAAAAACCGTACGGAAGCAGAGGTGTATATGGCACATCCGGTACTTGGTTCTCGTTTATTGAAGATCTCTGGGGAACTGCTAAAGCTTAAAACTAGCGATGCCGGAGCGGCGAAGCAGTTCTGCCAGTTTAAGTGATTTAAAAGCTTGTAAAAATGCAATTTTGATCTTTTCAGATGGGCTGTTTTGGGTTATTATAGTGATATGCACCTTTCTTGTCTGAATTTGTTGGTTTACAGCTTCATTATATCAGATGTTGGGTGCATTTTTCTGTCAATATGTATTTTCTAGGAGTTCCAGATACCGGTATTTCAATGCCTCAGCTGTATTTCAAGGCTGGGAAAGTTGAGCAATTTACATATAACATTTATTTCCCTAGATGACTTATATAACGGAAGCGTCTTTTATATATTTATACTACATTTTAGGAGGAAGAGAATGAAAAGATTATTATCACTATTTTTGGTTGTCAGTTTACTGTTTATGTCAATGCCCATCGCATGGGCAACGGACACTGCCCATGCGCCAATCACGCAAGAATTGATTCTCATGGTGGAGCATAACCCCGAGTTGGAAACGATGTTGATTAAATCCATTGATCAAGCCAAAGCGGTCAATCCGGATAAAAGCTCCAATCCGGTGCAGTCTTTGGATGAATTTTATGCCTTCATTGACTGGGCAGATCATGCGATGCCTTGGAGCATCTTGCCCAATGTTGGAACTGAGTATTCTGGCCTCTATGATCAAATCGATCAGAGCCTGGATTATTTTTATTTTATTACCGATCAGCCATTAGAAGAGCTGAAAGATAAGGGGTTTTATAATAATTCATTACAATACAGCGAACCCTATCGATCCTGGATGATAAAATTCACCAAGCAATGGGGGGAATACCTGAGCACTCCCGAATCATGGAATGACTCATATTATCAGACTGCTTATAATAATACAGATTTCGGATTGCAGAATGGGTGGTATGAAGACCCATCCAATTGGCACAGTTTCAATGATTTTTTCAGTCGCTATCTGATATCGCCTGTAGCACGTCCGATTGCCTCCCCAGACGATAATTCGGTAATTGTCGCCCCGGCTGATTCGGTACCGCAAGGTGTGTGGCAGATCGACGGCGATTCCCGTGTAATCGGGGATGGCGTGAAAATAAAATCGTTGACGTTTGATTCAATACCGAGTCTGCTCGGAGAGGGAACCAACTATGGTGATGCATTCGCCGGGGGAATATTGACCCACACCTTCCTGAATGTCCAGGATTATCATCGTTTTCACTTTCCGATAGGCGGAAAAATATTAGAGGTAAGAACCATCTATCAGGACGATGCGGTTGGCGGCATTACCTATTGGGACAAGGATGCAAACCGATATATGCTGAATGCAGAAGATTATGGCTGGCAGGCAGTCGAAACCCGGGGCTGTGTGATTATGCAGACCGAAGACTATGGCTTGGTGGCCTTGATGCCAGTGGGTATGTCACAGATTTCCGCCGTTATGTTTGAGGATAATATAAAACCGGGTACGGTTGTGAAAAAGGGCGATATGCT